>CAZGCS010000093.1:0-795 GCA_964524395.1 uncultured Mageeibacillus sp.
TGGAATTAAGAAGGAGATCGTCGCCTTTGCCAATTCAAAGGGTGGCATCCTCTACATTGGCGTGTCGGATGATGGACGGATCATCGGCCTTGATGAGGTTGATTTCGTCATGGAAGAATTGTCCAATGCCATCCGGGACGGTATACGGCCTGATTCTCTCTCTTTACAGAAATTGAGGTCCTAAGAGAGGACGGAAGGTCTTTGATTAAAGTGACTGTTCAACAGGGCACAAGACGTCCTTACTATCTATCCGAAGAAGGACTCAAACCTTCCGGGGTCTACCTTAGAATCGGGACATCATCCGCTCCCGCTTCGGAAGATTCAATCCGCTCCCTGATTAAAATGACGGATGGGGATTCATACGAGTCCAACCGTTCCATGGACCAGGAGTTGACTTTTCATTCCCTGAACAAGGAATTGGATCATAGAAACCTTGACTTATCTGCAATTCAAATGCAAAATCTGGGGCTCATGACAGCCGATAAGATCTACACTAATCTGGGATTGCTTGTATCCGATCAATGCCGGCACACAATCAAGTTCGCCGTTTTCCAGGGGGAGGACAAAGGGGTCTTCAAAGACCGGAAAGAATTGACCGGGTCCCTTCTGACCCAACTTGCGGATACCTATCGGCTGATCGATTTTTACAATGGCATCAGAGCGACCTTTCACGACCTGTTAAGGATGGACAGACGGGATTATCCCCAGGACGCCCTCCGGGAAGTCCTGTTGAATGCGATTATTCACAGGGATTACTCTTTTAGCGGCAGCACACTGATCAATCTCTATTCAGAT
>CAZGCS010000093.1:805-4429 GCA_964524395.1 uncultured Mageeibacillus sp.
GGCGGATTGGTGCCCGGACTGTCTTTGGAAGCGGCCATGATCGGGGCTTCACAATCCCGAAATGAAAAATTGGCGGCCTTGTTCTATCGGTTCAAGCTGGTGGAAGCCTATGGAACGGGGATCAGCAAAATCCTGAACGCTTATGAGAAGGAAGATTTTCAACCCCATTTCGAAAGTGTCGAAGGTGCTTTCAAGGTGACCTTGCCAAATATGAGCCGGCCCTTTGCCCCTCCTCAACCGGCTGGTTTGGTCATCGAGGATACCCTCCGGATGATTGAAGAGGAACGATTCGCACCGGTTCTCAATCTCTTTGCCAGGGCAAGAGAGATTACACGCAAAGACGTCGAAAGTGTAATGGGCGTCGGGACAACCCATGCCATCAATACGCTCAAAGAGATGTTGGAGAAAAATTACCTGATCAAAGTCGGAGGCGGAAGAAATACGAGATCCTTGAAAAATCCAGGCAAAACGGCTCACAAGCTGGAGTGATCGGATCACAGACTTTCGGACCTGGGGTCAGCAGGCCGGATGGATCAGTCCGGATCTAATCTAAGCTCTCCATGAGGTCTTTGAAGAAGGCCCATCCCTCAGCACCGACGGACAGGAAGGTATTTTCAGGAACGACCTCAGCAGCGGGCAAGAAATTGCCATTGATATACAAGTTGTCGGGCCCTTCGTCCGGCACCTGAAGGGCCAGAAAAAGAGAAGCTCGATTCATTTTGTCGAAGAACTGTAACTCCAGGCGGTTGCTTTTACCCATGACATCGACGGGATTTTTAACTTCGGCAATTTCCAGGTCCAAAAGACCTTCAAACAAAGCCTCCAGCTCCTCTCCCCTGACCATTTTCCGGGTCAGCTTGACAGGGATGTCGTTATCATAGCGATAGAGGGTCAGGTGAAGGGATCTCACTTCAACTTTCTCCTGACCCCAGGCTCCAAGCCAGTCCCCGATTGTTTCCAAGCCCTGAGAGTACCTGGCAGTCAAGCGAAAGAGGCTTCCGTCCGTCATGCTGGACAGAGTGGTATAGGCCGGCGAGGATAAGTCGGCGCTAAGGCTCCAGCCATCGGAACGCTTGTTAAAAACATAGGTATATTGACCGTCCGCTGTCTTCAAGACCAGAAGATCGCCTTCCATGACATACCGGCCATAGCCCAGGTAACTGCTCAAGGGGGAGAGGGTCAAGAGAAAATCACCGTTGTCGTAAAGCTGTAAAGTTGCCCTGTCAATCGCATCCTGGCCCTCGTAAAGATAGATGTAAGCCGGATGGCTTCCCCCGCCCGGATCCATGGATTCCGTACCCGTCCTGGTGGATTCTGCGACGTAGGCATCATAGGCTGAACAGTTAGCCACTTCCGCCTTCCTTATTTCTACAAGCAGAAACCATCCGTCCATGACCGTGTCGCCCGACGCCGCCTGAATGTGGCGGATGGCCAGGTTCAGCTTCCCTCTGTCAATGACTACATCCCTCACCTCAAAGCGGTCGGCATCAGTGCCTGCGCTCAGGTAGGCAATGAAGAGGGAGTGGTCGGAAAAGAAATCGTCGGTATACTTTTTGGCCTGTTTTGAAAAGACGTCCGAAACCGCGTCGTTCCTGTCAAAGTCCAAACAGGGTGACAGATCCCGGTAGAAGGCTTCAAAGTCTGACCGGCTTTCCAGCTTTACCAGGGGTGTCAGATGCTCCACATTGCCAAACTGTCTTTGACTGTCGCGATTCTCAGCTCTTTCCACCATGGCCTGGTAGCCTGCCTCTGTGTAGCCAACCTCCGAGGTGAAGGCCTGGTAATCCGTCTCTTTGACCTGCCCGCTTGTCGGCAGGGGTTCCAGACGCCCCTTGATGGTAAGCCGACCTCTCTCGAGAGCCAGCGGTCCGCTTTCCAGGATCTCATCTTTCATATGGGGACGCATGGCCACGAAGAGGACATCCTCTTCAAGGTATAGGTCGTAGTCATGGAAACCACGATCCCAGAGCAGGTAATGGATCCTGTTTTCGAAATCCACCACCACCACATGGGTGTCCATGATCCCTGAACCAAAGCTGATGGTTGAGCACAAGTCGGGCTTGCCATCCCCCGTCAAATCGCAGAAGAAAGTATTGTGGATGGGCATTCCCAAAATGACTGTCTCTGTCCCCCCTTCCGTAACAGCCTCCAGCTCGCCGTGGGTCCATCGGAAGGTAACCCCCGGGAATTCGGTCAGACGGGTCTCCAGGTTCTCCGGCCAGTCCGCCAGATCATCCACACCCAGGAAGTTGAACCATTCCACAGCCAGGGGGGCTGCGGGCACCGGCAGGGTCTCCGATTCACTTGGAGAGGATGGCACCGGGTCTTCAGGGTTGGTCAGGAAGCAGACAGCCAGGACAATTGAGGCGATCAGGGCCAGCATAATAATCCAGAAGGCCGGTTTTTTGTAATTGAGCACGGAGCGGATCCTTTGTTTGACTGCCACCTCCCCGAAAGCCAGGGGACAGGCCATGATGGCCCGGTGGGGAATGCTGGAGGCCAGCAGGGTCTGGGAATATTCCAGCCGGCCCTCCTTGCCCAAATCCCGGATGACCTTTTCATCGCAGGCCATCTCGATATCCCGGCAAAGCAGGATGTAGGCCAGCCAGGAGAGGGGGTTGAACCAATAAAGAGTAAGGAGGATGAAACCCAGGGGCTTCCACCAGTGATCCCGCCGCTCCAGGTGGGCGCCTTCATGGGCCAGGATCAGAGCCTGCTGACCCACTTCCAAGCCTGACGGCAGGTAGATCCGGGGCTTGACCAGGCCCAGGATGAAAGGCGTGTCAATCTCATCGCAGATAAGAACCTGGTCTTTCAGACGGATGGAGGCCCGGACCTTTCTTTTCAAGCGCCCGTGGCTGATAACTGCGTAAAGCAGGAGCAGGGCCATGCCGGCAAGCCAGACATAAGCGGCCGCCTGGATCCAGATTTGCAGAGGGTTGACACTGGCGCCGGTTGCTGGAGAAAAAGACTCCCTGATCATGGGATTGACCAGGCTGTTGAAGGCCGGAATGCCGCTTTGGATCCCCGGATCAGGAGCGTAAAGAATCTCCGGGCTGACCGTTTGCCCACTGGGAATAAGACTTAAGGTGCTCTTCAAGGAGAAGGGAAGGACCAGACGGATGCCCACCACTGACCAAAGCAGGCAGACCTGCCACTTGGGCGCTTTTTTAAGAAGCAGGCGAAGGCCCGTGACAGCCAGGATCAGCCAGCCGGCCGTGATGCTCATGTTGAGGAATTTGAGAAAAAGACCAGCCATGGCCTAATCCTTTTTGGCGGCCTGGTCGATCATCCGCCGGATCTGGTCAGCCTCTTCCGCTGACAGAGCCTTGCGGCGGGTAAAGGCGGCAATAAAGGCCGGCAGGGAACCGTCGAAAGTTTTGTCGACGAACTGCTCACTTTGCAGGGCATGGAATTCTTTACGGGAAATCAGGGACGAGACCATGCCCCTTTCATTTTTGAAGATCTCCCTGTCACTGAGCTTGCGAAGGACCGTGTAGGTGGTGGAACGGTTCCAGTCCAGAATCTCTTCACAAAGCTTGACCAGATCACGGGAATGCAGGGGCTCATTGTCCCAGATGATGTCCGCGAAACGGGATTCGACTTCACCCATCCTGATCTCTG
>CAZGCS010000094.1:0-4390 GCA_964524395.1 uncultured Mageeibacillus sp.
GGTCACGCCTTCGAGATGGATCCGGCCCTGCCCGACTCCTTCGTCTACGAACTGGCCCAGGCCCAGATGGCACGCCAGATCTTTCCCGACGCGCCCCTGAAATACATGCCTCCAACCAAGCACATGACCGGTAACATCTTTCAGGGCCATGTGCAGGACACCCTCTTCAATGTGGCGGGAGTGCTGACCGGCCAGCAGTTTCTCCTTCTGGGCATGATGACTGAGGCCATTCATACGCCCCACATGGCGGACCGCGCCCATGCCATCGCCAGTGCCGATTATATCAAGCGCGCCATGAAAACACTTGGATCCGAAATTGAGTACAAGGAGGGTGGCATGATGGAAAGGCGCGCGGAAGAAGTGCTTGGCAAGGCACTCGATCTGCTCGAATCGATCCGCCACGCCGGCCTGTTCAGTGCCCTCGAGGCCGGACGTTTTGCGGGAATCAAGAGACGACCCGAAGGCGGCAAGGGCCTGGATGGTGTCATTGCCAAGGGCGGTCACTACCACAATCCTTTTATCGACCTTTTTGTGGAGGAACAGAAAAATGATCCCAAAGCCTGATCTTGCACGCCTGAAGCCATACGGCGATACCATGGATGACGGGCGGATCCAGTTAAGTTTTACGCTTCCCGTTCCAGATGGTGAGCGGACGGTCGAGGCAGCCCGTTCAATCTTGACAGCCATGGGTCTGTCCCAACCCCTGATCGCCTGGCATGAGCCGCTCGACGAGAATTTCACCCGTATTATTGCCTACGGAACCTTTGAACAGGGGATCAATTACGACCGGATCAAGGTCGAAACCCCGGACAGCCCTGCCATGACCATGGAGGAAATCGATCAGTTCATCCGCGATCATCTGGGCCGCAAGATCCGGGTGATCGGGGCAAGTACCGGGACGGATGCGCACACGGTAGGTATTGATGCCATCATGAACATGAAAGGATATGCCGGCCACTTCGGCCTGGAGCGTTACGCCATGATTGAGGCGCTTAACCTGGGCAGCCAGGTGGAGAACGAGGACTTTATCCGGGAAGCTGTCCGCTTTAATGCCGATGTCATGCTGGTCTCACAGACGGTGACGCAAAAAGACGTCCACATCAGGAATATCGCGGAACTGGTCGAGCTTCTGGAGGCGGAATCGCTGCGTAAGAACTTTCTTCTCATCATCGGCGGACCCCGGGTTTCGCATGAGCTGGCCAAGGAATTAGGTTGCGACGCCGGCTTTGGTCCCGGCAAGTACGCCAACCATGTGGCAGGCTACATGGCGACGGAACTGGCCAGGCGGCGGGAAGCAAGTCACGGATAACAAGGCAAGGAGGATTGTCAATGAAAGTATTTGTTGCCGGATGCGGCACCATGGGAGCGGGAATCGCGCAGGTATTTGCGTCGTTCGGTCACCAGACCATCATGTTTGACCGGGAGGCGGACCTGGTCGACCGCGGCTATGCCATGATCGAAAAACAACTGAAACGCCAACAGGACAAGGGCCGCCTGTCACCGGAAGAGGTGGCGGGCCAGTTGTCGAAACTGGTCAGATCGACAGCCATCCCGGATGCCGCAGAAGCCGACCTGGTCATCGAGGCGATTTTCGAGGATCTGGAGGCCAAGCGCGAACTTTTCGGCAAGCTGGACAAATTGTGCCGCCCCGACTGCCTTTTTGCGACCAATACATCATCGCTTTCAATTTCGAAAATCGCGCAGGGGCTCGACCATGAAGCCAGCTTGGCCGGCATGCACTTTTTCAACCCGGCACCCGTCATGAAACTGGTGGAGATCATACGCGGCCAAAAGACGTCGCAGGAAGCCATGGACCGGACGGCGGATATCGTCCGCGCCATCGGTAAAGAGCCGGTCTTCTGCGCCGAGTCCCCCGGCTTCATCGTCAACCGCCTCCTGATTCCTCTGATCAATGAGGCAGCGGATCTGCTTGACCGGGAAGTGGCGTCGCGTGACGACATCGATCAGGCCATGCGGCTGGGTGCCAACCATCCCATGGGCCCGCTCCAGCTGGCTGACTTCATCGGGATCGATATCGTCCGCAACATCATGGAGATTATTCAGGAAGGAACAGGAAACCCCAAGTATCAACCAAGCCCTCTGCTCGACCGTATGGTCAAGGCCGGGAAGCTTGGCCGTAAATCGGGGGAAGGCTTTTACAAATATCAGACAGGGAGGGAATGATGAAAGAAATTGTAATTCTGGGCGCCTGCCGTACGGCAATCGGAAAATTCGGGGGAACGCTGGCCGGTGTTCCGGCCGCCAAACTGGGTGAGGTAGTGATCGCTGAGGCCGTCAAGCGGGCCGGCATTAAACCGGAAGATGTGGACGAAGTTCTTATGGGCTGCATTCTGGCAGCCGGCCTGGGGCAAAACGTCGCCCGGCAGGCCGCCATGGCTGCAGGCATCCCGGAGGAAGTACCTGCCTCAACCATCAACAATGTCTGTGGCTCAGGCCTGAAGGCCGTCACCCTGGCAGCTGCCCTGATCGAAAGCGGCCAGGCAGACATCGTGGTCGCAGGCGGAACGGAAAATATGTCGGCGGCACCCTACCTGCTTGACAAGGCGCGCGACGGCTACCGCATGGGGGACGGCACCCTGGTTGACAGCATGGTCAAGGACGGCCTTTGGGACGTTTTCGGCAATTACCACATGGGTATCACCGCAGAGAATGTGGCAGAGAAATATAAGATCACACGTGAGGAACAGGATGCCTACGCTCTTGAAAGTCAGCTGCGGACTGAGCGGGCACAAACTCAGAATCAGTTCAAAGACGAAATTGTTACTGTTCATATTAAGGAAAGAAAGAAGGAATACGATTTCGATCTTGACGAATACCCGCGTCATGGCGCCACCATTGAGGGCATGTCAACACTCCGCCCGGCTTTTAAAAAAGATGGCACCGTGACGGCCGGCAACGCATCCGGTATCAATGACGGCGCGGCGGCCATGGTGGTCATGAGCAGGGAAAAGGCGGAGCAGATGGGCCTGGTGCCCATGGCCACCCTCAAGGCAGGCGTTTCCGTCGGTCTGGATCCCGCTTACATGGGTATGGGCCCCTATTACGCGACCAAAAAGATCCTCGAAAAGACAGGGCTCACACTTAATGACGTAGACCTGATCGAGTTCAATGAAGCCTTCGCAGCGCAATCCCTGGCTGTCCTGAAGGAATTGAAGGCCGACCCGGAAAAGGTCAACGTCAACGGCGGGGCGATCGCCCTGGGTCATCCCGTCGGGGCCTCGGGTGCCCGTATCCTGGTTACCCTGCTTCATGAAATGGAAAAAAGAGGCGCAAAGCGTGGGCTGGCCTCCCTATGCATTGGCGGCGGCATGGGCATCGCGGCGCTGGTCGAGCGTTGAAAGGGGGCATCATGACCTGCATCAAACTTGACAGAAAAGACCATGTTGTACAGTTGACCATTGACAGGCCTGAGGGTCTCAACGCCCTGAACAAAGTGCTGTTGCAACAACTGTCCACCACCCTGTTCCAATTGGCCGGCGACGACCAGGTCCGTGCCCTGATCATCACCGGTGCCGGCGACAAGGCCTTTGTCGCCGGCGCCGACATCGCAGAAATGGCGGACATGGACCGGACAGAAGCGGAGATGTTTGCCCGCTTCGGCAACCGGGTCATGAATCAGGTGAGCTCATTTCCTGTTCCTGTCATTGCGGCAGTCAATGGTTTTGCCCTGGGCGGGGGCTTTGAGCTGGCTCTGGCCTGCGACCTTCGCATCGCCTCAAAAAAAGCCAGTTTCGCCTTCCCTGAAACAGGCCTGGGCATCACTCCCGGTTTTGGCGGTACCCAGCGACTGGCAAGGCTTGCCGGGCCTGCGACTGCCCTCGACCTGATCATGACGGGCAGGCGGATCAAGGCCGGTGAAGCAAAAGACCTGGGCATTATTCAGGAAGTGACAGAGGCCGAAGAACTTCCTTCCCGGGCCTGGGAGCTTGCCGGATCGATCGCCGGGAAGGCGCCCGTCGCCATCCGGGAAGCCAAGCGGGCCGTCATGGCGGGTCTTGATCTGACTCTGACGGAAGGCTTGACTTTGGAAGAGGTCGCCTTCGGCCGCTGTTTCGAGACGGAGGATCAGAAAAAGGCCATGCGGGCTTTTTTGAAAAAAGAGTCCATACCGGAATTTCAGGGAAACTGAACCAGCTCCTTTATGTAACAAATCTCACACCATTTGGCGGGATAGCGGCTTCTCATGGATCTGTAGCAGGCAAAGGAAACAGGCCGTCCGTCAGCTGAAGGAGAAAACAAGGATGAGCAAGTCTGTGACGTGACAAGGACGGGCGGATTGATGTACTATAGGTATCGAAGCCTTACCCAAAAATGAGATTAAGTGGCTTCATGCTAAATTTTTAGCAACAATATTTTGGAGGTTTAAGTA
>CAZGCS010000095.1:0-1928 GCA_964524395.1 uncultured Mageeibacillus sp.
GCCATGTCGGCCAGGCGCTGACACCTGTACTGGCCAAGGTGCACTTCGCGGTCGTTGTGCTGGATGACAGGGAGGAGTTCACCGATCCCGCACTCTTCCCCGGTGCCTATGATGTCAGAATGTGCGACTTGAAGGATATCAGCAAGTCGGTGACCATTGGCCCTGAGGATTATGTCTGTATCATGACCCGTGGCCACAGCAATGACCTGGATGTGGAAGACCAGGTCTTGAGAACCCCGGCACGTTACATCGGGGTGATCGGCAGCCGCCATAAAACGAAAACCATCGATGGGCTCCTCATGGAGCGTGGCCATACCAAGAAAGACCTTGAGCGCGCGGTTTCTCCGATCGGCCTTGATATCGGGGGCGAAACACCGGAGGAGATTGCCATCAGCATTGCCGCACAGATGATTGCGGTGCGGGCAGGCAGGCTGGAAGCCCGCAGAACGCTCCAGTCAGGCGGTTAGCCCTTGAGTGAAGCAGTCGCCAGGAAAGTAACTTTTTCCTACCCGGCCGGGGAACAGGAGCTTCTGGCTTATGTCCGGTCCCGGCTGACCGATGGCAGCGGGCGCAAGGTTGCCAGTTTATTGGTGACCGGCGCCATCGGCTCCGGGAAATCGACTTTCGTCCAGCATCTGATCGACGATCTGGGTGCCGATCCGTCCGGCTACATGACCATCCGGCACGTCGACGGCAGCGAGAACCGGATCGGCTTTGTCCATGTGCCTGCCGCCAATCAACAGGGGACAGGCTTTCTGACTGTCCGGCACGATGACCTGGCCAGTTTTCCAACCGGGGATTGTTTTCTTAATGTGGACGGTCAAGGCCGCCATTTTGACCTGGATCTCTTTGAACGCAAAGTGAAAGGTTTCCTTGAGAAACCGGGTACTTTGATTATCCTGGATGAACTGGGCGGCGACGAGCTCCTGTCCGACTCCTTCTACCAGTTGGTGAAGGACACCCTGGAAAAGAGCACGGTACCGGCTATTCTGGTCTGGAAACAGGACCAGTCATTTGAGCGATCAATGACCCGGTCGGGTTTGACCGAAGCAGAGATCGGACTGCTTCGTCATCGCCGGCAGACCATCGCAAATCATCCTTCACTCATTCAGGTGGAGCTCTCAAACGACGGCAGACCGGCTGACCATTGGCAGCGGGCCGTTTGGGGCGAGGGGGCTGCAAAAAAAGGGGAAGAAACCGGAGTGCCAGAACCTCTTGTGGAAGGTGAAGCCCCTGCCACGGCCCCGGCCACAGTCCCCGGCAAGGGCAGAAGACCGCTGATTGCCTTTATCATTATGGGCGGGGCCCTCCTGGTAATTGTTCTCGTTTCGCTGGCGGTCGGCTGGTACGGGATCAGTCCTGCCACCATCTTCAGCTACTTCTGGAGCCGTCTTTTCCGGACTGGCACCGTTTTTCCAGACGAAATCCATACAGTTCTTATGCACGTCCGCCTGCCCCGCATTCTTTTAGGATTGTTGGTGGGCGGTGGTCTTTCCGTAGCAGGCCATACCTTCCAGGGAATATTCCGTAATCCCATGGCGTCACCTGATGTCCTGGGTGCCTCCTCGGGAGCCGGATTCGGGGCTGCCCTGGCCATTCTCTGGGGATTCAACTCAACCGGCGTCACCAGCTTGTCCTTTCTTTTTGGTTTGCTGTCCATTCTCCTGGTCCTTTTCCTGACTTCCTTTGTCAGATCCCAGAAGATCCTGGCTTTGATCCTGACCGGCATGGTGGTCAGTTCCCTTTTCTCGGCAGGACTGTCGCTTATCAAGCTGGTAGCCGATCCCACCAATCAACTGCCCCAGATTACCTACTGGTTAATGGGATCCTTGAATTCCTCCAAAATGAGAGACTTGACCTATGCGGCCCCTGCCATTCTGGGAGGGATTCTGGTTATCCTGCTCTTGCGCTGGCAACTTAACGTCCTG
>CAZGCS010000095.1:2028-4291 GCA_964524395.1 uncultured Mageeibacillus sp.
TGACAGCCTTTGTCGGGGCTCCCTTCTTTGTCTACCTGATCCTGCGCCAGGGTAAAAAGGAAGTGTCCGCATGAGCAGCGATCCAGCCGTGATGACCCAAGGCCTGGATGTCAGCGGGGTGACATTCAGTTACCGCAATGGTCTGGTCTTGAAGGACATGTCTTTCAGAGCTCAAGGCGGCCGGGTTATCGGTGTCCTGGGTGCCAACGGAGCCGGAAAATCCACTCTCTTCAAGTTGATTCTGGGCCTCCTTCCCCTGAAAGAAGGACAGATCCGTATCAACAACCAGCCTCTTGACAGCCTGTCTTCCCGCAAACGGGCCAGGGAGATGGCCTACATCCCCCAGGCTCAGGCGGGAGTCTTTCAGTTTTCTGTCATGGAGGTGATCCTTATGGGGACTACGGCTTCTTTTGGGATTTTTGGCCAGCCGGGACCAAAAGAAAAGGCAGCTGCCTGGCAAGCCATGAAACTTCTGGGTATTGAGGCTTTCGCCAATCGTCAGTTTGATCAACTGTCCGGCGGCGAGCAGCAGCTGGTCCTGATCGCCCGGGCAGTGGCTCAGGACGCGCCCATCCTGATCATGGATGAGCCCTGTGCCAGCCTTGATTATGGCAACCAGATCCGGGTTCTGGAAGAAATCCGCACCTTGTCCAGACAAGGCTACCTGGTCTTGTTTTCAACACACAATCCCCAGCATGTCTTCCTATACGCCCATGAGGTCCTTTTGATTGACGGCCACTCGGCCCGGGTCTTCGGACCGCCCCGTGACGTTCTGTCCGAAAGTCTGCTGTCGCACGTCTATGGCATTCCCATCCGCCTGGAAGAAAGTGCGCGTACCGGAGAAGTCACCGTCCTGCCTGATTTCAATGAAATCAGGCATGGAAGGTCAACTCATAACAGATTGCATAGCAGGAGTAAACCATGAAAAGAAACAAATTCAAATCCTTGTTCACCCTGGTTCTGTTGATTGCCGCAGTGGCGATTCCCCTGACCGCCTGTAAGCCGGTTGAAGGGCCTGAGCCGACGGAAACGGTCACCGTACCAAGGCCAGCACCGGTCGTTACTGAATCCCAAGCCGCCCAGGAAAGGACTTTTCAGGATTCCGCGGGCAGGGATGTCATCTTGCCGGCCCAGCTGACCCATCTGGTACCATCCGGCCCCCTGGCTCAGATCGTTCTCTTCACGGCAGCGCCCGGCCTGATCGGGGCGGTTGCTCATCCAGTCACCGACACCCAGCTCAAGCTTCTCGGGGAAGGATTGGGGGATCTCCTCAGTGTGGGGCAGCTTTACGGCAAGGGGGACGGCTTCAATCTGGAGGCTGCCCTGATGGCCAATACACAGGTCATTGTCGATATCGGTGAGGCCAAAGCCTCCATCAAGGAGGATTTAGATGAGATTACTGCGCAAATCAAGCTCCCCACCGTTTTTATTGAAGCAACTTTTGCCAGCATGCCCCGGGCCTATCGCGACTTGGGACAACTGATCGGGAATTCGGAGCGTACGGACCGCCTTGCAGCCTATTGCGATCAATGGCTGGCTCTGTCGCAGAAGGCCAAAGACACCATCCCCGAATCAGAGCGCGTCAGTGTCTATTGGGCCATGGGAGAGGCCGGCCTCAATACCAACGCGGTTGGTTCCTTTCACAGCGAACTCCTGGACTACGTGCCCCTTATCAATGTGGCGGATGTGGAAGCCGCCAACCGGGGCGGCGGCAGTGAGGTCTCCATGGAACAGATCATCGGCTGGCAACCCGATTACATTCTTGTAGATGGAGCCAATCTGGCCGGTGAGATACGAAACGATCCCGCCTGGAGCTCCCTGACAGCTGTCAAGGAAGGGTGGCTCATTGTGATCCCTTCAGCGCCGTACGGCTTTCTGGCCGATCCTCCCTCGGTCAACCGCTACGCCGGCCTGGCTTGGCTGGGGCCGCTTTTCTACCCCCAGGTCTACGGGTCAGACGTCAGGGGGCAGGTAGCGGAATTCTATGAACTCTTCTACGGGATTGAGCTGGATGACGCTACCCTGGACGCCATCCTGGATGGCAGCTTCAACTAGATTGCGGGGAAGCTCCTGCTGTATACTTCAACTGGATGAAAGCTGCCGGATCCCCCGGTGGCTTTCATTCAATGACAGGCCGCCGGTAAGATCCGTTACGGCCGCAGGCTGAGAGATAACGATGATTCATCTTGGTTTGACATGCAGCACCTGCACACTCAAGGAGAAGCGCTGGGAAGGCTTATCCGGCAGCCGTATCAACCAAACT
>CAZGCS010000096.1:0-4213 GCA_964524395.1 uncultured Mageeibacillus sp.
CTTGGCAACGGCGACGCCGCTGGCGCGGTCTTTCAGGGAGGCCGTCGGATTGAGGCCGTCATCCTTGATATAGAGTGACTTGACCCCCAGTTCATGACCCAGGCGAAGGGAAGGATAAAGAGGTGTCCACCCGACACGCAGAAAGTCTTTATAGTCCCGGTCTTCCAGCGGAAGCAAAGCTTTGTACCGCCACATACTGTTGTCATGGTCGTGACGCAGGCTTTCCCGGGATAGGGCTTGCCGGATGACATCGTAGTCGTAATCGATATCGAGAATCCCGCTTTCACCACATTGCGGACAGGTCAACATTTCTTCTTCGTAGGGGTAATGTCGTTGACAAACAGTACAGGTATAGCCCAAGAGATGGGGGATATTTGATTTCATTTTGTGCATTTTCAACTCCTGTAACAGGCTGGTCGCCTGGTCGATTGTCAACAGTTTACCAAATAAAAATGAGAGGTGTCAGATTCATCAATGGTCTGTGGATAATTCTGTTGTCGCTCCATTTTCTATGATAAGATACAAATTACAATAACCCTTTTGGAGGAAAAGGCTATGCAACAACTCAAAAAATGGATTGTTATTTTGCTGTGCGTCGCTTTTGTGGTAACACTGGTGGCGTGTGACAAAGAACCTGAAGAACCGCCTAAGACCGAGCCTGCAGAGACTCAAGGTGAAGGGGAACCAAGCGTGGCTCCGCCTGCACGGGAAGACGGTGTGACTCTCGAGAACATCAAGCTTGGCTTCGTTCATATTACTGATCCGAGCGACATGGGTTACACTTACAATCATGACCTGGGCACCCAGAATATGGCAAAAGAACTCGGACTGAGAGATGATCAGATCATTAACAAGTTCAACACCAACGAGGATCAGGCCTGCGAGGCCGCCTTGCGTGAATTGGTTGAGCAAGGCTGTAACCTTATCTTTGCGACCAGCTTCGGCTTTGAGGAATATGTCCTGACAGTTGCCGAAGACCATCCCGAAGTTGAATTCTTCCATGCCTCCGGTTTCCGTTGCGCCCTGAGCGACATGCCCAACGTCCATAACTACTTTGGCAAGATCTATCAGGCGCGTTACCTGTCCGGCATTGCTGCCGGGCTGAAGACGGAAAAGAACCTGCTCGGCTATGTCAATGCCCATCCTTTCGCCGAATGCATTCAGGGCTTCACGGGCTTCTACCTGGGCGCCAAGAGCGTCAACCCGGATGTCGAGATGATCGTCATGAACACCGGCTCCTGGAACGATCCCCAGAAAGAAGCTCAGGTCGCCAAGGCCCTGATCGAAAAGGGCTGTGACGTCATCGGCCAGCACTGTGACTCGACCGCACCTGCCACGGCCGCTGAGGCGGAGGGCGTCTTCCACGTCGGCTACAACTCCGACATGATCGACGCAGCCCCCAAGGCAACGCTTACGTCCGCTATCTGGGATTGGTCGCGTTACCTGGTTTTTGCTGTCTCCAACTATGTTGACGGCAAGCCCATCCCCAAGGATTGGGGTGAAGGTCTGGCTGAGGGCGCAGTTGACATCTCCAGGCTGAACGAGGCTCTGGTCGCCCCGGGCACCGCTGAAGAGATCGAGAAGGCGCGCGCCAGGATTCTCTCGGGCGACTGGGACGTCTTCACCGGCCCCCTGGTCAACAATGAAGGCGAAGTGGTCGTCAAAGAAGGAGAAACCTATATTGAACCAGCTTCATCACCCGCCTGGGAGTACATCCTTGAAGGCATCACCATGATCGGCGACTGAGATTGCAGTCTGCTCACCGGGAAAATGCGGGAGCGCGCCCTGAAGACGCGCTCCCTGCATATGCTTGTTTCGCCGCAATGTGGTCTCTCTCGCATACAGCATTGCAGCGGCCTTAACTGACCGGCACAGGACATTTCTCCAAGTCCTGCGCGCCGGCTGGAGGGAGATATGCAAGAGTTGCAACACCTTGATTTCGACAATATCGTCGAAATGAATCACATTTGCAAGAATTTCGGCACAGTTGAAGCCCTGAAAGATGTTCACCTGGAACTTCGAAAGGGAGAGATTTTGTCCCTGCTGGGAGAAAACGGCAGCGGCAAAACCACCTTAATGAATGTTCTTTCCGGCATTTACTTTCCCGATCTGGGGGAAATCCGCATCAACGGAACGCCCGTAGCAATTTGTGAACCCAAAGACGCCTTTGCCCTCAACATCGGCATGGTGCACCAGCATTACAAACTGGTCGAAATCTTTACTGCGGCAGAAAACATCGTATTGGGCCTGCCAGGCGGTACGACCGTCAACCGCCGTGCTTTGGCCAGGCATGTTAAGGAAATTGCCGACCGGTACGGCTTTTATCTTGAACCCAACAAAAAAATCTACGACATGTCAATCTCTGAAAAGCAAACGGTGGAAATTGTCAAGGCACTTTACCGGGGAGCTGATATTCTCATCCTTGACGAACCGACGGCCGTCCTGACACCGCAGGAAACCGAGAAACTCTTTGAAATACTGCGGACCATGAAAGAAGACAATAAGTCGATTATTCTCATTACCCATAAATTGAATGAAGTGCTGGCTGTTTCCGACCGCGTCACCGTCCTCCGCAAGGGCGAATACATCGATACTGTCGAAACCAAAGATGCCTCGATCCAATCCTTGACCGACATGATGGTCGGCCGGTCTGTTTCGCTCGAAATTGAGCGCCCCATCATCGGAGATAAAAAACCTGTGCTCCGTGTTGCTTCATTGACCTGCCTGACGCCGGACAAAACCAGAGCCCTCGAGGATGTCTCTTTTGAAGCTTATGGAGGTGAGATCCTGGGGATCGCGGGTATTACCGGAAGCGGCCAGAAGGAACTCTGTGAGGCCATTACCGGACTCTGCCCCGTTGCGGGAGGAGCCATCCTGTACCAGAGTTTTGTCAATGGTTTTGAAGTCGAGGAAAACATCGTCGGCAAATCACCTAACGAAATCGTAAAAAAGGGAGTCGCCATGGCCTTCGTCCCCGAAGACAGGCTGGGCATGGGGCTGGTGCCGTCACTGGACATGGTCGACAACATCATGCTGAAGAGCTATAGGCGGAAAAAAAGTTTTCTGGTCGACCGCAAGACGCCTCAGAAGGTGGCTGAGCGGCTGGTCGAAGAGCTGGAAATCGTCACTCCCGATGTTTTCACCCCCATTCGCAAGCTGTCGGGAGGCAACGTGCAAAAGATTCTGGTCGGCCGGGAAATTGACTCCAGCCCGCGTCTCCTGATCGTGGCTTATCCTGTCCGGGGACTTGATATCAACTCCTCCTACACCATTTACCGACTGCTTAATGAACAAAAAGAGAAAGGGGTCGCAGTCATCTTCATCGGCGAAGACCTGGATGTCCTGATGGAGATTTCGGACCGCCTGCTGGTCTTGAGCGGAGGTCAGGTTACAGGCCTGGTTGATCCTCGAAGAAGCTCGAAACAGGCAATCGGCCTTATGATGCTCGGCCACAGAGTTGATGAAGAGGAAGGAGCTGCCGCCGTATGACAGATCCCGAAACCAAAAATACACCAACACCGGACAAGTCTGCTGAGGTCTGTCCTCCCGCGCATGAACCGCCTGTATGCGTTATCAAGGAACCCTTTGTTCGGATTGCCAAACGCGGAGTCGTCCCTGCCCGGCAGAAGGTCCTGGTCTATGTGATCGGCTTCATTCTGGCACTTCTCGTCGGAGCTCTCCTGATCGTTCTGATTGGCAAGAATCCTGTCACCGCGTACATCAGCATGGCAACCGGCTCCTTTGGTTCAAAAACTTCGGCAGCGGAGACTTTCCGCCTGGCTGTACCCCTCCTGATCGCGGGTGTCGCCATCGCCTTCGCCTTCAAAATGAGGTTCTGGAACATCGGTGGCGAGGGTCAGATCCTGGCAGGTGCCATTTTCATGTCGCATGTGGTCGTGTCCATTATTAATAGTGGAGTTCAGATCGCCACCATTCCGCTTCATATCCTGTTGGTTCTGGCCGCCATCACCGGCGGGGCTCTTTTCGGTTTCCTGCCTGCTCTCTTCAAGACCAAGTGGGGCACCAATGAGACCTTGTTCACCCTCATGCTCAACTACATCGCCATCGAATACATCAACTACCTTAAAAACCTGACCAGCTGGAAACCGGAGAAGACAACTTTTCCCAAAATCATCAACTTCAGAAGCTCTCTCAGTCAGATCGTTCTGCCCAAGGTCTTCGGCGTCCATATCGGCTGGATTTTTGCTCTCGC
>CAZGCS010000097.1:0-4143 GCA_964524395.1 uncultured Mageeibacillus sp.
GAGGTGGTGACTTAATGACAAAAAAGAGCAGACGTGTTATGACACAAGCACAACAGAGAAAAGCCGCCAGGGAATTCGCAAAAAGATGGGCTGGCAGGGGGTACGAAAAAGGCGAAAGCAATGCTTTTTGGCTATCGCTTCTGAGTGACGTATATGGCATCGAACAACCTGACGAGTTCATACGCTTTGAAGATAAGGTTAAGCTTGATCGCACAAGTTTTATTGATGCATACATTGATTCGACTCATGTTTTGATTGAACAAAAAAGCATCGAAAAAGACTTAAATACGCCTGTTAGGCAATCTGATGGTTCTTTACTCTCTCCTTTTCAGCAGGCAAAGCGATATTCAGCTGAACTGCCGTACTCTCAGAGGCCCAGGTGGATTATTACGTGTAACTTCAAAGATTTTCATATCTATGACATGGAAAAACCAACTGGAGGGCCAGAAGTTATCTATCTTAAGAACCTTGAAGAAGATTACTATCGTATGTTTTTTCTCGTTGATGAGGCAGATGAAAATATAAAAAGAGCAACGGAGGTCTCGTTGCAAGCAGGTCAGCTTGTAGGGAAACTCTATGATGCCCTCCTTCAGGAATACCACGATTCAGAAGATGACCAAGTGCTTAAAGATTTAAACATCCTTTGCGTTCGCCTGGTGTTCTGTTTCTACGCTGAGGATTCGGGTATTTTTGGTCGCTACAGTATGTTTCATGATTATTTGGCTAAGTATCGTGATTCAAACTTTAGAGACGCTTTAATCAGGCTATTCGCGGTTTTGAACCAAAGACCAGAAGAACGGGACCCATACATCGAAGAAGATCTTGCCGCCTTCCCATACGTCAATGGTGGATTATTTGAGAGAGAAAACATCATCATACCGAGAATCAGCCCGGAGATCATTAACATTATCTTGGACCAGGCATCAGCAAGTTTTGATTGGAGCAAGGTCAGCCCAACGATTTTTGGAAGCCTTTTTGAATCAACGTTGAATCCAGAGACTAGACATTCAGGTGGAATGCATTATACCTCCATTGAAAACATCCACAAGGTCATTGATCCACTTTTTCTTAGTGAATTGAACCAGAAATTTGAAGATGCCAAGGCACTTAAGGTTGTTAAAACCAGAAATGCAAAACTGGATGATTTGCAACGTGAAATTGCCAACCTGAAATTTCTCGACCCCGCGGCAGGAAGCGGAAATTTCCTGACGGAGACCTATCTTTCCCTTCGAAGACTCGAGAACAAGATTATTAAACTGAAGATGGGCCAACAGATTGTCCATAGGAGCATCGCCGACCCCATCCAAGTTTCAATCGATCAGTTTTATGGTATCGAAATCAATGATTTTGCTGTAGCTGTCGCAAAAACAGCATTATGGATAGCAGAGTCGCAAATGATAAGGGAGACGGAAGACATTGTTCACAGTAGCATCGACTTCCTGCCTCTAAAAAGCGATGCCAACATTTTTGAAACAAACGCATTGGAGAAGGATTGGGAATCTTTGGCTCCCAAGGATGAACTCAATTACATCATGGGGAATCCCCCCTTTTTGGGATACTCTCAGCAAAGCGAAAAACAAAAAGAAGAAATGCTCAATCTGTTCGTTGATAAGAACGGAAAACCGTATAAACGGGCCGGCAAAATTGATTATGTGGCTGCCTGGTATCTACAAGCCGCCAAAATGATCAAAGATACGGACATATGCGTCGCCTTTGTCTCCACTAACTCGATTACACAAGGCGAACAGGTTCCTGTCATTTGGAAACCACTTTTCCATGACTACGATATCCAGATCGTTTTTGCCCACCGTACATTCCGCTGGGATAGTGAAGCGACAGACAAGGCTCATGTTCACGTGGTCGTAATTGGTTTTTGTCATGGGGATTCTGGAAGGCAGAAGTATGTTTTTGAAAACGGAATGTCGAAAAAGGTGTCTTACATCAACAGCTATTTGATGGATGCTCCCAGCATCTTCATTGAAAGCCGAAAGCACCCAATCTCCAAAGTGCCGGAGATGATGACTGGTAACCGCCCTGCGGATGGAGGGCACTTGATCATCGAAGCTGATGAATACGACGAGTTTTTGAGGAAAGAGCCGGAGGCCATTAAGTACATCAAAAAACTGACGGGATCTGCAGAATATATTAACAATAAAAAGAGATATTGCCTTTGGCTGGTTGACGCAACACCAAACCAACTTCGCAGGATGCCAGAGGTCATGAAAAGGATTGAGGCTTGTAGACAAGACCGCTTACAGGGCGCAGCTGATCGACAGCAGTTAGCGGATACACCGACTCTATTTCGGGAAACAAATAACCCCAATAAATATATCATCGTTCCATATACATCTTCAGAGCGTCGAAAATACATCCCGATGGGTTTTCTGGATCAAGAGACTATTCCAACTGATGGAGCCAGGATTATCCCCGATGGCACGATTTACCACTTAGGCGTCCTGCTCTCCAATGTCCACATGGCCTGGATGAGGACGGTTGCCGGGAGGCTTAAATCCGATTATCGTTATTCGAAAGATATTGTCTACAACAATTTCCCCTGGCCTGAGCCCAATACAACCCAAAAAGCGAAAATTGAAGAAACAGCGCAGGCGATCCTAAATGCCAGGGAACTGTACCCCGACTCATCGCTTGCCGACTTATACGATGACCTGATCATGCCTCCCGAACTGAGAAAAGCGCACCAGGAAAACGACAGAGCCGTGATGGAGGCCTATGGGTTTAATTGGAGGACCATGACGGGAACCGAATGTGTGGCTGAGTTAATGGAGCTTCATCAGAAACTGACACGCTGAGAGTGCGGTGTCTATTGCAAAAGAAATGCTTCTGATATGCAGGTAATCCAGGCAAGTTATGTCAGGAAAGCCTCCATGAGAGCCCGGTAGCCCCGGACTGCCCCAAGGAGTTGGTCCAGCTCGATGTATTCATCGATGGTGTGGGCCAGTTCTTCATATGATGGCCCGAAGCCCAGGGTGGGAATCCCCGCTTCCCCGGCGTAATGGCTGCCATTGGTGCAAAAGTTGTAATGGGATAGCCGGCTGTCCAAACCAGCTTGTTTCAGGCACTGCAAAGCCTTCTGGACAAACCATTCCCCCTCATCAAAGAGCCAGCCGGGGAAGAAGCGTTCCGCTTCAATTACCTGGCCCGTGTAGCATGATTCTTTTCCCCTGGCCAGGGTCACTTTGGGTGACCGGTTCCCTTCTTCTCCATATTGATGGAGAACAGCTTTGAGAGGCAAGAGCACGTCTTCAAGTGTTTCGCCCGGCAGCAGGCGCCGGTCGTAGGTTGAAAGGCAATGGGAAGGGACAACGGAGGCACCGGGGTAGGGGGAAGACTTGATGTCAGTAAGCTCCAGGATACCCGGGCCGAGAACAGGATGCGAAGGCGGTCTGATCTTCTGCACTTGTTGGATGATGCCGGCCATCTGGTAAACAGCGTTCTTCCCCTTCTCGGGATTGGCGGAATGGGCAGGGATACCGAAGGTCTCAACCTTGATTTCGGCCCGGCCCCGCTGTCCGATGTTGAGCTTAAGGGCGGTCGCCTCACCGATGATGACCAGGTCCGGCCGGCAGTATTCTGATATGGCGCGGGCAGCGACGCCTTCGAACATTTCTTCCTGGACAACACCTGCCAGGACCAGGGTGCCGGCGAAATCTCCCTGTGATGCCTTGAGAAATTGTGTGGCCGCAGCCGCCATGGCAGCGACAGCGCCTTTCATATCGGAGCTCCCCCGGCCGTAAAGCCGGTTCTCGTCAATGACAGCGCCAAAGGGCGGGTAACTCCACGCGGCGGGATCAGGGACGGGGACGGTGTCGATGTGACCGTCCAACAACAAAACAGGGCCCTGCCGTTTCCCCTTGATGCTTGCGACCAGGCTTCCGTATGGATCGATATAAAGGTCGGTGAAACCGTTTTGGGAATAATAGTCGCGAAGCAGGCCGATGACCTGCTTTTCTTTCCCCGATTCACTGGGTGTCCGAATCAGCTGACGGCAGAGATCGATGACGGACTCATCCTGTTGATCATGCGGCATACTTGGGATCCTCCGAAAAATTTATGTCTCCTGTGCACCTCATTGATCATAGCATGCTGACCGGATGGAACTTTGACAAAGCTGATTGATGAGAT
>CAZGCS010000098.1:0-4143 GCA_964524395.1 uncultured Mageeibacillus sp.
AAGACTACGAAAACAAGATAGAAGAATACGAGAAGCGCGTTGCGCAGATGTACGCATGGAATCGGCAATCCATGATCAGCATGTTGCTCACATCCGACAGTCTGCAGGGCTTCTTTACGACACTCCGTTTCATGAAACTGGTTACGGAGGCCGACGAACAGGCGCTGCTGGAGCTTGAGGAAGCGTCGGTCCTCGCTGAGCAGCTGGCCGACGATGCCGAACTTCAGTACGAAGAAATGACAGAGCTGGTCAGGGAAGCTGACCAGGCCATGAATGCCATCAGGCAGCAGGAGTCCATGACCAGGGAAGAGCTGAACAAGGTGTCCAGCTCACTCGAGATATCACGCCAGAAAGAAGCGCAGTTGAACCGTGACGAGCAGGCAGCCAAGGAGGCGGCTTCAAAACCGGCGGCACCTGCTTCTCAGACAGTCGCCGCCCATGTGGGTACCGCAGGTTTTATCTGGCCCATTCCCGGGCAGCACAATATTTCTTCCCATTTCGGCTACAGGGCCAAATACGGCCGTTTCCACTACGGGACCGACGTGGCCGCGCCGCGGGGAACCAAGATTGTTGCCATGGCAAACGGTGTTGTAACCTTCGCCAGCTCGGGCTGGAATGATGGTTACGGGACCGTAGTCATGATCGATCACGGCAACGGCTACCAAACGCGTTATGCTCACCTGAACGGTCTGAACTGCAGGATGGGCCAGACGGTCAGCGCCGGACAGGTCATCGGCTATTCAGGAAACACCGGCAATTCATCCGGTCCCCACCTGCACTTTGAAATCCGCATGAACGGGACGCCGCACAATCCCATGAACTATTTCAAGCGTTCCGGATAGAGTAAAATGAACAGCGGATGAAGTACGCAGGCTGCCGTGTTTCACGGCAGTTTTTGATGGTGTAGTATCATTGGAACCGACGATTTGGGTCGTAACCAAAGAGCGAAAATCGAATGGGCGTGGAGGACAAAATGGAAGACCACCAAGGAAAAAAAGCCGGTCAATACCTGCATAGCCAGATGATTCCGGCACCGGAAGAAGAAAAGCCGAAAGAAGCAAAGGCGAAACGCAAAATATTCTGGCCGGTCTTCCTTGCCGTCCTGGTCACGGCTTCGGTAACCTTCGTCTTGACAGCCGCTGCGGGTTACTTATTTTACGGCGATGCCATCCGCGGTTCCCAGTTAAACGGCAGGCCGGGAACTCCCCTTCAGACCGGCCCGGCCAAACCGGACGTGAAAATAGATGGCCAAAGCCTGACTTTCACAGATCAAGAAGGACTTGAAGAGGCATTGGAGAAATTCTCCACTGTGTATAACTTGCTTCAGGGTAATTATTACCTGGAGTTCAATGACTCGGAAATGATCGCCAAGATGACTCTTGGCCTGATCGAGCAGATGGGCAGTCCCTACACTTTTTATCTGACCCCCGAGTACCACGAATCAGTCGAGGACTCGATGAAAGGCGAATATGTCGGGATCGGCGCCATCGTGATGCGGGACCGTGACGGATCCTATGTGGTCAATGATATTATCCCGGACAGCCCGGCAGAAGGCGCGGGTCTTTACGTAGGTGATGTTTTCGTGTCGGTCGACGGCCTTCCTGCATCGGACTTTGAAGACGTCGCCCAGCTGGCCGCCCACGTCCGTGGCGAAGAAGGAACCCGGGTCACCCTGGTCATCTACCGGCCCGTGGAGGACAGAGAGCGGACCCTTGCCATTACCAGGCGCGGGATCACCAATGTGTCCGTGCGCTACCGCATGCTGGATCAAGAGGTCGGTTATGTTCATTTGACGGAGTTCTCCGATCATGCAGCGGAGAATTTTGAAAATGCGGTTCTGGATTTAATGCGGCAGGGCGCCTCCCATCTGGTCATTGACCTGCGAAACAACGGAGGAGGCTACGCCCACGAATGCGTCAACATGCTCGATGTCCTCCTACCGCCGCTAACTGTGGCGACGATCAGGGGACGCGATGATGGCGCCGTTTATGAAGATGAGTGGAAGACCAGTACGGCAGCGCTCGTTCCCGGGGACATGAAGTTCGTCATCCTGCTCAATAAGTACTCAGCAAGTGCGAGTGAGCTCTTTGCCGGCGCCATGCGCGACCTGGGAAGAGCTGTCATCGTGGGAGAGCAGTCCTTCGGAAAAGGCGTCGGTACCATGATGTGGCAACTCGCGGATCATTCCGCAGTTCAGATCACTGGCTTTGAGTATTTTTTACCCAAGGGCGGGTCAGTCGAGGGGGTCGGCCTCGAGCCGGATTATTTTGTTGAGCTGGCACCGGAAGTTGAGGTGAAGGCGCCCAACCAGCGCAGCCTGGAGGAGGACACACAGCTGCAAAAAGCCCTGGAACTTCTTAAGTAGGATGCCGGATCGCTTGCCCAAGCTGTCGGAAGGCATGCCTGTTTGCTCCATGAAAGGAGGCGGGAGATGAAGAGAGAAATCGTCATGGTATTCGGGGGAGCCGGTGGCATAGGGGTGCCTATTGTCCGAAAACTGGCTGACAGCTTCCATGTGGTTGTGGTCGACAAAAATCAGGAAGCAGGGGAAAAGCTTCCGGGCCGCTATATTGATTTTGTTGAAGCGGATGTCATTGATTTTGAAGCAATCGGCAGGCTTTCATCGGCGATCGATGCCCAATACTACCCGGTCAGCCACATTGTAAGTCTGGCCGGTGAAGCTTTCCTGGAGGAATACGATGGCTTCGAAGGGCTGGAAATGAATGTCATTGAGCGGTCAATTCGCCTGAATCTTCTCAGCCATATCAATATTCTCAAACATTTTTACCCCTTGATCGAAAGAAGCGGCGCTTCAAATAAGTCCGTCACATTCATCTCTTCTATCAATGCGATGAAGGGCTATGGCCTGCCGGCCTACAGCAGCGCCAAGGCGGGATTGTACGGTTTCATGCATTCGCTTGTTGATGAAATGGGTGCCAAACACATCCGCGTGAATTGTATTTCCCCCGGAACAGTGCCGACCCCAAAAACACTTCAGGAACCCAAAGACTTTGATGGATATAAAAAAGGCACGGCCCTGAATCGGCTCACAACTCCCGAAGAAGTCGCGAACGGTGTTTATGCACTGATCTGTCTGATGACATCCGTGACCGGGCAAAATCTCGTGATTGATTCCGGCCAGACGGTAACCGCAAAGGGTATGTAAGGTGTCCCATGTTCGAAAGTATCGGGATGGATCTGTTCATTACTTTCGTCTCCTACCTCCTGGGCTTCGGAACGAAAAAAGCCCTGGAAATAGTGTCGGATACCTTGCCGACGCGCAGGCTGTGGAGGCTCAAGGGGAATCAGGCCGTCCACATTGTGACGGCCAACACACCGGAGAATACCAGGATTGACGGCAACGAGTATGCTGTTACCGGATATCTTTCTGATTACCTGTCGGCGGATCGTCTGACATCGCATCTTCGAAATGTTTTCAAGGGGCTCCAGTTTAGCATCAACATGGAATCCTATTTCAATTACGATTCTGCAGGTGACAATCTGATTATCATTGGCGGGCCGGTGAACAACCCGCTGGCACGAAAGGTCATGGGCGAGATAGATCTTCCCTTTGAGTTTCAGGGATACTCCCTCGTTAACAAGTTCAAGATTAAAGAATACTCCCCCGTTATCAGTGAAGATCTGGAGAATCGGTTCATTGAAAAAGACTATGGATTGCTTGTCAATATCGGCAATCCATTTGATCACAACCGCAGCTCCAGGATCGTCATTATCGCGGGATGCAGAATCCTGGGCTGTTATGCAGGAGCAAGATTTCTGACTCAGCCCTACCGTAAAATAAGGCAGAGTTTAAGGGAACAAGACATTCGCGGAAGGGCATTAGGCGGAAAAAGAAATTTCGCTTTGGTGGTGGAAGCGAGTGGACATGGTCATCGTCTGGTCGGTTTTCCCAAGTTGATCGACTATGAATTCTTTTAGGTGATTGAACGATGAAACGAAAATTCGCCTGGGCATCTCCTTGATCATCCTGCCACAAAGGAAAATCCATTTGCATTGTTTGCCCGGATAAGCTATACTTCCACTTGCGCCTTTTTGCGTGCCTTTGGGTGCGTGAACAAAGCGGAGACGGTGGAGATTGCTGCCCGGAATACTGCGACCGGGAAGGGAACTTCACCTGAGAAG
>CAZGCS010000099.1:0-4099 GCA_964524395.1 uncultured Mageeibacillus sp.
TTCTGGAATGTCGTTGCCGGCACGGAGCAGACCATCCCCTGCGATGTCATCTGCATCGCGGTCGGACTTTCCCCCCTGGCCGAGCTCCTTTGGCAGGCAGGCTGTGAGATGCGCTATGTCAAGGAACTGGGCGGCCATGTTCCGGTCCGGAATGAGTATTTGGAGACCACGGTGCCCGGCCTTTACATCGCCGGCGACCTGACCGGCATTGAGGAGGCCAGCGCCGCCATGGTGGAAGGCCAGCTGGCGGGACTTGAGGCGGCGGCTTCGCTTGGCTTCAAAACAGAATCCTACCTGGAGATGCGCCGGGATTGCCTGGAGCAGCTGCGCCAGCTGCGCGCAGGCCCGGCGGGTGAGAAGATCCGCCAGGGCATCAAACGGACGCTTGGCCGGCAAGCCGGCCGGGAGGTGGACCATGCTGTATGAAACGGGAATCGTCACCGATGACCTGCTGGAATCCGTCCTGCCCTCTCCTGAGCGAAGGGCCAAGGGTCCCTACGCCATCATCGAGTGTTTCCAGGAGATCCCCTGCAATCCCTGCACCATTTCCTGCCCTTTCGATGCCATCCTGCCCATGGAGGACATCAACGACCTGCCCCAACTGCTGCCCGACCTTTGTACCGGCTGCGGCATCTGCGCCGGTGTCTGTCCGGGTCTTGCCATCTTCATCGTTGACGAGTCGGCAGGTGACGGCAGGGCCACGATTTCCATGCCCTACGAATTCCTGCCCCTGCCGGTTAAGGGTGACACGGTCAGCGCCCTCGACCGGGCAGGCCGCTTTGTGACCGAAGCGACGGTCACCCGGGTGCTTGCCGGCAAGAAGAAGGGAACGCCCCTGGTCACCCTGTCGGTGCCTTCTGAGCTGGTCCACCAAGTCCGCTTTTTTCAGGCAGGAAAGCCGGGAGCGGTCACGCCCCAGGTGACGACAATTGAGAAAGCTGCGGAGGATGGACAGGTCATGTCCGAAGCCACCATCATCTGCCGCTGTGAGGGCATCACCGTAGGCGATGTCCGCCTCCTGATCCAGGAGGGCTACACGACCGTGGATGAGATCAAGCGCATCAGCCGGGCCGGCATGGGGCCCTGCCAGGCCAGGACCTGCGGTCCCCTGATCGCCGACCTGATCGCCCGCATGACGGGGGTTCCGGTTGAGGAGGTGGAACCTTCCGCCCACCGGCCGCCCGTCAAGTCCCTGCCCATTTCTTTTTTCATGGAGGAGGAAGCCCATGACCCTGCCTAAAACTGCTTCGGTTGTGATTGTGGGAGGCGGTGTCTCCGGTTGTGCCATCGCCTGGAATCTGGCCAGGGAAGGGGTCAAAGATATTGTCGTCCTGGAAAAGGATACCCTGGGCAATGGCTCCACGGGGCGCTGCGGCGCCGGGGTGCGCATGCAGTGGGGCGCCAAACGCAACTGCCAGCTGGCCTTGTTTTCCATTGAGTTTTTCGAGAAGGCCAACCAGATCCTGGAATATGAGCGGGACAT
Organism: uncultured Mageeibacillus sp.; assembly: GCA_964524395.1. Classification (GTDB taxonomy): domain Bacteria; phylum Bacillota; class Clostridia; order Saccharofermentanales; family DTU023; genus UBA4923. Next base: position 1,484 of record CAZGCS010000099.1, read on the forward strand.
CGAATTTGACCAGTCAGGCTACCTGATCGTGGCGGCCAATGAGCAGGAAGCCCAGCAGTTTAAAAAGAACGTGGCCTTGCAAAACAGTCTGGGAATCGATTCCAAATATCTGTCACCTGATGAGGCCAGGGAGATTGTCCCCCACATCGACACTTCACAGTTTGTGGCGGCCACCTTCTGCCACCGTGACGGGCATTTGAATCCTTTCCATACGACCGAAGCCTACGCAATTGCAGCTGAAAGGCTGGGTGTCAGGATCTTTAAGCACACGGAAGTCACCGGCATCGAGGTGGATAAGGGAAAAATCCGTGCGGTTGAGACCAACCGGGGCCGGATCTCGACCCCGATTGTCGTCAACGCGGCCGGCGGCTGGTCCAAGGCCATCGGCGCCATGGCCGGTGTCGATATCCCTATTTTCGTCCAGCGTCACCAGATCCTGGTCACGGAGCCCCTGGAGCCTGTCCTGAAGCCCATGGTCATGGGGTTTTCCTACAATATTTACATCCAGCAGGTTCCCCACGGTTCCATCATCATGGGGCGGAGCGACGATTCGGAGCCCCGCGATCTGCGCATTACGCCGGGCTGGCGCTTCATGGAGGAGATGACGAAAACCTGCGGAAAATTGCTTCCCTACCTGCGGTCAGCCAAGATCCTGCGCCAGTGGGCGGGTCATTACTGCAACACAGAAGACGCCCAGCCCATTTACGGGCCGGTGCCGGGGGTGGAGGGTTTTTATCTGGCGCTGGGCTTTTCCGGCCACGGCTTCATGCTGGCGCCTGCCACGGGCCGGCTGATCACGGAGATGATCCTCAACCGGCCTTTGACCATTGATGTGTCGGACCTGGATATCGGCCGCTTTGAGCGCGGCCAGCTCTTCTTTGAATATTCGGTGGTCTAGGCCTATTTCATAAAACCGCTGATGATCCGGGCTTCGGCTTCCTTTTCGCTGAGGCCCAGGGTCATGAGCTTGGTCAGTTGTTCTCCCGCGATCTTGCCGATGACGGCTTCATGGATCAGTTCAGCCTCCAGGTGGTTGGCTGTGACTTCCGGAATGGCCACCGCCTTGCCCTGGTCCATCAGGATGGCGTCACATTCGGAATGGCCGCGGCTTTTGTTGTTGCCGGTCATCCTGGAGACAAACTTCTGATGGGAGCTGCCCCGGACCACGGAGCGCGAGATCAGGTGGGTGCGGGAGTCTTCCCCTTCCAGGCTGACATCGAAGATGGTTTCAGCCTTTTGCTCCCCCTCAGTCATGATCTTTTCACTGACGATCAGGGTGGCGCCGTCGCCGACCACGGCCCGGGTCTCCCGGACGGTGGCGTCAACTCCCTGGATCTGGACGCTGTCCATCTCCATGTAACTGCCGGCATCCATCTCAATCACCGTGGTGGGATTGAGGATGCGTTTGCCCTCCCCTTCCCCGTAGTGTTTCTCGACGTACCTGACCCGGGCATTTTCTCCCACGAAAAACCGATGAATGCCGTCATGGGAACTGTCATCTGAACCGGGGTTGTGGATGGCACAGCCGGCGATGATGGTGACATCGGCGTCCTCACCGATGTAAAAGTCGTTGTAGACCAGATCGTGAAGGCCGGTCCGGCCGATAACCACGGGAATATGAACGCTCTCGTTTTTGGTCCCCGCCTTGATCACGATATCGATCCCCGGCTGGTCCTTCTTGGTCACGATGTCGATATTGGCCGTGGTATGGCGGTCAACCCCCTCCCCGTCGGCCCGGATATTGAAGGCGCCCATGGGTACGGAGTAGAGTCCGGTGACTTCTTTTAGGAGATTCTGGTAAATTCTTTCCCTGACCGGATCGGCCGGCAATTTATTCTTATCCATGTAACACCTCAGGAAACCGCGTAGTAATCACAGGTGGCCCGGCAGCCGTCCACTTGCAGCATGAGACCGGGTAAAATCTCGTCCTTGGGACCCATCTTCTCAATCCGGCCCTCATCCAGAACAATGATGGTGTCCACCATGTTGAGGATCCGCTCCTGGTGGGAGATGATCAAAATGGAACCGCGGGTCACCTGATGCAGGTGATGAAAGACCCCGATCAGATTCTGAAAGCTCCACAGGTCAATCCCCGCCTCCGGCTCGTCCAGGATCGACAGGGAAGTTCCCCGGGCCAGCATCATGGCGATCTCAATCCGTTTCAATTCCCCGCCTGACAGGCTGCTGTCCAGCTCCCGGTCGATATAATCCAGGGCACAAAGGCCGACTTCGGACAGATATTCACAGGCATCGTCCTTGGTCAGTTCACGCCCCGCCGCCAAAGACACCAGTTCGAAGACTTTCAAGCCCTTGAATTTGACGGGTTGCTGGAAAGCATAACTGATCCCCCTTCTGGCCCGCTCATCGATGGACAGGCCGGTGATGTCCTCTCCATTAAAAAGGATCCGGCCTTCACTCGGTTGTATGATCCCCATGATGAGCTTGGCCAGGGTCGATTTTCCGCTCCCGTTCGGCCCTGTAATGGCAACAAACTTGTCTTTGATGACCAGATTGATGTCACGCACGATGTATTTGGTCTTGCCACCGTCATCGACGGCAAAGGATACATTTTGTAGTTCAAGCATGGTTTTTCCTTTCGGCCCGGCAGGCATAAAT
>CAZGCS010000100.1:0-4098 GCA_964524395.1 uncultured Mageeibacillus sp.
GGTCTGCAAAACCTCTATTCTCCGGTTCAAATCCGGATGGTGCCTCCAAACATAAATGGACAGCTGGAGTCTAGCATTCCGGCTGTCTTTTTTTGCTTTTGAAAGCATTGATATTCTGGGCTCGTGCTGGTTTCTGGTTTCAGACGAAAGGAACAAAGTCCAGTATCGAAGGTTCAAATTTTTCCTTTTTATAGTTCCCGGGCGTTTCTTTATATAAGCGATACGAAACATTTTTGCTTTGTGTGGTTTGTGTGATTAAATTCAAAGACGGGTGCAAATCTTAAGAAGAGGGTGCATTTCGGAAAAAGTAAAACTGCTGGCACATTATTCTTATTTTCGGCAATTCTTGAATCTAAATGTAAAATGGATGGTTGCAACGTGATGCTCATGTCCTCTCCGCAACGCAAATGAAAAATCAGTGTCTTCGGCGTGTTTTCCCGTGATGCGAAAGTGTTCGCCAGGGTCACGGTAGACTTCGTCAAGTTTTGCCTCCAATTCAATTATCGCCAAATACTTCAAATAAAATATGGCGATTGCTTCATTAATAACAAGCCAAACACTTTAATGAAATACGGCCAAATACTTCAACATATGTTAAGATAAGAAGCATCATCATGTAAATTTTCTACAGGGAGAAGAGCATGGAACAGTACTTACCCAGAGTATCAGACAAGATTTTAAACAAGCATCTGGCATCAAAGGGGGCAGTGCTTATCGAAGGCCCTAAGTGGTGTGGCAAAACTACTACTGCAATGCGGATAGCCAAAAGTACGCTATTCATGAATCGGCCAGGTTTTATGAACCAGTATAGAGAGCTGGCTGCGATAGATCCTTCTGCCTTATTGGATGGCGATGTACCGCGCCTTATAGACGAGTGGCAACAAGCTCCTGCTTTGTGGGATGCCGTGCGTTATGAAGTTGACCAAAGAAGAAATTTTGGTCAGTTTATATTAACCGGTTCAGCAGTTCCAACTTCACTTGATCCCGGTTCACATACGGGTACAGGTAGAATTGTACGCATGATGATGAGACCCATGAGCCTATTTGAATCTCAAGATTCTGATGGACAGGTTTCGTTGAGTCACTTGTTTCAAGCGGGTAGAATATCTGCTCAGAATCATCATTCGCTTAGTGATATTGCTCATTTTGTTTGTCGAGGTGGTTGGCCAAAGGCGATTGGATATTCAAAAGAAATCGCCTTACAACAGGCCTATGACTATTTTGATGCAATCATTAATGATGATATTTCAAGAGTAGATCAGGTTCAAAAAGATAAAGAATATGCTAAAAGGTTGCTTAGATCATATGCCAGAAACGTTGGAACTCAGGCAAGTTTAGAATTGATAAGACAAGATGTCATCGGAGGGCAAATTGACACCTTCAGTCAAAATACACTTTACTCCTATTTATCAGCTTTAAGGAAAATATTTGTTCTTGAAGATGCCCCGGCCTGGAATCCTAACCTAAGATCTAAGACCGCTATTCGTACTTCAGATACTCACTATTTCATTGACCCTTCTATTGCGGTCGCATCTCTAGGTGTTGGGCCAGAAGATTTAATTCGAGATCTCAAGACCTTTGGTTTTCTTTTTGAAAATCTTTGTATTCGAGATCTCAGAATATACTCTGAAGTTCTTGGAGGAGACGTTTATCATTATCGAGATAAGGCAGGTTTAGAATGTGACGCGGTAGTACATCTGCGAAATGGAGAATATGGTCTTATTGAGATAAAACTTGGAGGGGATAAGTTAATTGATGAAGGAGCGGAGACTCTAAAAAAATTGGCTCGGAAAATTGATATTAGTCGGATGAAGCGTCCTTCTTTCCTGTTTGTGCTTACAGGAGTAGCACCTTTTGCCTACCAGCGCAGCGACGGAGTTTACGTTGTTCCAATCGGAAGCTTTGGTCCATGAGAGGTAAGAATATTAAAAGTGCGGAAAAATCAGCCATGAAACAATTGTTGACTATATCAATGCGCTGGTCGACGCCTTTGTTTTATATCCTGTTGATTCTTATGACACCGGAGGTAAGAAACTCTTTTCAACCAAATGCCGCTGCTATGTAGCAGACAGCGGTCTCGAAACACCGTTGTATCTTCTTTATCAAGAAATACCGGCAGCTTGCTTGAGAACACAGTGTTCCTGGAATTGAAGCGCCGAAGATACAAAATATTTACAGGTTATGCCGGAAAAAGTGAGGTTGATTTCGTTGCCAGAAGAGACCAGGATTTGGCATATGTTCAGGTTACTTCTGCTCTAGAAAATGAGAATACTCGAGCTAGCGAGTATCGCAGTTTGAATGATGTCAAAGACAATTATTCCAAATATGTGCTGACACTGGATAACCAGGACTGGTCAGAAAACGGTATTCAACAGGTTAATCTGATCGATTTTTTTGCTCGGTAAGCAGTTGACGTGAGTCAAACCGTTCGAGCAGGGTACACCCTGTCAAGTTGACTCATTAAGGATCTGAAGTAACTCTCATCGTTTTTTCCAAGGAGTCAGCCCTCTTAAAAAATTGCTTGCCAGCGATCGGTATTCCATCGGTGACAATAGGAAAATCAACATGGTTGGAGAAATGCCCGATGCACCCCGAGTCACCTTTTGAACTCATCGTATGGATTGGATTCGTTTTGGCGCAGGAAGCCAGTTTTTGAAGTCCGCTCCGGCCGGGCGGTCCTTTTTTGAATAGCTTCATCACTTCCTTGTCTGGCATCGTAAATCCAGTAAGATTTACACCAGAAGAAGCTTTGGTAAAGGCTATACTAAGATCAAGTATAAACAAGCAGGTGCCGGCTTGTGTAAAACGGCGCCATAAAGGAGAAAGTATCATGCGCGTTGTATTTCATATTGATGAGCCGAACAAATGGCCCCTGCTCCTGGCAAACGTCACGAACTTTTTGTCGGCGGAAGCGGAAGCGACGGTCGAAGTTGTCGCCTACGCCGAGGCTGTCACCTACTATGTCGGAGACAAGGAGCTGCCGGAAGTGCTGATTGGTAAAGCAGACTTTGTTGCCTGCGGCAACGCACTGAGGGCATGGGAAATAGAGACCGGACGGCTACCCGGACATGTGCGGGTTGTTCCCTCAGGTGTCGTTGAGATCATTCATAAGCAAGCAGAAGGATACTATTACATCCGTCCTTAATGATTCATCATTCGGTGCCTGCATGATTCGATGCCGGGCGCACAGTTATGCAGCATGCAGGTGTTTTCTTTTTGTGCCCTTCGTATGGCTGGTATTCATTTTCATCAGTGCGAAGTTAACCACCGCACACCTTGAAAGCAAGCGGCTGATACCGGCTGAATGAATCTGTCCCGTAAATAGAAATCGCCGGTAAGTCAGTCTTCTCTTTTATACAAGGTGTACTGCACTTCATTTCTTGCCCCGTCTGAGCTGAAAGACTCCACCGTACCTGCAGGAGTAAGGTAATAATAAATGAAAGTACTGCCGGATCTGCTTTCCGGGCCCCTTGCATCATTTTGATTTACCTCAATTGAGACGGAGGCATAACCATGATTTCCCAGTCTGATCCACAGATTTCCTCTTTCATGATCAGGCAAGTGGTTGAAACGCAACAGGTAATCACTGTTTTGTGACTCATGAGGGGTAAACTTGCCCGATGTGACAACCACCGAATGGAGCTCCAGTTTTGTCAGCGGCAGAAGATATCCCGTTGCGGAATCATCTGTGCCAGGAGAGCCGGCCCCCACATTCGAACCGCCAAGATCCGGGCCTTCCATATTGGTGTCTGCGGACCCTTCAAAGGGAGCTGTTGTCTCCACCAGGGGACCATGAGTCTTACCTGCACAGGCCATCAAGCTCAGTAAAAGTGCAGGCAGCAGCAGTATGAGCAGACAGGTTTTCAGCAGAGCAGTCTTTTTAATCATTGTTATCCTCCTGCTTTTCATGCACGATCGAGTTTTATTAATCTCATGATTACTCTCTACTGACTTAGGTACAAAATACCGCAAAACTACGCACACCCCATGCTCACCGTTTTTGATTGGCTTATTGCAACGATAGTTTTAAGTTGCGGTGGATGCTAATATGGCCGGTAAGGGGAAATAAAGTGAGAGACGATGAAACCCTCTATCGCG
>CAZGCS010000101.1:0-3922 GCA_964524395.1 uncultured Mageeibacillus sp.
GAGACAACCGTTGCCAAAGTTCACCAGGCCATGCTGGCGGGGCAGTTGACCTGCAGGGATCTCACTGCGGCCTGTCTTGACCGCATCGGGGCCTTTGACGGGCAGGGTCCCGCGCTCAAAGCTGTTCTTGCCGTCAATCCCCGGGCCCTGGCGCAGGCCGAAGAGCTGGACGCCCTGCTTGAGGAAACAGGCAGTCTTTGTGGCCCGCTTCACGGAGTTCCTGTCCTGTTGAAGGACAATATCAATACCTGCGACATGCCGACCACCGCCGGCTCCCTTTCACTGGAAGGTTTCATCCCTGCTGAAGATGCCTTCATCACAAAAAGACTGCGGGCCGCAGGCGCCCTGATCCTGGCCAAGACCAACCTGCACGAATTCGCTATCTGGGGCGAGACCATCAGCTCCATGGGGGGACAGACGAAAAACCCCTATGACCTGACCCGGACCCCCGGCGGTTCATCCGGTGGCACAGGAGCTGCGGTGGCCTGCAACTTCGGGATCATCGGCATGGGAACCGATACGGTCAATTCCATCCGCAGTCCGGCATCCGCCTGCTGCCTGGCGGGAATCCGGCCCACGGTCGGCCTGGTCAGCCGGGGGGGAATTGTGCCCTACAGCCTGACCCAGGATACGGCCGGCCCCATTTGCCGGACGGTCGAGGATTGTGTCCGGGCCCTGGATGTCATCTGTGGCTATGATCCGGATGACGCGCAGACCGCCTGGAACGCCGGGCGCTATCCCGCAAGTTACTTGCCCTCTCTGAAGGCGGAAGGCCTTGCGGGGAAACGGCTGGGTGTCCTGACCGGTTTCTTTGGAAGGGAAGCAATCAACCGGCCTGTCAACCGGGTCATGGAGGGTGCCCTGCGCCTGCTTGAACAGGGCGGCGCTACGCTGGTCGAAATTCGGGACCCGCTCGACTCCGACTGGATGATCCGTGAAGTCAGCGTCCATCTGGATGATTTCCGTGCCCATCTTGACGCCTATTTGGCCGGGCTGGGCCCGGATGCGCCGGTTCATTCGGTCAGCGAAATCATCGAAAGCGGGCTTTTTCATCCGGGTATTGAGGAAAATTTGAAAACCGCCCTGACCCTTGAGATCGGAACACCCCGCTATAACGAGAAAAGGCTGCGACAGGCGGCACTCGGAACCCAGATCATGAAGATCATGGCTGACGGTGATCTGGACGCCCTGGTTTATCCCCACCAGCAGCAGCTGGTCTGCAAGATAGGGGAGGGCCAAAAACAACGAAACGGCGTTCTCTGCTCAGCAACCGGCTTTCCCTCCGTGGCCATGCCTGCCGGCTTTGCCCCTGACGAACACGCGCCTGTGGGTGTTCCGGTCGGCCTGGAGTTCAGCGGACGGCCTTACAGTGAGCCGATCCTGATCGAGATTGCTTATGCTTTCGAACAGCTGTCGGCAGTCCGGCGCCCACCTGCATCCTGTTAGCCCTGACCCGCCTGCCGGCGAAAATAGTCGATCAGAAAATCCCTGAAACGTTTCTCATAAGCATTGAGGTGGCTGCTGGAAGCCGCCAGATTGATGTTGCGCCTGCAGAGGGGGTCGGTGATCGAAAGCAGGTGAACCTTGGCGCTGTTATCATCGTCCCCCGGCCAGGTCAGAGCTGGAATGAAGGCCACACCGTGACCTGAACTGACATAGCGCATGACGGTTGAAGTATTGTCCGTTTCAAAGATGACACGGGGTTCAAAGCCGGCCAGCTGGCAGTAATAGTCGGTGATACGGCGCAGGCCACGGGTCTTGAAGAGGCTGACAAAGCCCAGGTTGCTTACTTCGGCGAGAGCGATCCGGTCCAGAAGACCAAAGGGGCCGTCCGGCTGAACGGCCAGCATGATTTCTTCTTCCGCCAGAACGAGAGCGGTGCCCGGAGCCGGTTCTTCACGGGAGGAAAAAAGCCGCAGGGGGTAGTCTTGCGGATCCCTGTCTTCCGGCACATCCTGGTGGAGCACGCGGAATCGGGCATCTTCATATTGCTGGGCAAAGAGAGTGCAGATGGAGGGGAAGAGGCGGGAAGCGGCCTCTACCACGATGGAGATGGTGGTTTCTTCCTGCTTCTTCCTCTTGACCATGGCTGATTCCAGGTTGGCTGTGAGCCGGAGCACCTGCCTGGCATAGTCGTAGAGCAGACGGCCGTTTTCGTTGACCAGGACCCCTTTGCCTGTGCGGTTCAGGAGTTGGAGGCCCCATTCCTTCTCCAGTGCGCGCACGGCACGTGTTACAGCCGGCTGAGGGATACCCAGGTGGTTACTGGCACGCGTGATACTGCCAAACTCGACCACATGCCGAAAGAGATTGAGCTGATGAAAAGTCATGGCCGCGGCCCCTCCGTCTCTCGTTATTCTTTAGGATACTATAAAGGACTGTCATGAATGTAAAGGTCTGCCGGAAACAGTTGACAGTTCCGGCCGGCCCCGCCATAATGACCGGGACGAAAAGGGAGGACGGGCTGTGCGCACAACAGCTGCTGTATTGAAAAGCTTAAGGGAAAGCCGGGCACCGGTTTCAGGAGCCAGGCTGGCCAGCAGGCTGGGGCTGACCCGGGCTGCCGTCTGGGGAGCCATCCAAGTGTTGCGTGATCAAGGTTATGACGTCCGGGGTGTGCCCAACCGGGGCTACAGCCTCTTAAGCGAAACGGACCGGCTTTCTGCTGCCGGCATCGAAAGCTGGCTTTCCTCCTTCTGGGAGGGCGCCCTTGTCCGGACTTATGAGCAGGTGACCTCAACCAACACCCTGGCCAAACAGATGGCAGTTCCGGGGAAGAAACTGCTTCTTGCTGCCAAATCGCAGTCAGCGGGACGGGGCAGGAGGGGACGGGATTTTTTTTCGCCGGCGGACGCCGGCCTCTATTTTTCTCTGGCCCTGGACTGGGAACGCCGGGAACCCCCCGTATTGGTGACCACCATGATGGCTGTTGCTGCTGTCCGGGTCCTGGAAAAGGAATTCGGGCTGTCTGTCCAAATCAAGTGGGTCAACGATCTTTACCTTGGAGCCAGGAAGGTTGGCGGCATCCTGACCGAAGCTGTCATGGGCCTGGAGTCGGGCCGGATTACCACCCTTGTAACCGGCATGGGCTTGAATCTGAGAGAGCCGCAGGGTGGTTACCCCTCTTCCATCCGACAGTCCGCGGGCGCCCTGTTCGGAGAGGGAACCGGCCCCGGTCAGAACCGCCTGATCGCCATGATCGCCAATGACCTGGGTGACTTGATCCAGGGCTTGCCCGACCGGGGCTATCTGGATCTCTATCGTGAGCGTTGCTTCATCCTGGGTAAAAAAATCAGGCTTGACACAGGTCAGGTTATTGTTCCCCACGCCATCTCGGATGATGGTGCCCTGCTTTACCGTGAGGGCGATCAGATCCGCTCGCTTCAGACAGGGGAGGTTTCCATCCTCCTATGACCAGCCGCGCCCTCTCGCGGACAGCACTTATGGCTGTCGTCACCCTGGTGGCCGGCCTGATTCGCATCCCTGCCGGATTCCTGCCTCTGACCCTCCAGTCCCTGGCTGTTCTCCTGGCAGGTCTTCTGTTGCCGCCAAGGCAAGCCTTCCTGGCCATGTGCCTGCACCTGGTTCTGAAATTTCTTATTGGCGGCCCGGGCATTTTCCTGGCTCCCGGCTTCGGCTTCGTGCTGGCCTTCATTCCGGCTGCGACCCTGCTGGCATGGTTAACCGGGCGCAGGGGCGGGCCATGGGTACCCCATGTGGCAGCAGCTTCTCTGGTCCTTTATGCCATCGGCCTGCCCTACATGGGAGCGGTGCTCGCTTATGCCGGCGACATGAGCCCGATTGACGGCTGGCTGCTGATCAAAACGGGCATGTTGATCTTCCTGCCCGGTGACTTGATCAAGGCAGCTCTGGCTCTCTTAATCGCCGGAAGAATCCGGCCCCGCCTGGAAGACAGAAAAAT
>CAZGCS010000102.1:0-3914 GCA_964524395.1 uncultured Mageeibacillus sp.
GATATCGAAAAAGGTGGATCGGCCTCCATTCCTTTTCATCTGCGAAACGCCCCGGTCAAAGGCATGGAGGAGCTGGGCTATGGCCAGGGTTACCTCTATGATCACGATTTTCCGGATGCGGTCTCCGGCCAGGACTTTCTTCCCGGGGAACTGGCCGGAAGAGTCTATTACCAGCCGTCAGAATACGGCTATGAGTCCAGAATCGGGCAATGGATGAATAAGGTCAGGGAGATCAGACGCAAACGGAAAATCCAGAACGGCCGTAGCAAGGATCAGGAATAAGAGTGAGGGGAGAAAAGATCTTGGATAATATTTTGGAACAGCGGATACAGAATGCTCCCAAGCTGCCGCGCATCTACTTCGATCACGCGGCGACCACGCCGCCCGGACCGGAAGTAATCGACGTGGTGATGTCGATCTTGCGCGACAACTATGGGAATCCGTCCTCTTTTTACAGGGAGGGCCATCAGGCTGCCCGGATTCTGGAAGAATCGCGCGCCTCCATTGCCAGCGGCCTGGGTGTCCTGCCTGAGGAAATCTTCTTCACTTCCTGCGGCACGGAGTCAGACAACTGGGCCATCAAGGGCGTTGCGCACGCCAGGCAGGGGAGGGGACGCCATCTTATCACCTCCTCCATCGAGCATCATGCCGTGTTGCATACCATGGAAGCCCTTGAAAAAGAAGGTTTCGAGATCACCTTTCTCGAGGTCGATCATCAGGGCCTGGTCGATCCCCGGGCTGTGCAGGCCGCCATCAGGCCTGACACCATCCTTGTTTCCATCATGATGGCCAACAATGAGATCGGAACCATTGAACCGGTTGAAGAAATCGGCGCCGTCTGTAAACAGGCCAATGTCGTTTTCCATTCCGACGCGGTCCAGGCGCTGGGAGCCCTGCCGGTTGATCCGCGTGGCATCAACTGCGATCTAATGTCCTTTTCCGGGCACAAGCTCTACGGACCCAAAGGCATCGGTGTCCTGTACAAACGCAAGGGGCTGCGGATAGAGCGCCTGCTGGATGGCGGTGCCCAGGAGCGGCGCCAGCGCGCAGGAACTGAAAACGTCGCCTATGCCGCCGCCTTTGCCAAAGCCTTTGAGCTCTCGCTTTCCGGGCTGGACAAGGAAGGCAAACGCCAGACTGCCCTGCGCGACCGTCTGATCAATGGTGTCATCGAAAGTGTGCCACATACAAAACTCAACGGGCATCCAGACAGGCGTTTGCCCAATAACGCCAATTTCTCTTTCGAGTTTATTGAAGGGGAATCCATTCTTCTCCTGCTGGATACCCTGGGCTATGCCTGCTCGAGCGGCTCCGCGTGCACCTCTGCATCACTCGATCCCTCACATGTGCTCCTGGCTACCGGCATGCCGCCTGAAATCGCGCACGGGTCCCTGCGCGTCACCATCGGCAGGGAAACGGGGGAGGAGGAGATTGACCGCTTTTTGGTTGATATTCCGCTGGTCATTGAACGGTTAAGGGAGATGTCTCCGCTTTACGCCGATTACAAGAGGGGAAAACTTCACGCTTTGATCCCGCCCAAAGGCGGAACAGATGTTAAAATAGAGGGCGGTTACGGGCTGGAATAAGCCACACGCAGCCCGGGGAGGTGGGAATGGAATACAGCGAAAAAGTGTTGGATCACTTCATGAAACCGCGGAATATGGGTGAGATACCCGATGCTGACGCGTCGGGTACAGTCGGAAACCCCATCTGCGGCGATATCATGAAGATGGATCTGAAAATAGAAAACAACATCATCATCGACGCCAAATTCAAGACATTCGGCTGCGGATCCGCCATTGCCACATCGAGCATGGCAACGGAACTGATTATCGGCAAGTCGACAGACGAGGCGCTCGATATCACCAATCAGGCCGTCGCCGAGGCACTTGACGGTTTACCGAAAGTCAAGATGCACTGCTCGGTTCTGGCGGAGCAGGCTGTCAAAAAAGCGATTGAGCAATACTACGTGAATCACGACATGATGACACCGGAACGTCTGAAGAAGTTCAAGATACTTGAACAGGACGAACACGCGACAGAATAAACAGGACGAAAGGGAAGAGTATGAGCGAGCTGGATAAGAAAGCCAAAGAAGAGCTGGAAACCTTGCGTAAACAGCTGACGTTTTCATTCAAGAATCTGTGGGATCCTGAAAATGAAGAGGAAATGAAAGCCATCATGGCTTTTTGTGAAGACTACAAGGGAGCGCTCGACCGGGGAAAGACGGAACGCGAATTCGTGGATTTTGCCGTGGAGCTCCTGCAGGCGGAAGGTTACCGGGAATATGCGTCCGGCGAGCCCCTGAAAGCAGGTGATCGCGTATACGAGACTGTTCATGGCAAGGGAATCGTGGCCGCTGTGATTGGCACAGCCGATCCGCTGACGGGCTTTAACCTGGTGGGAGCCCACGTGGATTCACCCAGGCTGGACTTGAAGCCCAACCCCCTGTACGAGTCAGATGATCTGGCGCTTTTAAAGACACATTACTATGGGGGCGTCAAGAAATATCAATGGGCTGCGACACCACTGGCCCTGCATGGTGTCGTGATCACAAAAGACGGAAAGACCACCAGGCTTTCCATCGGTGAAGAGGCGGATGATCCGGTCTTTACCATCACGGACCTGCTGCCTCACCTGGGTGCCGATCAGATGAAGAAAACCGCCTCGGAAGTGATTGAGGGCGAAGAACTGAACGTGCTGGCGGGCAGCATTCCTTTCCCCGGTGGTGATGAGGTCAAAGAGCGCTTCAAACTGGGGATACTGAACCTTCTGTTCAATCAGTATGGCTTCACGGAACGTGACCTGGTCACCGCGGAAATTGAAATTGTCCCGGCCACCAAGGCCCGGTGTGTTGGTTTCGACCGCTCCATGATCGGCGGCTACGGTCAGGATGACCGCGTCTGCGCCTACACGGCGCTGCGCGCCCTGCTTGATGTCAGGACACCTTTGAAACGCACCGGCATGGTCATTCTCTACGACAAGGAAGAGACCGGTTCCGGTGGAATTACCGGTGCCCGTTCACAGCTTTTCCCCTCCATCCAGCGCCGGATGGTTCGCTCCATTCTCGGACGTGAACCGTCTGCCATCGAACTGCAGGATCAGATCGAGAGGTCGGCCATGCTGTCATCAGACGTGGCCAATGCCTATGATCCCACTTTTTGTTCTGTTTCCGACCCCAGAAACAATGCCTATGCCGGCCGCGGGATTGCCTTTTTCAAATACACCGGAGCCCGGGGCAAAGGCGGCACATCGGACGCCAATGCCGAGTATTTCAATGAAGTGACGCGCCTGATGGAGGAGCATGGTGTTCCCTGGCAGACAGGCGAGCTTGGCAAGGTGGATCAGGGCGGCGGCGGAACGGTGGCCATCTACCAGGCAGATCTGGGAATTTCCGTTATTGATTGCGGTGTCCCGGTTCTTTCCATGCATTCCTGCTTTGAAATCACCAGCAAGGTTGACGTCTATAAGACCTACGAGGCTTACAAGGTATTTCTGGAGAATATGAGAAGCTGAACTGACGGGCGTGAGAGCCTGACCGCCTGAACCAGCAGAAAGTGAAAAAGGCCCCATGCCCGGCCAGGATCACTTCAACTGGTTCAGGCTTTTTAGGTGGGAAAGAATCCACAAAGGAGGCCGTCTTTGGATTACAAATACCCCCTGCACCCTTTTCATGAGATCAGGGATTTGAAAGATATGCTGGAGCAGTCTCTTGCGAAGTTTCCCCATCATACTGCCTTTTTGACAAAACCCGGGCGCGGCCGGCCCTATGTCCCGGTCAGCTACAGACAGTTTCATTCAGACCTTGAAAGTTTGGCCACCGGCTTGCTTGAGCTTGGGCTTGGAGCGGACAGCCGCCTGGCCATCGTGGCTGAAACCCGGTATGAATGGTATGTGTCCTATCTGGCGGGCAT
>CAZGCS010000103.1:0-3880 GCA_964524395.1 uncultured Mageeibacillus sp.
CAGCCTGGCCTTTGTAGTAGAGCATACACAAATGAAGGCTCCGGTCCAAGCTGCCCGGGCTTTTCCTCATGCCACGGTTCAAGAACCGGCAGATGTGGCTTGGGGCAGCGGACGGTCAAAACTCAGGACGGTCACGTTGAAGCCTAATTGGTGCGAATACTCAAATTTGGTCGCTATACGGCGTGCAAGTTCAATTCCTCCGCAGGCAAGTGAATTTTCTTCCTGTTTGGGCGCCATACCGGGATCGAAGGGAATGCCGTTATCCCGAAGCGTTACGATGACCTGCTTGTCTGTGAACCGGGCCCGAATATCCAGCATGGTATTCTTGTTCTTTGCCGCTCCATGAATGGCCGTGTTGCTGGCCATTTCCTCGATGGCAAGGCCAATCCGGTTGGAGAGGGTGGGCGGCAGCCCGTTATGAAGACCAAAGGCAATTACCTGCCCTGACACGCCCACGACAGCCTCTGCCTCTGCCGGAATGGTGACTTCCCACAGAGCACCTGCTTCTTCCTCCCGCAAAAGCAGGAGACCGGCAAGAGGCTCTCTTCGACGAAGGCGCCATCCTGTGACAAGGGCGAAAGCGAGTGTGGCAAGCTCAGCGAAGAGATAGCAGAACCAGAAAAGCTGCACGTCGACCCGGACAAGGATGAAAGCAAATAAGACCACGAAGCCAAAACCGTCAAGAGCCGCCATGAGAGATGCGATCTTTTCGTGTCCTGTCGCCGCGTAAAAATTCTGCAGAAGGCTGTTGATGGAATAAAAGGGCAGGCTGAGAACAAACATACGGAGAGCCGGAACCGTGACGGCCAGGTCCTGGGGGGAAACAATTCCGAACCAGCCGCCTACAAGACCGGGCCAGCCCAAAAAGAAGACCGCCATGAGGCTGCTGGCGATCAGGATGACCCGGATGGCTGCCTTAGCCGCACCCCGCATGCCGAGGGCGTCTCCTTCCCCATAGAGGATCCCGACAATGGGCAGCATGGCATCCGAGGAGCTGGTGACGAAAATGGCCGTGATGGCCAGGGCATTGATGCAGACGGCCATGGCTGCCATACCCGAAGGCCCCAGGGCTGCCATGACGAGGGAATTGAGCACCATGGCCCGTAATAGGGAGGTTCCCTGGTTCAAACCCTTGGGCAGTCCGACACTGACAATATTTCCCAGACGGGACAAGAGTTTTTTCCCCGGCCATACAAAATGGAAGGTTCGTCTTTTTGAAAACACATAGGGCACTACCAGGGCCGCACCGACCAGGTAACCAAGGGTCGTCGAAAGACCTGCGCCTGCAATACCCATGCCCGCGAAGCGGATCAGGATATAGTCCAGAACCAGATTGACGGCATTGGCTGCCAAAGCCACCATCGCCGAGGCCCTGGGATTCCCGTCAACACGATGAAACTGGGCCAGGCCGAAGGCAAATGAGAGCGGTGGCCCCGCCAGAACGAGAGGCCTCAGGTAAGCCAGGACCTGATCCTGCACCAGGGCATTTCCCCGGGCCAGGGCGGCCGACAGGGGGTCTGCCAGAAGGAGAATCACCAGGGCGTAAAGGGTGATGCAAATAAACCCTGATACCAAGCTCACCGTAAACAACTGATCAGCGGCCTTGAGGTCTCTGCGGCCCTTGACAATTGAGGCCGCTGTCAGGCCGCCCACCGAGAACAGCAAATGAAGAAGATTGAGCCCGTAAATCACCGGTGCGGTGAGTCCCACCGCTGACAGGGCGACACTGCCAAGCAGCCTTCCCACAATCATGCTGTCGACGACGGTGGCCAGGGAAACCGCAGAGGACATGAGAACAGCCGACAGGAGGTACTCCCGAAACTTGTAAGTTACCAGCTGCTGATTACGTGCGTGCATCTTCTGACAGCCTCCACGTCTCTCCCGGGCAGCTTTGCCCGGGGTCAATCACCTTCGTTTTGCCGTCGAAGCCTTCTCCCGCTGCAAGAGGCAGGGTGACCGATTACCCTTGATTATGTAACAGCGTCCCTTCCATTACAAGTTGACCTGATAAACCTGCAAGGCTTTCGCATGATTTGGCACCAGGCAAATCCCTGCCCCGATCCTTCCCCGGACGGGGGACGGTCAGCGGAATCAGGAGTTTCACTTCTACCCTCATCCCTGTCCCCAAGCCTTGCAAGCGGCTGATATGATCCAATCGTCTCCATAAAACATAATGAATCCCCCGCGTGTTGTGATGCCCGATCAGTGATATAGTTTACCTGTATCATTGTAACTTTTTATGCATCAAATTCCCAAGGTGCCGCTTCGATGGAAAGGGTCTTTCTATGCTCCACTTCTTGGACTCCATCCGTGATCATGCTCAAAAGACACCAGATAAGGCCGCCCTTATCTTTGAGGGCCGGTCGATCTCTTACGCCGAATTGGACAGGACAGGCGACGCCGTCGCGTCGCTTCTAAAGGCAAGGGGCCTGTTGCCGGGCAGCCTGGTTCCCGTCCTCTTTCCCCGGGGCATCGAAGCCCTGGTCGCGGCCCTGGGGGTTCTGAAAGCCGGTTCGGCCGCAGTCATGGTCAATGCCGATGACCCCCGTGAGCGAATCGACTTCAAGATCAAGGACACGGGGGGATTGCCGCCTGTCGATCAGGCATTTTTGTCCGACAGCCTTGAAAATGAAAAGGATGTCATTCGCTCAAGCATCCGAGTCCAGCCGCAAGATCCTGCCCTTGTAGTCTATACCTCCGGCTCGACCGGGAAACCCAAGGGGGTGGTCAACAGCTGGCATGCCCTGAATCTGGCCCTTGAGGCCATGATCCTGGGCCGCACAGCCGAGGATGTCTTCCTGTCCACCCTGAGCCATACCTTCATCGGGATTACCGCGGACAGCCTGGTCCCCCTGTATCTGGGAGCCACCCTCCACATCGCCTCTGAGGATGTCCGGCGGGATGCGGGTGCCTTGCTGGAATACAGCAGGCAGCACGGCATCACAACGGCCATCTTGCCGCCTCAGTTACTGGCGCAGATGCTGGAACGGGGTCAGGTGCCCATGCGAATCCTTCTGACGGGTTCTGAAAGAGTCACCATGATCCACCACGACGGCATCCAGATTTACTGCCTCTACGGGGCCAGCGAGACTTGCGGCCCCTTTACCAGTTTCCCCATCGACAAGCCATACTCCACCACTCCCCTGGGCCTGCCCGGCCCGGGCAGCAGTATCTACATCCTCGACGACGAAGGCAACCGGCTTCCGGCAGGTGAAACGGGCGAGATTTGTGTCAGCGGGCAAATTGCGACCGGCTATCTGAACCTGCCGGATCTCACCCGTGAACAATTCATTCCCAATCCCTTTGCCCGGGGTCAGGAAGACGACAAGCTCTTTCGGACAGGCGATCTGGGCTTTCTGAGAGAGGACGGGGTCCTGGAGTACGTCCAAAGAAAAGACTGGATGCTGAAGATCCGGGGCTTTCGAGTGGAGCCGGGCGAGATTGAAGCCGCCATTGTCCAACGCACGCCGGCCCGTCAGGCCGTGGTCACCGGCTATAAGAACGCATCCGGTCAGGAAAGCCTTTACGCGGTCTATACCGCCGAGCAGGATCTTGCGGCAGACCATGTAGAGGAGGCCATCCGCGGCTTCCTGCCCGACTACATGGTGCCCTCCCTCATGGAGCAGGTGGAATCTCTGCCCTTGAACCCCAACGGCAAGATCGACCGAAAAGCCATTGCTCCACCGGATATTGAACGTTTCAAGGCCGGCTACCAACCGCCTGCCAACAAGGAGGAGGCCCGCCTTTGCAGGGCTTTTGCCCAGGTTCTGGGCCTTGACCGGGTGGGTGTTCTGGATGATTTCGTCCTTCTGGGCGGCGACTCCATGACGGCCGTCCGTTTGCAGTCTGTCCTGCCGGACATGGAGGTGGCCTCCCTGCT
>CAZGCS010000104.1:0-3818 GCA_964524395.1 uncultured Mageeibacillus sp.
GCCCTTGTAGGGGGCGGCCTGTGCGGCCTGGGCGGTATGTACATGTCCATGGTGGACCAAAAGGGCATCTGGGTTCATGACTGCATCAGCGGCTATGGCTGGCTGGCCATCGCACTTGTTATTTTCGCGACATGGAATCCTCTCCGTGCCATCTACTGTGCCATCATATTCGGCGGTCTCAGCGTCATGTACATGTACGTCCCCATCAAGGGCCTGCCTGTACCCATTTACCGCATGTTTCCCTACATCGCCACCATCATTGTCCTCATTATTACCAGCATGATGCAGATCAAGGAACATGCCCAGCCTGCGGGCACCGGCCTCAACTATTTCCGGGAAGAGCGCTGACCCTGCCATAGGAGTCACTGGCCCGTCCCTGCCTGACAGGGGCGGGCTTTTTTATGGACCGGGTCTGCTATAGTGTTTCAGGATTATTCAAAAAAGTGAGGAGCCAAGCATGTACGATCTCATCATCATCGGAGCCGGGCCGGGAGGTTACGTGGCCGCAGAGCGGGCTGGACGCGCCGGTCTTTCCGTTGCCTTGTTCGAAAAGGAAAACCTGGGGGGCGTCTGCCTCAATGAGGGATGCATCCCCTCCAAATCACTTCTCAATTCCGCCAAACTTTACCGCCACGCAGTTGACAGTAAAGCCTTCGGCATTGTTGCGGAGGGTGTTTCCTACAACCAGGCAACAGTCATTAAGCGCAAAAACAAGGTGGTCAGGAAACTGGTCGCAGGAATCAGAAGTCAAATGAGCGAAGCTGGTGTTGAGGTCATCAACGCCAAAGCTTCAATTCTTCCCGGATCAGATGATGCCTTCCGCGTTCAGGCAGATGATCAGATTTACCAGGCCCGCAAACTCCTCATCGCGACGGGGTCGGAACCTCTTATCCTGCCTCTTCCCGGCGTCAGGGAATCACTCGGCAATAAGGTGCTCACCAATCGCGAAATACTTGACCTGGAAGAAATCCCGGGGAAACTGGTCGTTATCGGGGGCGGCGTCATCGGCCTGGAAATGGCCTGTTACTATCAGTCGGTAGGCGCTGAGGTCGTCGTAGTGGAAATGCTGGACCACATTGCCGGCAATATCGACCCCGAGATCGGGCGTCGCTTGCAGCAAGTTTATGAGAAGCTGGGCATGACCTTTCATCTGTCATCCAATGTCACGCGTCTGGAAGGCAGCACGGTATTCTTTGAAAAAGACGGCGTGGAGCATCAGGTAACAGGTGACTGCGTCCTTCTGTCGTGTGGCAGGCGGCCCGTCACCAAGGGATTCGGTCTGGAAAATCTGCCGGTCGCAAGAGAACGCGGTGCCATCCTGGTCAATGAGCAAATGGAGACCAGTTGCCCGGGAGTTTACGCCATTGGTGACGTGGTCGGGGGCTTCATGCTGGCGCACGCAGCCAGCCGGGAGGGTGAAGTCGCGGTCAATCATATGCTGGGCATTGAAGACCGCATGTCCAACTGCGCCATGCCCTCGGTCATCTATACGGACCCGGAAGTCGCCGGTGTCGGGAAAACGAAAGAGGAACTGGACGCTGAAGGCTGTGCCTATCTTGAAGTTGAAATTCCCATGGCCTGGTCGGGTCGCTATCAGGCGGAGACGGAGCGCGGAACCGGCCTTTGCAGGCTGCTCCTCAACAAGGAAACCGGGGAGCTGCTGGGCTGTCACCTGCTGACTCCCTACGCGTCCGAGATGATCCTGGCCTTTGGCATCATGATCGAGCAGAAGATGACTCTCGAGGCCATGAAACGAACGGTCTTTCCCCACCCCACCGTCTGCGAAATCGTACGCGAAGCCCTCTTCCAGCTTGATTAGCAGGAACCGTCCCTGTGGTAAACTAAGACAGTATCAAGAGCGCCTTCTGCGAGCAGAAGGCGCATAAGGAAGGTAGAGCGGAGAAGCCATCATGCCGAAGACAGCCATCCATTCGGAACACATCCCAAAAGCCATCGGCCCTTATTCACCGGCACTTGCCGTCAATGGATTTCTTTTCATCTCCGGCCAGCTGGGGATTGACCCTGGGACGGGCGTCATGCCGGACGG
Organism: uncultured Mageeibacillus sp.; assembly: GCA_964524395.1. Classification (GTDB taxonomy): domain Bacteria; phylum Bacillota; class Clostridia; order Saccharofermentanales; family DTU023; genus UBA4923. The sequence continues at coordinate 2,048 of CAZGCS010000104.1, forward strand.
CATCGAGGACCAGACCAGACTCGCGCTCTCCAATATGGACACCCTTCTGAGAGAAGCCGGCCTGGGGCCGGAGCACGTCGCGAAAACGACTGTCCTCTTAACCGATATGGCTGATTTCGGCGCTGTCAACGAGATCTACGGCAGCTACTTTCCAAGTCCCTACCCCGCCCGGGCCTGCTTTGCGGTAAGACAATTACCCGGCGGCGCCAAGGTGGAGATCGAATGCATCGCATCAATGGAATAGGCCGGTCGACCAGCTCAAATGCCAGGAGTCTGACGCCGGTCATCCAGCGTCGGACTTTTCTTTTTTAAACAGGAAGGAGGCAGGACCAGTGAGTGAAAAAATGAATGAACAACTCTACATCAGTCATTTGAACAAGCTCCTGAATGACCGTGACTATGCCTCCTTATTAGGTGAATTGCGTGAGGACAACGAAGTTGACGTCGCTCTCTTCATGGAAACCTTGCCTGACGATGAAACAGCATTTGTTTTCCGCATGCTTCCCAAAGAAATCTGTGCGGAAGTCTTCGCCCATCTCGAGCCCGAAACGCAACGGCGTGTTGTGGAAGCCTTCACCGATGAAGAGACCACCCAGATGCTGGACCAGCTCTTCGTCGACGATGCGGTTGACTTTCTGGAAGAGATGCCGGCCAACATGGTCAACCGGATCCTGCGTCTGACCAACCCCGACAAACGGCGGATCATCAACCGCTACCTCCAATACCCCGAAGATTCCGCGGGCAGCATCATGACGGCCGAATACACGCGCTTGAAGCGGGACATGACCGTCGCCCAGGCCATCACCCATCTGCGGACATTCGGCGAGGACCGCGAAACCATCTACACTTGCTATGTCACTGATGACCAGCGTTTTCTGGAAGGTGTCATCTCCGTCAAGACCATCCTCCTGGCCGATGACAAGGATCGAATCGGCGATATCATGGAAACCGATATCATCAGCGCCAACACCAGCATGGACCGGGAGGAAGTCGCCAGGCTCTTCCATAAATACGACTTTCTGGCCATTCCGATTGTCGACAATGAAAACAGACTGGTTGGCATCGTCACCATCGATGACGCGGTCGATGTCCTGCAGGAGGAAACAACTGAAGACTTTGAAAAGATGGCCGCGATTGCCCCCTCGGAAAGGCCCTACCTGAAGACCAGTTTCTGGCAACACGGCATGAGCCGCATCACCTGGCTATTCATCCTCATGGTGTCGGGCATGATCAACGGACTGATTCTGGAAAAGCATGAAGCTGCTTTCATGGCCTATCCCCTGCTGGTCTCCTTCATCCCCATGCTGACCGATACCGGTGGCAATGTCGGTTCCCAGTCCAGCACTTTGATGATCCGGGGCATGACGCTGGGGGAGATCAAGTTCCGGGATATTTTCAAAGTTATTTTCAAAGAATCCGCGACCAGCCTTCTGATGGGTCTTGTCCTGAGTACGGTCAATTTCGTACGTGTCTATCTTGTATACAAGGACCTGACCACCGCCCTGATCCTGGCTCTGGCCTTGATGGCAACCGTCTTCATGGCGGCTGTGATCGGTGGCATTTTACCCCTGATCGCCAAAAAACTCAGGATCGACCCCGCCATCATGGCCGCACCGCTCATCACGACCCTGGTCGATGCCGCCGCCCTCGCCATCTATTTTGCGATTGCCCTTGCGCTCCTGCCCATCTGAGTGATATCCCTGACTCAGAAAACCGGGTAACATTTTCAGTCATGAGCCGTTCTGGCAAATAACAAGATAAATAACAGACT
>CAZGCS010000105.1:0-3809 GCA_964524395.1 uncultured Mageeibacillus sp.
AGAGCTCATCTGGATCGCCAATGGTTCCCGCTACTTCTTTTTCTACGGAGAGCTTCCCGATCTTTTCCTCTTTCAGGTAGTTTTTGATCTCAAAGTGGTTTTCGAGATCGAAGGGACCTGGCCGTCCATTTACCGTGACACTTTTGTCTTCATTCACCACGACTACGTAGTCAAGGTCATTGTCTTGGAAGCCGTCCGGTACGTCAGTCTCACGGAGGATGTAAGTTCCGGGAGGAAGACCCAGGAACATGGCGACCCCGTCACTTCCGGTCGTTCTCACAGCACGGGCTGCGCCAAGTGTGCCGTCCGTGTTGGTGTTGTAAAGGGTAAACTCAACATCTGCCAGGTCTTCGCCGGTGCTCGTCGTCTTATGGATTACAATGAAACCATTTCGTTTCATTGCGGCGCCACCGTGCTTGGCCAGGATCTCGAAGGTGCCCTCATCCTCAACGCCTGCGACCAGTTCACCGAGCAGCTCGACCTCATTGGTCACCTCACCGGGTACGGACGTAATGTCAGTGATATAGGTGAAGCGGTAGGCCTGATCGGAGTCGGGAAAGGTAAAGGTCAGGACGCGCGTCGCCGCGTCATAAACAACTGCATCCCGCAGATCCTGGTCGCTGAGCTCTTCGCCGTCTGTGTAGCTGCCATCCGCCTGCAAGTTCAGCTTGACTACATTGATGTAACGGGTGGGGGTCTCAGCCCCGTCATCGTAGATCAGGTTTCCCTGGGCATCCGTTCTCAGGTCGATTCCCTGAGGCAGAAGATCCTGGATGGCGGTTCCGAACTCAGCCCCATGTGGCTTGTACTCGATGGACCACAAGAGAACGCCTTCATCTACCGAGCTGAAATCGACGAGATGGACAGTCTTTTTCAGAACACGGCTGTCGATCTCAATCTCCTGGGTAACTTCTTTACCGGGTATCCAATTTTTCGACTTCAGGGTCAAGGTGTTGGTTTCGGTTGTTTTGTAGCTGTCATCATCTTCGTCGTAAGTGTCATCCGATGGATAGAGATAATCGGTGAACTTATCGTCGGTCGGGCCGGCCTTGAGGAGAATAACATAGGAACTCTTCAAAGCCGTGAACTTAAATTCCACACCCTTCTGTCCGCCCTCAGTGATTTCATCATAGGTGAAACCAGTAATGCTAACAAGGTCAAGGGGGGCTCCCGCCCGGATCGAACCAGTGGCGGGGAAGCCGGTGCCCGTGTCAACGACCCCTCCCTCATAAATGAGGAACAAATTATCGTCTGCAAAAAGAGTAAATTCCCAGCCCTCGGGCAGCAGATCGGTGATGGTCACATCACCAAAACCGCCCGCCAAAGTCGTTTCCACATCTTTAAAATCCAGCTTGGCCGCATTAATGTTGAGACGGTAAATCACCTCTTTATGGCCGTAGTGAAAGGCTTCTGTCAAACCGATCGTCCGGTTGTTGGGGTTAAAAACTCCTGTGCCTTCGCCTTTGTCGTGGCCAACCTCAGCGCGCTTCAACATCTCTTTGGCCAGAATACGGTTGTCGAAATTGACTTCGGCAGTCGACCGCACAATCCTTGTAGCACCGTAATATAAAGTCGCGGTGTTATTGATTTTCTGACCAGGGTTATTCCCAGCCAGAATATCAGGATCAACGACCCGGGTCGTAAAGGTGATGATATTGGGATGATCTTTTTTCAGGCCGCTGACCTTGATCAGTGTCCCAATCACATTGGTGCCTGATTTCAGCTCAATGGTCTCGATCTTATCGGCCGCAAGCGGGTCACCGTTCGATGTCGCGAGTACGGATCCCTCCAGCTTGTGACCTCTTCGCATGGTTACCCCGGAGCTGGAGTCGATCGTGAGTCCTGCAGGCCAACCGGTTGCGGCTTCCAATTGCGCAGCATCTGTCTTGGTGTCCGGAACGATCAGATCGTAGACGATGAACCCGTCTTCGTATCCTGTTCCACCCTGGTTTTGTAAATCAACGGTCACTTTCCACTCAATCAGGTGCTTGTCCGTTTGCGAGAGCTTTCCCTCTTTTTCGATGGCGTTATAGCCAACGCCGACACCCACGTCTCCAGTTCCTTTTTCGCCAGAGGCGCCGGATTCACTCTTCCAATTTACGGTTGCCGAGTTATTGAATGTTTTGGAAACATATTGACCGTTTTCATCCAGGGTGACTTTGGCCACGATTTTCAGGCGGCCTTTTCCTGTGAGAGGCTCATCCACTTCATACTTGCTGTCGGTGGGCTCGCTGCTCCATGTCTGCGTGGTATCTTCCCATTGATCAGTCGTTTTATTGTAAAGCTGCCAAGCGGCGCTTTGAAATGTCAGGTCAGTTGCAAGAACATCGGTGATTACCAGATCGGACATGGTTCTTTCCTGGCTGTCGACTTCGACATACCAGGTGATGGTTTGATTTGCAGGATCAAAATTGCCGCTGGAAGTTTGTTCTCCCCCGGCCGTTCCTGTCTTGCTGACGGAAGGCCCTGTGATGGTAACCGATGCGGGGTTGGAAGAAAAAGTTATATCATCCACCACGAGAGTCCCGGTATTTCCAATACTGCCGCCCTCCGTCAAAGTTTTTTGTGGGATGGTCGTTTGAAAAGTGATCGTTCGCGGCGATATGCTTCCCGCGGGAAAGGTATAGTGCAACCGGTTCTGCCCGGCATTTTCGTCCGGGCTTACCGCCGAATCGTTGACTTTCAGCGAATCTGGGACATAGGTGCCGACATTGGTAAGATTGTCCTTGAAAACATAACCGGCAAGATCAATGAAGACTATATCATTCCCTTTCTTGGCCCCGATCACAACGGTCCATGTAATGATGCCTGCATCCAGGTCCTCAACACCGGATTTGGTCAATGTAATGGTATCGAACTCACTTGAAGGAAGAAATTCGTAATTCTTTGTCAGGATGGTGACGACGGGTGCGCCTTCGTTATCCTCGCCATACTCGCCATTATGGCGAAGATCGGCTTCAAACCAGGCGCTTACGTCTGAGACCGCCGGATCTTCGAAAACAGCCTGATTGTCAAATTTGATAACCGCTACAGCGTATTGAGTGCTGTTATCCGTCCTGTTTTCGAATTTCACCGTACCGATGATGGTTCCGTCTTCGTCTTCCAAATCAACGGTTCCCGTTGGCGGAGGATCGAAATGAAAATGCTGACTCAGTACGAGCTCCACTTCATTCCCATTTTCAAAGTAATCGGCCACCCCATCACCAAAAACCGGAACATCAAACGAAACCTTGATGGAAACGGCCGCTTCAAGATTTATAGGTTCGCCAACTTTGAGCTCAAGTTTCAGATCCTGCAGTTCAGGATCACCTGCGCCGTGCACGGGCACACTCTTCATTGAAAAGAGCGGCGCCACTGCCAGCAACAAGACCAGCACCAGACTGATTACGACTGCTCCCCGATTCACTTTCTTGTATAAAGCATTCATTTTTTGCCCTCCAGTTGTTTAATTCACAGTAAGAAATTTCTTAACTTAATTCCAGCTGCAAATACTAGCATTGCATATCGAACAAATTCTGAACAATCCGGCTTTTGTAACATTTGCATTCACACCTTGTTCAAACTAACCCAAAAGGCCTGAATTTGCAAGGAAAATCCGTCGAAAGGTGAGATATAAATCAAGGCAGGAAAAGGCGAAAGGTGTATATCCTTGCCGCTTCCGGATGTAATGCGCTGTGTATACTGGAATGTCAAAATAAATATCCAAAATGAACTAAAAAAAGATTAGTGACCGCCCAGGACGGTCACTAATGGACTGGCGGAGAAGGAGGGATTTGAACCCTCGCTGGAGTTGCCCCCACTAACGGTTT
>CAZGCS010000106.1:0-3769 GCA_964524395.1 uncultured Mageeibacillus sp.
CGGATATGCTAAAATAACAAGCACACCTAAGTGGATTGGAGATGGCGAATGAAAGTACTGCTTCTTGAGGGTGTCAGAGGACTTGGCCAGGCGGGAGATGTAGTCGAGGTGAAGCCCGGATACGCCCGTAATTTTCTTTTCAGGCGGAATTTGGCCGTCGAAGTCACAAAAGACAATATGAATGTGGTCGAGATGAAAAAGGTTTCCCGGGAGAAGTCGCAGGAGGAGGATTTGGCCCGTGCCAGGCAGCTGGCAGAATCCCTCGACGGACAGCGCTTTACCTATACGACCAAGGCCGGAACCGCGGGGCGCCTCTACGGAACGGTCACTAACCACAACATTGCCGACCTGCTCGCAGAAGCCGGCTATGAAGTGGACAAGCGTGACGTGACGGTGGATGAACCGGTTAAGACTGTGGGGAGCCACCGGGTGAGCATCCGCTTACACCCCGAGGTATCGGTCACTTTCACCCTGGACGTGAAGGCGGATATTTAATGGCATCCGCTCCCGTCGAACCTTTTTCCGGTCCCCCTGCTTTATCTGACCGTTTGAGAGGCAAGACACTGCCCCATAATGTCAGTGCGGAGCGGTCCGTCCTTGGTTGCGCCATGATGCGGCTCGAATCGCTGGCTGCCATGATGGCCGGTCTTGGCAAGGAAGATTTTTATGAGCCGGGTCACCAGCTTATTTTTGAGGCCATTGCGACCCTGAATGAAAACCAGAAACCCTGCGATATCCTGACCGTGACCAATCAGCTGATTGCCAATGGAAATATCAGCAGGGCGGGCGGCCGTGAATACGTGGCGGCTCTTCCCGGTTCAGTTCCCTTTGCCTCAAACTACCAGGTCTATATCGATCTTGTGCGCGATCTGTCCGTCAAGCGCCGGATGATTCTGTCGCTGGACAGCGTCATCGACCTTTGTTTCAATTCCGACCACGAGGCGGAACAGCTGATTGAACTGGCCGCTCAGCGGATCATGCATATCCGGGAAGAGGGGGAGAGTTCGGGGCTTCTGCCCATCGGCACCATCCTGGGAGCCAGGATCAATGAACTTGGCGCCATCTCCCGGGGTGAGCGGCCCCAGCCGATCCAGATCGGTTTTCCCAGTCTGAACCGTGTCCTGGGTGGCTTGCGCAAAGGCGGTCTTTATATTCTTGCGTCCAGGCCAGGCGTCGGCAAGTCAGCCCTGTCGCTGAATATCGCGCATAATGCGGCCTTTCACCGTGATGCAGTCGTTGCCATGTTCTCTCTTGAAATGAGCAAGGAGGAAGTCGCCATGCGGCTCCTCTCCTCCAAGACCATGATGTCCTTCCAGCAGCTGGAATCGCTGGATGTGAAGGACAAGGAGGCTTGGGATATGATCGCCAAAGGCCTGGGCGATCTCTACAGTGTCCCTATTTACATCGATGACCATTCTTCCATCAATGTGGTCGAGATTCACGCGCGCTGCCGGCAGTTGCAGCTGCAAAGGCAGAAGCTTGATCTGGTCGTGGTCGACTATCTGCAGCTGATGGGTACTGCGTCCAGCCGGTCACGGGCAGAAAACAGGCAACAGCAGATCGCCGAGATCTCGCGGATGCTCAAGGTCATGGCCCGCGATCTCGAGGTCCCGGTTCTGGCGCTTTCCCAGCTTTCCCGTGAAGTCGACCGGGCCGGCCGCCGCCCCCGGCTTGCCGACCTGCGCGAATCAGGCGCCATCGAGCAGGACGCCGATGTGGTCATGTTTCTCCACGATCCCAACCGCCAGGAGGAGGAAGCGTCCTACATGCAGGAAGTCAGTGAAATCGACCTGATCATCGAGAAGAACCGGCAAGGTGAAAGAATGACAGTGACCCTGGACTGGAATCCGCGGATTCTGACTTTCACGGAAACTTTCTACCGGGGCACACCCGATCCACCTCCGCCTCCTGCCCCAGGGTCATGAAGATCCCGGCTCCTGCTTTTCGCGTTTTCGAGAAAATCTCAGCGACCTGTGAGCGTCAAGGGCTGATTCCCCCGCAAAGCCTGATTGTCGCCGGTGTTTCCGGCGGCGTCGATTCAATGTTGCTTCTTTCTTTTCTCCACTACCACCGGCAAAAGACCGCCTTCGACCTCCTCGCCTGCCATCTGAATCATGGGATCAGAATGGGCGAGGCCGATCTTGACGAGGCACTTGTCGGGACATACTGTGAAGCTCATTCGATTCCCTTTGTTCCGGTACGCGAGGACGTTCCCGCCTTTGCCAGACAGAGCGGCCTGGGGCTCGAGGAGGCAGGCCGGGTGATCCGGCGCCAGGTTTTTGACCGGGTCGTCACCGGATATGGAGAACAAAAAACTTATGAAGGCGGCCGCCGTATCGCGCTGGCCCATCACCTGGACGACCGCGCTGAGAGCATCCTTATGCATATGGGCCGGGGCGCGGGACTGCGGGGATTGATCGGGATCCGCTATTTGGACGGGCCCCTGATCCGGCCTCTGCTCGATATCCGAAGGGAGGAACTGGTGGAGGCCGCCCGGGCCCTTGGGATTCCCTGGCGGGAAGATGCCTCCAATCTTTCGGATGAATTTTTGCGAAACAGGATCCGGCTGGAGTTAATGCCCGCCTGGCAAAAGACTCTGGGCTACGATCCTGCACCGCTGCTGGTCAGGCTGGGAACTTTGGCGGAAAGGGACGACGATGCCTTGACCGCCCTGGCAGCAGAGCACCTTGATCAGTTGCGCCTGCCGGACGGCAGCCTGTCCCTGACGGGTCTTGCACGTTTGCCGGAGGCTCTTGCATCACGGATCCTGCAGCAATATTGCGGACGGATGGAAAAGGGAGGAGCCGGGCCGCAGTCTTTGAACCTCGCCCAGATTGGAGCGCTTTCCGGGCTTATGGCTTCCATCGCGGCCGGGGAAAAAGAGGAAGCGCGCCTGTCACTGGCCGGAGGGATTACGGTACTGCTGCGCGACGGCCGGTTGTGGTTGGAAGATCAGGCCCGGGGAAAACAAGAGGGGAAAGAAACCCAGAATCAGGAGGAAGAATGAATCAGGAAATGCTGTCAAAGTACGCTGACGTGCTGGTCAAGGTTGGAGTCAATGTGAAGGAGGGTGACTTGATCCGGTTGAATGGTGATACGGAATCGCTCCCGCTCATCCGTGAAATTGTCAGGTCATGCTGGAAGGCCGGCGCCAGGGATGTGATCACTGAAATTGCCGACGATATGATCCGCTTGTCCAAATATGAAGAAGCCAGGGACGCCTACCTGGATTACTTCCCCCGCTTCCGGGCCGGCTACCAGGAGGAGATGCTGAAGGCCAAGTACCACCAGATCCATGTCTCCGCGCCCTCGCTGGATCTTTTTGGCCATATCGACCAAAAAAAGATACAGACAGCTCAAAAAGCTGCCCTGACAGCCACCGAGTATCTTGAGAAGTACATGCATCCGGGTGACATCAAGTGGACGGTAGCAGCCTGTCCTTCCCTTCGCTGGGCCCGGGAACTCTTCCCCGGTCACAACGACGATGAGGCCCTCAGCCGGTTGTGGCAAGTGGTCTTGAAGATCTGCAGGGTCGATCAGGAAGACCCGGTCGCGGCCTGGCAGGCACACGACCGGACACTCAAAGCGCGCGAGAAGTGGCTGGACAACCAGGATTTTATCTCTCTTCACTTCCAGGGGCCGGGCACGGACCTGGTCTGTGATCTGGCCGACCGGCACAAGTGGATCGGCGGCTCTTCGACGACACCGGACGGCGTCGATTACATGGCCAATATCCCGACCGAGGAGCTGTTCACGACACCGCACGCCA
>CAZGCS010000107.1:0-3706 GCA_964524395.1 uncultured Mageeibacillus sp.
ACCTTCATTGCCGGATTAATGGGACTGGAAGGCTCCTTGATCCGGTTCCAGTCCTCATAGGGCAGATGGCCACCCCAGATCTCTACCTCGAAATCCCCGTGGTCGGGGCAGGATTTTTCCATGTAGACTGCCTGGCCGCGTTTGACACGCCTGGCAGGAATTTTTTCCAGGCAGATGGGGCAGACAGATTCAGTCCAGCTTAAAACTTGCCTGTCGGTCACCTTTTCACTCCTTAATCACTCCTCCAGGATTCCGTATTCTTCCATAAGCTCCACCATCTTGTAGTAGCCGGCCTCCATGATGGCAGGACAGTGCTTATAGGAGTACTCCTTGTCCCCCTTGATAATGTCATAGCAGCGGTCGGTGCCATACTCCTCCCGGAACCAGTCCACAAACTTTGTGATCATTTCCTTGTAATCTTCACGGGGGACCTCATGGGCCTGCCCCTTGCCCGCATAAAAACCCAGGGCGGCTGCCCCTCCGGTCAGGACACCACAGGCACTGCCGGCGCCTCCCATGCCTCCCGTCAGGCCTGACATGGCCCGGATCAGGCCGGGGTTCTCCTGGCCGGTCAGATCCAGGGCCAGCTTGGCCATGACCTGGGAGCAGCCCCCGATCCCCTGTTTGTTCAGTTCCAGTCGCGCCATTTCAAAATCCATGATCAACTCCTTGCTTTATTCTTTCTTCTTGTAAATACCGCTGAAATAGCGGTCTCCTTTACAGCTTTGCGGATATTGTTTTTCTGTCATCCAGATCCAGCGGGCTAAAAAAGTTTTCAGATGCGCCGACTCGTCTCTCCAGTCCGTCAGGTCAAAGCCCTGGAGGGTGAAAGGCCGGCCTTCTGTCATGTCCTGGACCAGGAAGAGGCCTTCCTCTTTTAAGACCCTTGTCACTTCTTTCAACACTTGTTCCTTATCCTCAAGTAAAGAATAACTGCATTCACAAAGGACCGCATCAAAGAAGTGGTCCGGGAAAGGAAAGGCCTGGCCTCCCTCCCAGGGACAAAGGCTCGTTTTGTCAAGCTTTGGGTACTTGGTCAGGGCGTGGTCCAGCACTTTTTGCCGATCCGCTCCCCAAGTCTCCATCTTTTGGCCCTGGAGGATCATCAGGCTGTCCCCGGCCCCGCAGCAAAGGTCCAGGATTCTGGCGCCTTCCCGCAGGCCGCTTCGTTCGATCAGCGACCGGGTGGTCTCCGCCCCGCCCGGGTGGCCCAGATCAAAGGTGCGCCAGTCATCACTTTCGTGAAAGCGGGTCACTTGTCCTCCAGGGCCCGCTCCACTTCCAGGATCTTGCCCACGGCCAGCTCTTCGGGGATCAGGCCCTGGCCGCACCCGGGGCACCGGGGCATGAGAATGGGAAAATCATTGCCCAGGTAGTGCAGGGTAATCTCCCCATTTTCCAGGGGGATCTGACAGCAGCCGCAGACCAGTTCGCCTTCCGTCAAGTCGAAAACTTCATGGTACCGGGTGTTCATTCGCGAATCTCCATTCGGTGGCTGTAGGCACGTTTGACCAGCCAGCCCTCCCCCTGCGGCTCAAAGTAGACCCAGTAGGTCACCTTGCCGATCTGCTTGTGGGCGACGCGGAGGCCGGTCGTTTTCTCTTCAATGTAACAGCCGCTTGCCAGGGCATTTTCAATCACCTGGCGGATGTCATCCTCCAGGATCAGGCGCTGATCCAGCAGTTGGGCCAGCTCTTCGTCGTAAGTCAGTTTCAATTTATCCTCAACCTCCTCTGTTTCTCCCCAAAGCTCATGCAGCATACGCCTTCTCAAGTATTCCCGGTTGTCCTGGCGCAGGGAATAGCCTGGCGCCGGGCGGTCATCGCCCTCATGGTCAAAAAGCAGCTCCAGAAGATGGACCGACCGGGCGCCTGCCCGGCTGAAGCGGTCCCGGCAGCCCATGCAGTAAGTCAGGCGGGTCTCATCGATATCCTGGATGGCAAAACGGGTCATGGTCATGGCCATGCCGGCATTGGAGAACTGGACCAGGCCGCCGTAGCCACAGCAGGGCGACTTATCTTCGGTGTAATAGGGCTCGTGTACCTGACAACCCAACTCTTTCAGGATCTTTCGGACCGTCTCCCTGGTCTCCTCCATGTCGCGCGCCCCGCAGGCGTCATGCATGGTGAGCGGCAAAGGTTTGCCGATGGCCGGCACCCCCTTGTCCAAGAGGATGGTCCAGACATCCGTCAGCCGGTCACTGAAGACCTCCTCCAGGGTTTTGCGGCAGGTAGGGCAGGCCGTGATCACGACCGGGGAGCCAAGGGCGGTCCAGGCCTGTTTCAATTGCTCCCTGGTCTCCGCAAAAAGGTCAGCCTGTCCGGCCCATTCGGCCATGATGCCGCAACAGCCGTGCATGAATGCCACCCCGCCCTCCAGATTTTGGCAAAGGTAGTCGTAGGTCTTCTGAACGGTCCTTGGCGCCGAGGCGCCCAGCTGACAGCCGGGGAAAAAGAGGTAGGAGCTGGACTTGGTTCCCGGCTGATGCCTGCAGAAAAAAGACTTGTCCGAGTTGGCCTGTTTCATATCGTCCAGGGCAAACTCGAAAGCCGAGGGCGGCATCTTCTGGCTCTTGACCATAATCTTTCTTGCCGACTGGATGGCCTCCCCCAGATTCAGGCCGTTGGGGCAGACCACTTCGCACTGGCTGCATAAGCTGCAGGCATTGATCAGGGTGTTGGCCGTATGGTTGCCCAGGGCAATGGAAAGGTTGTTGTAGATCTCCCGCAGGTAAAGCTTGGGGTAACGCTTGAAATGGGCGATAAAGGCACAGGCCTTGGCGCATTCCAAGCACTGGCAGTCCAGACACCGGCCTGCCTCCCGGATGGCGTCTTCCCGGCTGGGCAACTCCTGCATGGTGGAACTTATGTCATCAAAATAAGAAGTTTCCACAAAAAGCCGGGTGGTCCGGTCCATCTCCTTTTCACGGCCGGCCGCAAGGGAGACTCCCTTGACGTGGCGGTCCATGCTGGTGGCCGCCCGCTTGCCGGCCGCCAGGGACTCCACCAGGGAATCGTAGCCGCCGCCGGCAAAAAGTCCCGCTGTACCGGTTGTCAGGGTAGCGGGGTCTGCAGGAATCGGGGGCTTGCCGGTGGCCAGGAGGACAGCATCGAAATCCTGCAGCAGGCCGGCCGGGTCCTGGATGGTCTCATTAAAGATGAAGTTGACTCCCGCCTCTCTGATCGTTTGGATGTCGGCTTCCAGTGCTTCCCGGGGCAAGGCGGCTTGTTTCAAGCCACCGCCGGGAGTCTGCCCGCTTTCATAAACGGTGACGGTAAAGCCTTTTTTGGCAAGCTCGAGGGCCGCCGCCAGACCCAGGGGACCGGCGCCGGCGACTGCGGCCTTGCCGGCCGGGCGCCGGGGAGGGATCCTCCGGCTGGCAGCCTGACCGTACTGCATGGCAGCCCACTCAAGGCCCCGGAGCTGGATGGCCCCGCCCAGGTTCTTGCGCAGGCAGGCCTGGGTGCAAGGCATCCTGCAAAGATAAGAGAGCGAATGCGGCAGGGGAACCACCTTGGTGTAGACCGCACGGGCGGCATCGAAATGACCGTCCCTGACAGCCATGGCCAGGGTCCGGCATTCCACCTTAAGGGGACAGGCTGCCATGGCAGCCGGCGGCTCTTCCTGGATGCAGCGCTCCTCCATCTCGAGGAGCTGATTCTTATTCAAGATGTCCACTGCGCCCTCCTGTTCAAATCCTATCACG
>CAZGCS010000108.1:0-3705 GCA_964524395.1 uncultured Mageeibacillus sp.
GTGCGTTACGGGCAAGACGCAAAGCTGACGGTAAAAACGGGCCGCAGAGCTGCTTTGGCAGTTCTGCGGCCTTTTGCGTGACCCGGGAGCAGGCCGTTCCCTGATTCAGGAAAGGGATGGATAATGAGAAAAAAGAGAATGGTGAGACACTTGGCTGGCATGCTGGTGATTGCATCGGTGATATTGCTGCTGTGGCAGCCCGGAGTCCTTCTCCCGGTTGAGGCCGCGCCCCTGCCTTTTGATGATTACTGGTATTCATTCCGGGCCGGCGATGACAATAACGCTGTCAAGGAAATCAGCCACGTGTCGGGTCCTGTTTCAGTCAAATACTGGGGAAAGATGCTGGGCGAGCTGAATGAATGGGGGACCAACAGTAAATCCGCCATGCTTGTCATCGCCGAGTCCCTCTATTTTGCTTCGGATGATCAGCTTTTCCGCCTTGACAAAGAGGGGAATGTGACGGGACAGGTCAAGCTGCGCGGCCATGTCGGCTACACAGCGAGGCCGGCCTTCTCAGGCGGCTACATCATCCTGCCGCTCGACGGCGGCGGCCTTGAGGCTGTTGATCCCCGCTCCATGGAATCGATTTGGTTGGCGGATGGCCCGGGCGACTGGTCAACGGATGAGGGGGTCTATCCGCTCCAGAACAGCAGTTCACTTTATATTTACAACGGTCTTTGCTACTCCCTGACGCTGGCTGCAGACCAGAACTGGATGTCGGTTGGAGGCTTTGTCCAGGCCGTGGATACCTCGACGGGTGAAAGCGTCTGGCTTTACGCGGACAAACCCCAAAACGGCGGCCTGGCCGGCTTCAATATGACCGGTTCAGTCATCATGGATCACTGGTTGCTCACCGCAGGTGAGAAAGGTGACCTCATGGTCTTTGACGCGCAGACAGGGGATCTGCTGTGTTCGGAAAACTTCGGATCCAAAATCAATTCGGATCTGGTTCGCCAGGGCTACCGCGTCTACTTTTCGACCTATGACGGCAGGCTGATCAGTTGTGAATTTGATCCGGCTACCCAAACCGTCAGCAAACGTTCGGACACGGCTTTCGCCCTGAAGTCGAACTCGACTCCCGCCATCCACGGAAGCAAGCTCTACATCGGCGGTCTGGCGGAATATGGGGACTGGGAGACGGGGACCCCCGCGACGGGAGTGCTGGCTGTCTTTGACATGGGAACATTGGAATTGACTGAACGCCACGAGGCCGAAGGGGAAGTCCAGTCTTCGCCACTGGTCATCACGGGCAAGGGTGGAGAGGCCTTTGTCTACTTCACGACCAACACGGAGACAGGTTACCTTCATGTCCTGGCAGACGGCGACATCAAACAGGTTTTTGAGCCCGGCGGGGGGGAAGCGCAGTACACCATGTTCAGCCCGGTCGCAGACCAGAATGGGACGGTCTATTACGCGCTGGACTCGGGTTACGTCTTCGCCATCGCTGAAAGTGTGCCTCCGCCTTCTGCCGCGGACAGCGGGCCCGTTCCCGGGCCTGTTCTTGCCATCGCAGCCGGTGCCGTCCTTCTCGCGGTCATCCTTTTCTTTGTCTTCAAACTGAGAAAAGGGAAAAAGAGTCCGTAAATGAAAGATCGCAGGATAGCGGTTCGCCCGGGAAGGATTGCGATTTTTTTCCTTGCGGCGGTCCTCCTCCCGGCAGTCTTCTTTTTGTCTGGCGCCTGCGCGGGAGGAGCAGAGCCCGGGCAACCGGACGTCTCCGGCACGATACCGGACGCCGGGGAAGAGACCGGGAGCACCATCCATATCTCCATCTCTGTTGACTGCGCGTCCGTGCTGGAGAATCCAAAATCGAAGCAGCAGGCCAGGGACATGGTCGCCTTACTCATCGACCGCGGCCTTTGTGACGAACAGGGTTTTTTCTTCGACAAAGAGATGGTCCTGGCGGGCCAGGGTTCCGCCTTTGATGCCCTCCGGGAAACAGAACTCAAACTTACGTATGACAGCAGTTCCTTCGGGCCCTTTGTCAGGGCCGTCAATGGGCTGGGCGCGGGGGATGGTGGCAGCACCAGCGGCTGGGTTTACCTGGTCAATGGTGAGGCGCCTGCTGTCAGCAGCGGTCTTTTCATCCTGTCGGACGGTGATGTGGTGCAATGGCGTTACTCGGTGGAGGAAAGCGATCTGATGAGGGATCTGCCATGAAACTGAAAGACCGCCATCCGGGTGCCCTCCTTTTATTCTTTGCCGCGGTACTGGTGGTGACCATGTTGACGCGCCATCCCGTGACCGCCCTGATGTCCCTGCTGGCGGCCTTTATTCTCCGTATCCGGCTGGCTGGCCTGAGAAAGGCCTTAAAATCGCTCTTGTACCTGATCCCCATGATACTTCTCATGGTCGTTTTCAACTCTCTGTTCAATGACCGCGGCATGACCTTGCTCTTTTCCTTCCGGAAATTGTCCATGACCCTTGAAAGCGCCGTCTACGGTCTTGTTGCGGGTATTGTTCTGTCAGCAGTGATGCTGTGGTTTCAAAGTTACAGTGACATGATGGACAGCGGCCGGTTTCTGGCGCTTATGGGAAAAAACTTGCCCGTGATCAGCATGATGATCTCCATGATCTTTCGCTTTATCCCTGAATCCATGGCGCATGGACGTGAAATCGAGATGAGCCGCCGGGCGCTTCTTGGCGATCCTCAACGCCGTTTCCGTCTTGCGGATGCCATCCGGATGACATCGGTCTTGATGGCCTGGAGTATGGAGAATGCCATCGAGACAGCGGATGCCATGCGGGCCAAGGCTTTTGACGCGGGCAGAAGGCGGGCCTATGGCCGGATCTCCTGGAGCGGCCGTGACATCCCGTCCCTGGCAGCAACGGCGGCTTTCGCCGCCATGGCTGCGACGGGAGGAATAGCAGGGGGAAGCGCTTTTCTTTACTATCCTTACCTGACAATCCCGTCCCGCGCGTGGACGGGCGGAGCCATGGCTATCTGGCTTTTTGGCTGCGCAGCTCTCTTTTCGATTCCCTTCCTGACAGACGGGATCTCGGCGCTCTCGGACCGCATCCGTGACGCCAGGCGGCGCGCGGCACCTCTTGATCCCCTGGTGGCAGCCATGTTTCCTCAAATGAAGACGGGAGGACAAAGATGAATGAAGCAGCAGACAATTTCGCCATCCGGGTTGACGGCCTGAGCTTTACCTACCCGGACCAGGACAGGAAGGCCTTGAAGGAGCTTTCCTTCCAGGTGCCGGCGGGGACTTTCCTGCTGGTGGCAGGGCCTGGCGGGAGCGGAAAAACCACCCTGCTCCGGATCTTGAAAAAAGAGCTACGGCCGGCTGGTTCCTATGAGGGCAGTATCCGGCTGGGAGGTGAGCCGGGCTTTGTCATGCAGGATCCTTCCAACCAGATCGTCATGGATCTGGTCTGGCATGAGCTGGCATTCGGACTTGAAAATCTGGGCCTGCCCCCGGAAGTAATTGAGAGACGGATCGCTGAAACGGCGCACTACTTCGGAATCGGGCACTGGATTCACCGGCCTGTGTCTGAATTGTCAGGCGGAGAGATGCAGATTCTCAATCTTGCCTCGTCGCTGATCATGAATCCTGATATTCTGATCCTGGATGAACCGACAGCAAGGCTGGATCCGGTTGCCGTCTCCCATTTTCTTGACATGCTCCGCCGAATTCACCGTGAGACGGGAAGGACCTTGATTATGTCGGAGCACCGGATGCCGGATGTCTTGTCCCTGGC
>CAZGCS010000109.1:0-3652 GCA_964524395.1 uncultured Mageeibacillus sp.
CTCTTCGCCAAGGCAGGGGGCGGTATCTTCACCAAGACAGCCGACATCGCCGCGGACCTGACCGGGAAAGTTGAACTCGGCATCCCGGAAGATGACCCGAGAAACCCGGCAGTCATTGCCGACAATGTCGGCGACAATGTCGGTGACGTGGCCGGCATGGGTGCCGACCTCTTCGATTCAAATGTGGCGGCCATCGCCGCCGCGCTTGTCCTGGCGCTCGACCTCAACCAGATTCCTTTCATCTTCATGACCTCCGCCATGGGGCTGCTGGCGTCCATGGCCGGTGTCTTTATCTCCAATGTCAAGGAAAAGGGAAGCCCGGGCCGGGCCCTCAACCGGGGCACCTACTTCACGACCGGACTCTTTTTTGTCCTCACCTTGCTTGCCACCTATATTTTCAAGTTTGAATTCCGCCTCTGGGGGGCTGCCATGGTCGGCCTGCTGGCAGGCACGGTCATCGGCTTTTCCTCCGAGCTCTTCACCTCAGACGAGGGCAAGCGAGTCAAGGCGGTCGCGCGTATTTCCCAGCAGGGTCCCGCCTTCACCATCCTGGCGGGCTTCAGCAACGGCTTGCTGTCCAGCTTCCCCTCCCTGGTCGGGATCGGCGGCGCCGCGCTTGCCGCCTACAAGATCTGTGAACCCCTGGGAGCCGGCTACGCTCTTTACGGGATCGCGCTGTCCGCGGTCGGCATGCTGTCCGTGATCGGGCTGGTCACCGCCAACGACGCTTACGGACCCATCGTTGACAACGCGCGCGGCTTGAGTGAGATGAGCGGTCTTGGTGACAAGGTGCTTGCTGTCACTGATGAACTGGACGCTGCCGGCAATACCGCCAAGGCCATCACCAAGGGCTTTTCGATCGGGGCAGCCGGGCTGACCGTCATCGCCCTCCTGGCCGCTTACCGCGAGACACTGACCAATATACTGGGCACCGATTTGCTGGCCGGTTTCGATATTCTCGACCCGCTGGTCTTTTTCGGCATGATCGTGGGAGTCGGCGTACCGGCGGTCTTTTCCGCCATGCTGATGATGGGAGTCAACCGCAACGCCGATCGCATGGTCAACGAAATCCGCCGCCAGTTTGACCAAATCCCCGGCCTGAAAGAAGGAAAGCCGGGCGTTGAACCCGACTACAACCGCTGCATCGACATCGCCACGGTCGGCGCCTTGAAAGAGCTCCTGCCGGCCGGCATCATGGCCATCGGGACCACCCTGGTGACCGGCTTCGTCGGCGGCGTCACCGCCATCGCCGGCTACCTGGCCGGCAACATCATGAGCGGCGTCCTCCTGGCCCTTCTCATGAGCAATGCGGGCGGCATGTGGGACAATGCCAAAAAATATGTCGAAGCGGGCAATTTCGGCGGCAAGGGATCCGAGGCGCACAAGGCCACCATCATCGGCGACACGGTCGGCGATCCCTTCAAAGATACGGCCGGTCCCTCCATCAACACACAAATCACGGTCGTCTCCCTTGTTTCGTCGCTGGCCGCCGGACTGTTCGCGGCTTTCTCCCTCTTCGGGTAGGCGGCAGACAGGGCCAACCATCATAAGCACAGGAAAGGAACAAGCCCATGCATCCTCTACAAGGAAAATGGAAAATCGTGGCACACACCTCTTTCGGCGATCTGCCCAGTGTCAATGAGATCCGGGTGGAAGGCGACACCTTCCACGGCGTCATGCACGACGAGAAATCCGGCAAGGACTACGACATCGTCAACGGCAAGATCGACGGCGATCGTTTCACACTGGAGACATCCATGAGTTTTGTCGTCTTTTCAGTCAAAGTCAACCTCGAGGGGACTCTGGCCGAAGACGGCAAACACATCAGCGGAACCTTGACCGCCATGTCGAAGACAGGCACCTTCCAGGGTGAGAAAATCGAAGACTAGGCCACCCGCCTATTCAGAGGCCGTCCCATCAAGCGAAAGCTGTTCCGCGTAATCCGATTGGGGCAGGGCCGGAAGCTCGTAGCCGGACTTGTAGTCCCGGTACATGACGGCGAACTGCTCTTCCTTGCGGTAGTTCTGCAGGAAGGCGTGATGATCCAGGCTGTCGCGTGACAGCTCGATGATGCTGACCGCGATGTTGGAACAGTGATCCGCGATGCGCTCCATGCTGGTCACAATGTCCATGAAGACAAATCCAAGCTCCAGGGTACAGCGCCCATCCTGCAGGCGCCAGATATGGCGGGCCTGCAGCTCGTCGGTCAGGTCATCGATCACTTCCTCAAGCGGTTCAACATGGGTGGCCAGTTCCAGGTCATCCCGGACAAAGGCCTGAACCGTGATGTCGATGAGGTGGTTGACAGCCAGGGTGTAAAGGGTCAGCTCATCAACGGCCGCCTCCGAGAAGACGATCTGCTTGTCACGCATCTCCTTGGCTGAATAGGCCAGGCTGAGCGCGTGATCCGACATGCGCTCAAAATCACTCAGACTCTGCATGAGCAGGGTCAATTCCCTCTTTTCGTCATCCGTCAGGCGGTGGGCGCTGATCTGGACCATGTAGGTTCCCAACCGGTCCTCATACTGGTCGACCAGATCCTCCATGGCCCGGCCGTCCCGGTACTTCTGTTGATCGAAGCGCTCAATCAGGTTGACGCATACGGCATACTGCCGCTGAACCAGGTCCGCCATCTGATTGGCCAGCTGACGGCTCTGGCTGACGGCAAAACCGGGAGTCTCAAGAAAGCGGCTGTCAAGGGCGGCGAAGACATTGGCCTGCTCGAAGGGATCGAAGGCCTCCCCTGCCTTGTCCGAGGTAATCCAGGTGACAAACTTGACCAGTAAATTGCGAAAGGGCAGGAAGAGGGCCGTCGCGCCAATCTTGTAAGCCGTGTTCAGGATGGCGATATCAACAGGGTTGGGATTGTGGGAAAGAAACTGGAAAGGCCGCAGATAATCGACCAGGTAAAAGGCCGACATGAAGACCACCGTCCCCATGACATTGAAAAAGAGGTGGATCAGGGCGGCGCGCTTGGCATTTTTCGTTGTGTTGACGCTGCTGATGAGCGCGGTCACACAGGTTCCGATGTTCTGACCCATGATGATGGGAACAGCCGCCCCATAGGTTATGGTTCCGGTCAGTGAAAAGGCCTGCAAAATCCCGATGGAGGCGGAAGAGCTCTGGATAACCGCCGTTAACACCGCGCCGACAAGCAGGCCGACCCAGGGATTTGAGAAGGTGATGAACAATCGTTGAAAGGATGGATGTTCTGCAAGAGGCAAAACCGCACCACTCATGGTCTGCATTCCGAGCATAAGGATGACGAACCCAATTGTAATCCGGCTGATATTACGCTTACGGTTATCCTTGGAGAACAAGATTACAGCGACAGCCAGAACCGTGAGCAAGGGAACGAAAAATGATGGATTAAGCATCCTCAGGTATGAGTTATCAACGTGGATGGTCCCCAAACTCAGAATCCAGGCGGTCACCGTGGTTCCTATATTGGCTCCCATGATCAGGCCAACGGTTTGGGCCAGGGGCAAGAGTCCCGCGTTGACAAGACCCACTACCATGACTGTCGTCGCAGACGACGATTGGATAACGGCCGTGATCCCTGCTCCCAGAAGAACCGCCCTGACGGGGTTCGAGGTCGCTCGCTCCATCACAACCTTGAGACGCGATCCTGACGCCAACATCAGGCTGTCGC
>CAZGCS010000110.1:0-3614 GCA_964524395.1 uncultured Mageeibacillus sp.
CCGATATGCTCCATTCCCGCAGCTTGCGCGACAAAAGACGTGCCCCACAAAAAAGCAGTCACGAGGAGTAGCAGATTCGCCCTTTTACTATTTGACACTCAGATGATCTCCCTGAAAAACAATCGGCCTTCAAAAGACCCGTTACATCTTACCGCATCCGGATGACGTCGCGCCCCCAACCGGATTCAACTAACCCTTCATCGGCTCCAGGACTTTTTTGAACTGAGTCTCATAGAGCTCTTTGTAAACCCCCTCCTCTTCCAGCAAATCCTGATGCAAACCTGATTCCACGATCCGGCCCTCGTGGAGTACCAGGATCTGGTCGGCTGCCATGATGGTCGAGAGCCTGTGGGCGATGACCAGGCTGGTTCTTCCCTTCAGCAAGGGTTCAATCGCCTCCTGGATCTGGTTTTCAGTGATTGAATCCAGGGAGGATGTCGCCTCATCAAAGATGATGATGCGGGGATCCTTGAGGATAACGCGGGCGATGGCCAGCCTTTGTTTCTCGCCGCCGGACAGTTTCACGCCCCGGTTGCCGACCAGGGTGTCCAGGCCCTGGGGCAGGGATTCCAGCAGCTGATAGATCCTGGCTTCCCTGCAGGCGTGGATCATCTGGGCCTCCGTCGCATCGGCTCTGGCGTAGAGCAGGTTGTCCCGGATGCTGCCGTTGAAAAGGTAAGCTTCCTGGGTCACCATGCCGATATTCTGCCTTAGAAAGTTGAGATCCAGGTCGCGGACATCCACCCCGTCAACAGTGACCGAGCCTGCGGAGACATCGTAAAGACGCATGACCAGATTGGTGATGGTGGTTTTTCCCGAACCGGAAGGCCCGACGATGGCCGTCATGTTTCTGGCGGGAATGGTGAAGGAGACCCCCTTCAGGATCATTTTGCCGGAGTTGTAACTGAAGTCAACCTGGTGGAAAGTTAATTCCCCCGTCATGGTTTCCGGTTTGATCGCGTCTTTTTTATTTTTAATCTCCACCGGCATGTCCAGGTAGTCGAAGATACGGGTGAAAAGCGCCATGGCCCGGGAGAAGTCCACCGGAACGCTCAGAAGGGCGCTGACCGGCCGGTACATCCGCGTGAGCAAGGTGACCATGACGGTGACATCGCCTACGGTAAGGCCTGTGTTTCCTTTTTTGAGAATCAGGATCCCGCCGATCAGGTAGATCAACATGGGACCCAGGTTGGCAAAAGTTCCGATTGCCATACGAAACCAGCGGCCTGCCATGGCTTCCTTGACTGTCAGTTTACGTATCGCTTCGTTGACGCGGGCGTATTTCTCGTATTCCTCATCTTCTTTGGTAAAAATCTTGACCAGTTGCTGGCCGCTGACCGACAGTGTTTCGTTGAGCTGCTGGTTGGACTCGTCGTGCTTTTCCTGTGATTCCATGGTCAGCCGCCACCGCCTTTTGCCAACCGATTTGGTAGGCAGGATAAAGAGAGGCAGGATGGCAACGCCGACCAGAGCCAAAAGCCAATTTTTCTGCACCATGGCAATAATGGAAGCGGCCAGTACCGCCACGTTGGAAACCGTCCGGGTCAATGTACCGGATATGACACCCTGGACACCTCCAATATCCCCCGTCATCCGCGTGATGATGTCCCCTTGTTTGTTAACCGTAAAAAAGCGCTGGGACATCTGCTGCAGATGGCCGTACATACTGTTTTTCATGTCTTGCACAATATGCTGTGACACGCTGGTATTCAGGTAGTTTTCCAGAAGACCCAGCAGACTGGATCCAATCATGACTCCGGCCGCCAGGATTACCAGCATGGCCAGAAGCCGGAAATCTCCCTTGATAAAACCGTCGTCGATCATACGGCCTGTCAGGATGGACGGAAAAACATCCAGCACCGCCGCTGCGATGATGGTGATCAGCGACAATAAAAGGCTCGGCCAGTATGGTTTCAGGTAGGAAAAGATCCTGCCCAGCAGCTTTTTTGTCACTTTGGGGCGGTTTATTTTCTCTTCTTCCGTCGCAAAACGGAAGCCCCTTCCACCTGCCCTGCCGTTCATCGCGCATGTCCTTTCTCTTTTTCAAAAAAACTGATCAGCTTTTCCGACAACCGGGCAAATTGCGCATGTTCCTCTTCTGTCAACGCTTCCTGAAATTTAGCGTTCCAGGACAAACGCTCTTCCCTGCTCCTGTCCAGCTCACCCCTGCCCTGATCGGTCAGGATCACAAGAAGGGCACGCATGTCAGCAGGGTCCTTTTCTCTTCTGATCAAGCCCCTTGACTCTATCCCGGTCAGTTGTTCTGTCAGGGAGGCGGGCCTGATGTCCAGTTGCCTGGCCAGGTCGCTGGCTCGCATGGGTCCCTTTTTGTGTAGATTGGCCATGACCCGGAAGGCACTTCGTGACAAGCTGTCCTCTTTCCTCCCAGGCCGATTCCTGCGCGTAACACGTGCCAAACGCATAATGTAATCCAGCGTGTCTTTATTTTCCATTGTTTATTATCTTTTCCTCCAAATATATTAAGGTACCTGTGTATTATACTTAGGTACCTTATTTATGTCAAGCGTCCTGACCCCTTCCGAAAGGGGGCGGCAGCTTTCGTTTTTTTATAGTTTATTGATTTGGAACCAGAAAATACTGCCCTGGCCGGGCCTGGATTCCACGCCACAGCTTCCTCCGTGCAACTCAATGATCTTCTTCACAATGGAGAGCCCGAGCCCCGTACCGGTGATGGCGCGCTTGTGGGGCTGTCCTCCTTTATAGTACCGATCCCATATATAAGGGATCTCTTCTTCCGCGATGCCGCTGCCATGGTCTTCCACCTCGACACGTACTTGCCGGTCCCGGATGGATTGACGAACCCGGATCTGCAGATCTCCGCTGCTGTAATGGATGGCATTGATAAGCAGGTTGTAAAAGACCTGGATCATCTTGATTTCATCTGCCATGACGTAGACCGTCTGATCCGGCTCGAAGGTAAACCGGTATCCTTCTTTTTCCACCAGCTTTGCCACCTGATCCGTGGTCCGGGCAATGGAGGCAGTCAGATCGTAGACACGGATATTGAGTTCCATGACACCGCTTTCCAGCCGGGAGACATCCAACATATCGTTGACCAGAGAGGAGAGCCTCTCCGCTTCCTCCATAATCAGATGAATCTGTGCCGGACCGATCTCATCGGGAAAATCCCCCATCATTTCCGCGTAGCCATAGATCAGGGACAAGGGCGTACGCAAGTCATGGGACACATTGGCTAATAGCTCTCTTCTCAACTTTTCCACCTTGGAGAGTTCGCTGGCCGCCTGGTTAAGTGTGAGAGATAATTCATGGATTTCCCTGTAGCCTCCGCTGGAAAACTGAATATCGTAATTACCCTTTGCCAAACTTTTAGCTCCCTCGTTCAGGCGTTCGATTGGTTTGGAGACAATACGTGCAATGACCAGGGCCAGGCCGACCGAAAGCGCCAGCATGATACCTGTCACATAGTAAAGCTGGACCTTGATGGTCGCAATGGTCGCATTGACCGGCGAGATGATGGCGTGAAAGACCAAAGTGACTGTCCGGCCGTCGGCGGTCATGAATCGTTTTGTCTCCGTGATGGCCTGGCGGATGGGTGGCTTGTCCAGGGAAGGTTTGTCCGGAGGCTGAAATTC
>CAZGCS010000111.1:0-3607 GCA_964524395.1 uncultured Mageeibacillus sp.
TCAGCAGGTGTTCCTGGCCTTCCGGCAGCTCAATTGTGCTGTGCTTTTCCGCCAGAACCTGGCACTGCATTTCAATAAACTCATCCATATCGGGCAAGATGAGTTTTGTCATCTCCTTGGGCAGTTCAATGCTTCTATAATCGTAAATAAAGGTTACTTTTGTTTCCATCTTCTCTTTCCTTCTCTTCTTAAAGGCAGCCCGGCAGAAAAAATGACTTGCGCCTGACTCTGTTAACTTCCATTGTACAGAATAACTGTCACTGTGCGGTCTTACCGTGCCGGGCAATACGCAAACCCGCTTGCATGGCGCACCGGGCAAATCACGGACAGCCTGCCGGGATTGCTGTATAATCGGGCGAAGAAGGGATGTCCGGCCGTGGCTGTTTTTTTCATCGTCCTTTTTATTATGCACATCCTGGAGTCAATTGTCGGCTTCGGCTCAACATCGATTGGTATTCCCATTCTCGCGCTCGCACTCGGTACGGAAACATCGGTCGCACTTCTTTCAGCATCCGGCCTGATTTTGTGCCTGGTTGTTGCCGTCACCCAATATAAAAAAATCCAAAGACGCGAACTTCTGGTTATTCTCGCCGCGGTCATTCCCATCTTGCCGGTTGGTTACCTGCTTTTCTCCAAACTTCGTCTCATGGAATGGGCACTCCGGTTGATAATGGGAAGCGTCGTCACCATGGTCGCGGTGCGTGAAATCTGGAGGCGCGTCATCCATAAGGATACGGGTGATCCGCCTAAATGGCTGGTCTATTCTGCTTTTGGAATCGGCGCGGTCTTACAGGGCATGTTTTCCATGGGAGGTGCTCTGATCAATGTCTACGCCTTGACCCGGATCAAGGATAAGAGCAGCTTTCGCGCGACCATGGTCATGGTTTGGCTTATCACCAATACAATCTCGCTGATGTTTCGCATTTTCGTTCTCCACTCTTATACGCAGACAATATGGATCAACATTTTCTACTCGATCCCCCTTGTCTTTATTGCATTTTTCATCGGCAACAAATTGCACAATAAGATACCCAATGAAAAGTTCGCCAACTTTGTCTATCTCGTTCAGCTTGTCAGCGGCCTCTTCTCAATCACCGGCGGGATCCTGCTTCTCATATGAAGACCCCGAATAATAGCGTATACTCTTTGGGAGATTGATTTAAGGTGTCATTGACATGATTTTCTATTTAATTCTTGTTCTTTTTATGAATATTATCGAAGCCATCGCAGGCTTCGGTTCAATTTCGATCGGCGTGCCGATTCTTTCACTTTTTTGGGGGGCTGAAGTCTCTGTGGCCCTGTTCACAGCGACCAGTCTGCTCATGCTGGCCATCATGCTGGTGACGCAATTTCGGAAAATCAATGGCCGTGAGCTCCTGATCATCCTCGCCTGCATCATACCCATCATGCCGGTTGGCTATTTGCTCTTTGCGAAACTCCGCTATGTTGAATGGGCCCTGCGGCTGATCATCGGCATCCTGGTTGCCCTCGTCAGCGGGCGTGAACTCCTGAGGATTATTCGTAAAAAAGAACATAAAGAGATGCCAAAACCGGCCATGTACGCTTCACTTGGCATTGGTGCGGTCCTGCAAGGCATGTTTTCCATGGGCGCGCCGCTTATCAATATTTACGCCCTGAGCCGCATGAAAGACAAGGGAACTTTCCGGGCGACCATGGTTGCCGTCTGGATGGTCACCAATACCATCACGACCCTCTACCGGATTTTTGTTCTGCATGTCTATACGACGGAGCTTGCGACAACGATCGTCTACGCGCTCCCGCTTGTTGTCGTCGCTTTCCTCATTGGTAACTGGCTCCACCACCGAATCCCCAACGAGAAATTTTCCAGCTTCGTCTACCTGATCCAGTTTGTCGCCGGTTTGATCTCCATTGCCGGCGGGATTGGCAAGCTGGTCGCTTAGGAAAACAAGTTTCTTCCAGTCAAATATCGTATGCCTGCAGGCGCTCATAGACCTGGCCGATCGGAAGGCCCATGACGGAGAAGAAGTCACCCTCGATGCGCTCGATCAAAAGACCGCCAAGTTCCTGAATCCCGTAAGCACCCGCCTTGTCCAGGGGCAAATCTGTTTTGACATAGTTGTCAATCAAAGTTTCGACGACGGAAGAAAGCGGCCGGAAAGTGACCTCGGAACGCGTAGAGAAAACTTCTTCCCTTGAAGATGAAATAAGAGCGACCCCCGTATCGACCAGATGTGTTTGACCGGCAAGTGTCCGCAACATCCTGCGGGCCTCAGCCCGGTCTTTCGGTTTCCCAAACAGGACGCCGTCCAGGATGACGAGAGTATCCGCTGCTAAAATTAGATCTTCCGGGTAGGAGGGCAGTATGGCACGGGCTTTGGCCAAGGCCAGACGCTCGGCCAGGGCGCGCTCGGAAATATCCGGCCTGTCATTTTTCAAGAGCCGGGCAAGCGAATCCTCATCACAATTTGAAGGGGCGGTTTCAAAGGATATCCCTGCCATGGACAGGAGTTGACGCCGTCTGGGCGATTGACTTGCCAGTATCAGTTTCATCTGAACTCCTCCTTTTTGTATTATACGGAAAGGATCCGGCTTCGTCTTTCATGATAAAATAAGACCATCAAGTCAGGGGACAAGGTCCCGGGGAATCGGGTGGAATTTTAAGTTGAAGAACAGCAAAACATCAAGGCGTCTGGCAATTTTCCTCGTAATCGCGGTCATCCTGTCCCTATTAGGCGCTATCGCCCTGGCAATCGCGACCAGCAGCTGCTCCGTAACAAAGTCTGTTCCAGCCCCAGCCATGACGAGAGAACCTTCCCCGGGCACAACCAACACTGGTCCGTACAGTCAGACTACAAGCCCGTCACCAAGTCAAACAACCACCCCCCGTGAAACTTCCGAGACGACAACAAGTACCTTGCCTTCACTCGATATTTCGAAAAAAACGCGAAAAACCACCCCAACCACGACAATTAAAAGAACCAAACCCAAAACGACTGAAACCAAACTGACGGATCCCCTGACGACGGCACGGCCGGTCAGTCTTTCGGCCCCCGGCGCCGTCGCCATCACATTCGACGACGGGCCAGGCAAATATACCGGCCAACTGCTCGATGCCCTGCAGGAATACGGCATCAAAGTAACATTCTTCGTCCAGGGCCAATTCGCTGAAAGCCGGCCCGACCTGATTCAGCGCATGCACGCGGAAGGTCACCAGATCGGCAACCACACCTACTCCCACAAGTTTCTCTCGCAGGTCAGCAGTGACGTCCGGAGAAGCCAGCTTATGTCAACGAGCGATGCCATTGAACGGATTACGGGTTCCAGACCTACGATTATGCGTCCTCCGGGCGGCTACGGAAGTGAAGCGGTTTATGTGGAGGCAGGGAAGCAGGGGATGGCCACGATCTTCTGGGACATCGATCCCGCTGATTGGAAGAAGAGCAATAAAAACGTCAACTATGTGTACAATTACCTGCTCAGCCACACCCAAAAAGGAAAGATTATCCTGCTGCACGATATCCATGAAACGACTGTTAAAGGATTCATACGCGCACTGCCCGTATTGATTGAACACGGCTTTACTTTCGTCACGATCGATGAGCTGGTCCAGCTGGAGCCGGGCGAC
>CAZGCS010000112.1:0-3574 GCA_964524395.1 uncultured Mageeibacillus sp.
CTTTTATTACATATCACAATGCCCTTGATATCAAGCTCTATCTGCGCATTGCTACCGAGCTTCATCTAAAGCGTCTTCTTGTCGGGGGATTGGACAAGGTCTACGAGATTGGGCGGATCTTTCGCAATGAAGGGATCTCTCCTTTTCATAACCCTGAGTTCACTTCGGTCGAAATTTATCAGAATTACGCCGATCTTGAAGACATGATGTATATTACTGAGAATCTGATCTATCAATGTGCCTCGCGGGTGTTCGGGAAAAGTGAAGCTACATTCCAGGGAGAGGTTTTTGATCTGACGCCCCCCTGGCCCAGAGAGACGATGATTGATGTTGTGCGCAATTATGCCGGTGTAGACTTTATCGAAATCGACAATGATGCCGGCGCCAGGGAAGCGGCCCTGGGGGCCGGGTTGGAACTTGAGGGTAAGAGTACCTGGGGGGAGATCCTGAATCTTTTCTTTGAAACTTACTGTGAAGAGCAGATCCGCAGGCCCACTTTTGTCCTGGACTACCCCATCGAGGTTTCGCCGCTATCAAAAAAAATACCCACGGATCCGCGGCTAACCTACCGTTTCGAAGGTTTTATTGCCGGTAAAGAGATCGCTAATGCTTTCACCGAGCTAAATGATCCCATCGACCAGAGGGAAAGATTCGAACGGCAGCTTTCCCGCCGCGAAGCAGGAGACGAAGAAGCCCACATGATGGATGACGATTTTGTGACCGCCCTGGAGTACGGGATGCCCCCGGCGGGGGGATTGGGTATAGGAATTGACCGTATCGTGATGATCTTAACTGATAGCCCTTCCATCCGCGATGTCATTCTTTTTCCTACTTTGAAACCGCGCTGAAAATATCTGCGTTCCAGGAGTGAGATGGCGAATTGATTCCATAAGGAGGCGACATCGATTTGAATTTACCGGAACCGTACAAGATCAAAGTGGTCGAGCCTATCACGCTGCTGCCGCTTGCAGAGCGGGCAAAAAGGATTGAGGCAGCAGGGTTTAACACCTTTCTGTTGGAATCAAAGGATGTTTACATTGATCTGCTCACAGACAGCGGGACTAATGCCATGAGCGACAACCAATGGGCTGGACTTATGGTAGGGGATGAGGCTTATGCAGGAAGCAATAACTGGCTTCATCTCGAAGCGACAGTGCAGGATCTGTTCGGATTTAAGCATGTGGTACCTACCCATCAGGGTCGCGGTGCCGAGAACCTTATCTCCAGGCTGCTGATTGAGCCGGGGATGTTTATACCGGGCAATATGTACTTTACCACCACCCGGACGCACCAGGAGATGAATGGGGGCACCTTTGTCGACGTGATCATTGATGAAGCCCATGATCCGCAAAGAGATGATATTGCTTTCAAAGGCGATGTTGATCTGGATAAATATGAGGCACTTATAAAAGAGGTCGGTGCGGAGAAAATTCCCTATATTTCTGTGGCGGTGACTGTAAATATGGCCGGTGGGCAGCCTGTAAGCATGCAGAACCTGCGCGAAGTTAAGAAAATGTCAGAAAAACATGGCATCAGAGTGATCTTCGATGCTACCCGCTGTGTGGAGAATGCTTACTTTATTAAAGGACGTGAAGCAGGCTGCTCCGATAAGAGCATAGCAGAAATTGTCAAAGAGATGTTCAGTTATGCTGACGGCTGCACCATGAGCGGCAAGAAGGACGGCATAGTCAACATGGGCGGTTTCCTCGCTGTTAATGACGCAGAGCTCTACCGCCAGGCTGCCGCCATGGTGGTGGTTTTTGAGGGGATGCCCAGCTACGGCGGCATGACGGGGCGGGATATGGAGGCTTTTGCACGGGGCTTACGCGAAGCTGTAGAATACTCTTATATACGGCATCGTGTGGAGCAGGTGATCTCCTTTGGCGCCAGGCTGATTGAACTTGGCGTCCCCATCGTTAAACCGGTAGGCGGGCATGCGGTCTTTCTGGATGTGAAATCCTTTCTGCCGCATCTTTCCCAGGAAAAGCTGCCTGCGCAGGCTCTGGCGGCGGCGATCTACGAGCACTCGGGTGTGCGCAGTATGGAAAGGGGTATCGTTTCGGCCGGCAGGGACAAAGAAGGCCGGGACTATTGCCCCAAACTTGAACTGGTCCGGCTGACCATTCCCCGGCGAGTCTATACTGCAGCGCATCTGGAATATGCCGCTGCGGCCATTGCCGGGGTTCATAAGCGGCGTAATGAGATCAAGGGCCTGCGTTGGGTTTACGAACCGCCGGTGCTGCGCTTCTTTACCGGCCGCTTTGAGCGGCTTTAAAGGGCCTTTTCCTGCAAGGCCGAGTTTTTTTGACCTTGCTCCCGGAAATCGGTGATAGACGCGAACTTTGTTGGGATGGGATTGATGCATTTTAAGCCGGCTGCAGTGCCCCGCCGTCTATCTGTTCTCTATTTCGAAGCTCAAGTTGATCGGATCGATCAGGGGATCAAACCCCTGGTTCACTACCAGCTCAAGTTTATTCCACTCCTCAGGTATGATAAAAGCGGTCATGGCCTGAGCCGTAGTATTGTGATCCACATACAGGTCCAGTTGCTCAATATCTCCTCCGTAAGAGTACAGTCCTTCCATGCTCCGTTTGAACTCTTCACCGTCAACATAGGCGATACAGGAGGTGCCTGACATAAAGTACAATGGGTGTTCTGACTTGTGAAGGTTGGTGATGGTAAATACCGGGTACAGAAAGACATGATCCACCGGAGGTGGGTCAAACAGACCCGGGTCTTTCGATAATATAAGCTTTTCCAGTTTAACGGTAATCCCGTCTTTCTCCTGGCTTAGCTCCACCGTGATGATCCTGCCCTGTTCCTCCTCCGTCACCCCATCTTCCGGTTCCGACGTTTCACCGTTGTCTGCATCCTGGGGCGCTGCTTGACAGCCTACCAGAGCCAGGATGAGGAGAACGCTTAAGAAAACAAGATGCACTTTCTTTACTTGCACAATGATCCCCCTTTCATTGCCCGAAGGGCACTTCGCCCTCTCCGGCGATCACCGGCGAGATTCTTTTTGCCTACCATACCGGATTTGCTCCGGTCTCCTCCAGTTCGGTAGATTTGGCTACGATTGATATCCCGCTTCTTCTTTTACCTATCCATTATATACCAACACCGATTAAAGCACAAGAGGCAGACGGTCCTCGATCTGGCCAGATCACTTCGGCCCGGGAAAGAAAATCTCCGCCGATATTTTGGCCGATATTTTATCGAAAATCTGAAATAATGTGTTTGACAAAGTTTTGACCCCGTGTTATTATAAATGCCGTGCCCGGTAACGGGCGCGGCAAGCTGTTCTTTGAAAGTTGAATAGGGTAAGGATGGTCCAGCGGGTTCTTTATCTTTTTAGGTAGAGACCTTTGAGAGAGCCTAGGAAACTTGAAGGTGTAAACTGGAGAGTTTGATCCTGGCTCAGGACGAACGCTGGCGGCGTGCTTAACACATGCAAGTCGAGCGATTCAAGGAGCAGGAGAACAGAGGCAAGAAGCAGGAGGGTCGTGTATGGCCCTGTTTGTTTTTCTTGTTTCCTGTTTCTGTTCTCTTGCTTCTTGGAGAGCGGCGCACGGGT
>CAZGCS010000113.1:0-1606 GCA_964524395.1 uncultured Mageeibacillus sp.
AAACTCGAAGAACTCAAGCTGGAAATTCCTGCCCCGCCACCCAGGGGAGGTATTTATCAGCCGGTTAAACAGGTTGGCAATCTACTCTATGTATCCGGCCAGGGTCCCACGGTTGATGGTGTTCCGGTCATCACGGGCAAGCTGGGTTCTGAACGCAGCCTGGAAGAGGGTCAGGAAGCAGCCAGGATGTGCGTGATGAATGCCCTTAGTTCTTTGGAAGTTTATTTGGGAAGCCTCAACAAGATCAAGAGCGTGGTCAAATTGCTGGCTTTTGTCGCCAGCGCAAGCGGCTTCAACGCGCAGCCGCAGGTCGTCAACGGAGCCTCCCAGCTGCTTGTCGATCTCTGGGGTGAGGAACAGGGCATGGGCGCACGCTCTGCCATTGGCGTGAATGAGCTGCCGGGCAATATGTCTGTGGAGATCGAACTCCTCGTCGAGATCTAAAAGGGACACCGGCATGGCAGAAACCATCTACCAACTGGAGGGGCAGGAAGAGATACCAAGCCCCAACCTGGTCTATTATCTGGATCTCATTTCGAAAAACGCTGATCAAGCCATGACGATCGCGGGAAGTCCGGACCGCCTGTGGCCCCATGTCAAGTCCCATAAGATGGAGAGCATGGTGAAGTTCCTGCAGGACAAGGGGATCAACCGGTTTAAAACCGCGACGATTGCTGAAACAGAGATGGTGCTGGCCTGCCGGCCCAAGGCGGTCCTGATGAGCTACCCGCTTGTCGGCCAGAATATTCCCCGTTTCATTGAACTGGCAAAGAGGGCGACAATCACTCAATTATGGGCAACCGGCGATCATTACGGCCAGCTTAAGCAATTGTCCGATCTGGCCCTGGCCAAGGGGCTAACCATTAACCTGCTCGTTGATGTCAATATGGGCATGAACCGGACCGGGGTCCCCATGGACCAGGCAGGATCTTTCTACCGCCGGTGTCTGGATCTGACCGGGCTGAGGCTGGATGGCTTGCATTGCTACGATGGTCATCGAAATGACAGAGATTATGCCACCCGTCTGGAACGCGTTACCGAGACGGATCAACAAATAAAAAAGATCCAAGAGGAGTTGGAAAGCGAAAATATCGCCTGCTCGACTATTGTGGCGGGGGGTACTCCCTCTTTCCCCTGTCACGCCCAGGTATCCGATTTTTACTTATCACCCGGCACCCTCTTTCTTCACGATTACAATTATAAGAAAAACTTTCCCGACTTGGATTTCACTCCTGCCGCCTGTCTGGTTACGCGCGTGATCAGCCATCCGGCGCCGGATCTTTTTACCCTGGACCTTGGCTCAAAAGCCATCGCAACGGATCTGCAGGGCGTGAGGGGTGTCATCCTGAACCTGGAAGATAAGGCGGTCCCGCTTTTCCAAAGTGAGGAACACTGGGTCTTTCAAATAAAAGAAGAGCACCGGCACCTGTTACCGGAGGTAGGCAGCATCCACTATGTGATCCCCAACCATATCTGCTCCACGACTGCTCTTTATCCGGAGGTTCTGCTGGCACGAGAAGGTAAGCTTGTTGGAAGCTGGCAGGTGACTGCCCGAAACAGATATTTATCGGTTTAACATAGAAGGACAGAATCTGCCAGCGGCTCA
>CAZGCS010000113.1:1706-3524 GCA_964524395.1 uncultured Mageeibacillus sp.
AATGGAACGGCAGCTGGCGAGAAGCATGTTCAGCCAGCCGCCGGATAAAAACAAACAGGTGGGCTCAGTTTAGTCAACTTCGACGACGGCGAGTTCCTGAGTTGGAGAATCCCCGCATCCGATAATTGCGTCCATTTCAATCTCTACAAGTAGTTCAGGACGGAATAAACCGGCGACCACCACTAAAGTACTCAGCGGCTTAACGTCCCCTAACAATTCAGTAAAGGCACGTACGCCGGCAGAGTCAAAGTCGGGTGTCACTGAAATCTTAAGTTTGACGATGTCCGCTTTCGATGCTCCCGCAACTTCCAACATTTTAATCTGTCTGCTTATGACATAGTGAACCTGGGCGTAGGAATCTCCTAAACCATGAACGACACCCTTCTCGTCAATCGCTGTGGTGCCACCGACCATAACATAAGGATGCACCTTGACCATGCGGCTATAAAGGGCCTCCTTTTCGAGTTTTGTTTCCGATGAATAATTCACACGAGAACTTGACATAATTTAATTCCTTTCTTTTCTGCCTTAAGCCGTCCAACTCAATAAATTGCTTAAGATCAAACTTCTCCCGGCAACCACTTCACACTGAAGTGGGAGCGTTTGCCGTTGCAACACCAGCCCATTATAGCATCTGGGCAATTGATAAAACAGATCCCTTGCCATTTAGCAAAAATGTAAATTAATGCACTTATATTTAAACGGTTGTGAACGATAAAAACGTCCGGCTTTAACGATTCTCTGCCCGTCAGGTTCGCGGGTCAATCACTTGACAAACAGCTTAAGACCCTTTTGCAAAACGACTTTTTACCTTATCTTCTCTTAAGCGAACGACGGGGGAAAGGGCAAAGCCTGTGATCAGAAGCACGACACCGATAAGCGCCCCAACGCCCAGACAGGAATAGATGAAAGAAAGTGTACCGCCGTATTTCAGTATTTGAGCAGCGATAATTGGCGATAAGGAATGACCCAAATAGGCTGATGTGATCAGACTCGCCATAATTTTCGGGTAGTCGCGGTTGCCAAAAACTTCAGTCGTAATTGTTGGAACCATGGCTGCTGTGGTAACAGGCGAGGCCGCAGCCATTAAGACCGTTGACAATAAAATGACAGCGGGAGCCATGCTTTTATTCAGAACAAGAGCTGCGGCCCCGAGGCTGAAAGCGATGTGCATGTAGATCATATAGACTTTATTACCCATTTTTTCGGATAAGAATCCCCCGAATGCCATCAGTACCGCGCCAAAGAGAGCCAGTAAGCTCGAATAGGTCGAGGCCTGCATACTGCCAACTCCTTCACCGGTTAGGAATGTAGGGAAGTAGGATTTCGCACCAGCGATGCACATGGTCGACAACAAGACTCCAAAAGACAGAATCCAGTAGGCGATACTTTTTCGGGCTTGTGACATGGTGATGCCATTTGCCGAGACCTCGTCCGAATGAGGATGCCGTTCGCTTGTCTTCATCTTTTCAACCGCTTCGTGACCCAGCGCTTTCTGGCCTATCTGGTGTGGTAAACGGAGAAAGAGGAGGTTGGCCAAAATGGAAACAATGGCCAATACAGCACCCATGAAGAAGTAAGTGTGGCGATACCCGATTTTCACGATCAGTGCACCGCAAACAACTTGCCAAACGGCGCTGCCAAAGCTTGCCCCGCCGAATACAAGACCAAGAACCGAAGCGCGCTTCTCAATGAACCACTCGGCGATCACGGCCCCGATCGATGCAGAAGTCCCGAGCGCGATGACGATCCCTCCCATAATAGAACTCAGCCAGTAAACTAAAAGACTTCGCGTGAATCCGAAAATGAAGTAGTGTG
>CAZGCS010000114.1:0-2158 GCA_964524395.1 uncultured Mageeibacillus sp.
CTGAAAGCCTCCAGGCTATTGTCTGCCAGGACGCGATCGATCGCCCGGTAATCGTAGTCGTCTGCGGAGTCCGACACACTCGCCCGGATTTCCTCCCGGGCCAGGAGGGAGGCCAGGGCCCTGGGGGTGGGGTTGGCGAAGATGTCGCCAAAACTGATGGCCTCCCCCTTGGCCGTCACCAGGCCGTTTTCTTTCAGGGCAATCACTACCCGGGTCACCGACAGGGAGCTGCCGCCGATGTCAAAGAAGCTGTCCTCGGCGCCGACCTCGCCGGGGTCAAGGTCCAGGATGGCCGCAAAGAGGGCCGCAAGCTTCTCCTCCGTTGCCGTGGCGGGAGCCGAATACTTGTTCAGGCGCAGGGGGCTGGGGTCAGGCAGCTTTTTATAGTCAATTTTGCCGGTCGTTGTCTGAGGGAATGCGTCAATCTGCAGCCAGGCCGTGGGGATCATGTAGGGAGAAAGGCGTTTGGACATTGCTTCCTGCAGGTGTTCGGGTGCCACAGGCTGGTCGGCGGTATAGTAGGCACAGAGCCGGTCGGCGCCCTGGACCTCCCGGATGACGACCGCGGCGTTTTTGATGCCCGGGACGGCAAGAAGTGCCGCCTCTACTTCGCCCAGCTCGATGCGAAGGCCGCGCAGCTTGATCTGCTTGTCATTGCGGCCAAGAAGTTCGATCTCTCCGTCTTGGGTCCAGCGGGCCATATCGCCCGAACGGTACATCCGGATGCCCTTGTGGACAACAAAGCGTTCCCTGGTCTGGTCGGGCAGGTCGACATAACCCCGGGCCACACCCCTCCCCCCGATCCAGAGTTCGCCGACGATCCCGGTCGGGAGCTCATTGCCGTCAGGGTCCATGACCGATTCCACCACACCCAGGAGAGGGCCTCCGATGGTGACCCGGTCAGCCGTGGTCAGCTCCTTGCAGTTGGAGGAGACGGTGATCTCTGTGGGTCCGTAGGTGTTGAAAAGCCGTGGGACCTGGCCCTCGCCCCCTCTCAGCCGTTCCATCAGCTGGGCGGGGTATTTCTCGGCCCCTGCCATGACCACCCGGCAGCGGCGAATGGCCGCGAGCAGGGCCGGATAGCTGATGTATTCCATCATCCGGGAAGGGGTGGCGTTGAAGGCATCGGCCCCGGTTTTCTCAAAGAGATCCGCCAGTCTGAGGGGATCCCTGGCTGCCTCCACGTCGGCAAAGACCAGCTTCAGTCCGTTGCAAAGGGCAGCCATGCTCTCTTTCAGGAACATGTCAAAGGTGACCGTGGTGATGGACATCATGCAGCTGGCATCCTCAACCAGGGCATGGATATGCAGGTTCTCAGGGGCGGGAGTCAGGTAGTTGGCGATGCCGTGATGTTCGATCATGACCCCCTTGGGTTTCCCGGTAGATCCGGAGGTGTAGATGATGTAGGCGAGCTGGTCAGGCTGCACGGTCCGGTCCGGACGCCCGGCATCGGGATGGCCCCGCAGGTCCTCCACATTCAGGGCGATCGGGTAATCGGCCCGCCGGTCTTCGGTCGTAATCAGAAACCTGGCCTGGCTGTCATCCAGGATCTGTCTGATCCGCTCATGGGGATAGTCCAGATCCAGGGGGACATAGGCGCCGCCTGCCTTCAGGACTCCCAGCATGGTCATCAGGATCCGCCCGGTACGGGGCAGGAGGAAGGCCACCCGGTCCTCGGGGGCCAGGCCCAAGCTGAGCAGGGCGTTGGCAATACGGTTGGCCCCGGCGTCCAGTTGGGCGTAGCTGTATTGACCCTCACAGGCTATGAGGGCGGTGGCCTCCGGTGACCGGTCGGCTGCCTGCTCAAACATCCCGTGGAGCAGGGGGCAGGGGAGCGGTGGAGGACTCTTGGGCTGGAAGCTCTCAATCAGGGCGGCCTGCTGGCCGGACAGGAGAGAGACCTTTTTGACCCTGGCTTGCGGCTGGGCCAGCATCTGGGAAAAGCTGACGGCCAGGCTTTCTGCCAGGCGGTTCATCATGGGGGCGGAATAGAGGGCATCGTTATACTGGACCGAGAAAACCGTATCGGAACCCCTCTCTTCCACGTGGATGGAAATTTTAAACTTGGGCGCCTCGGTGGCCAGCTCCTCGACACGGGCAGGGTGGCCGGCAATCCGATAGTCCGACAATACCCCCAGTTCATAGGCGTACATGATGT
>CAZGCS010000114.1:2258-3465 GCA_964524395.1 uncultured Mageeibacillus sp.
GTGGCAAAATAGGCCCGGTGGCCCTCCCAGGCTCCCTGGGCCTGCTCACGGGCTTCCCATTGCCCGTAAGTATGGCCGGCCATCTCTTCGGGCAGGGGTCTGCCGCCTTCGTAGATCTGGCCCAGCTCCCGGAGGAAGAGATCCATGGACGCCCCGTCAAAGGCCAGGTGATGAAAATCTGAAAAAACCAGGAGTGCGTCCGGGGATTCAACCAGGGTGACCCGGTAAAGGGGCCCGGTATCCAGCTGGAAAGGCTGGGCGAAAGTTTCGGCAAAGGATTGGATTTCCCCTTCTGTCAGTTTCAGGCGGTTGACGCGTACAGGCTCTTCAAGGGGGACTTGCCGGATGCCGTCAGCTGTCTCCTCGATCCGGATCCGGGTGCCGGGATGACCCTCCAGGACGGTTTCGATGGCGGTCGCAAGTTTGTCTGGGTTGACCTCCGGGGGAAGCGTCAGGCGGGAGGGGATGTTATAGCTGAGTGCCTGTGGGTCCTTCTGGCAGTCCAGGTAGACCCCCATCTGACTGCCGGACAGGGGGTAGTCAAGCTTCGCGGGACAGGCCTCCTGAGCGGCGGGCTCCGGCCCTTCCGCTCCCCTGGCCAGCAGGTCATGGATGATGGTGTTTTCGATAAAAAGCGGGGTGGGGTTGGCCAGGAGCTCCTGCACCGGGGGGGCCGCACCGAAGCGTTTTTTCAGGAGGCTGCAGAGCTTGATGGCCCCCAGCGAGGCCAGGCCGGCCTGGAGCAGATTGCTTGAAGGGGCAAAATGGCCGTGTCCCAGGACTTCCTCAAGCACCTGGGCAATTTCCTTGCCCAGATCGGTCTGTACATAACCGGCTGGTTCCTCTGCGCTTTGTTCGGCGAAGGTGGGGGCCGGCAATTTCCTGCGGTCCACCTTGCCGTTGGGATTCAGTGGGATCCGGTCCACTTGAAGGGTGGCCGCGGGCACCATGTATGGAGGGAGCTTCTCCTCAATAAAGCGGTTAAGCGCCGGCAGGTCCAGGGTTCCCTCCATGACCACATAGGCCACGGCGCATTTGCCCCCGCCGGGTGCATCCATGGGCAGGACCGAGGCGTCCTTGATGCCGGGAAAGGCCCGGATGCGGCTTTCAATTTCGGGCAATTCCACCCGGAAGCCGCGGATCTTGACCTGAAAATCATCCCGGCCCACAAAATCGATATTGCCATCGGGCAGATAGCGGACCAGGT
>CAZGCS010000115.1:0-3457 GCA_964524395.1 uncultured Mageeibacillus sp.
GCTCCGTAGCGGATGACAGATCCAGCTGATTCACCCGCTGCATCCATTTTTCTTCCAGATGGTCGCGGTCTCTTTTGTATTCATCGGCCGAAATTCTGTTCTCGAGTACCAGCCGGTGAATTTCCTCGCGGCCTTCCCAGGCCCTTTCCGCTTCTTCTGATTCCTCCGGGCTGTGTGAAAATGTTTCACCGTCTGCCAGGAAAAAAGGTTTGAAAAGTCCCAGACATGCCGGGGAGCCACCCGTGATCCAGTAGGTATCTACTGCTTGTCCAAGTTCTGCAACAAAGCTTCCCGTCGTTTGGTCGCCAAACAGGAAACCGGCATGCATGCAGACACTTGCGACCGAACTTTTGCGATAAGGTTTTTTATCATAGGCGGGCGTATGGCTGCGTAAAATCTCCATCATGGTTTCGACCGATATCCTGCCCCTGTCCCGGCGCAAACGGTCAAAGCTGCATTGGCGTCTTTGTCTCGAACCGCTGAAATGCGTAAAAAGAGGTTCACTGTAACAACGGGCGAAGTCAAAATCCTCTTCGCTCTTGCACCAGCCTTTTTCAACCGCGTGCGTGATCAGGCGCGGATGGGCCAGGTCAAACTGCTTGCCAATGGATAGCCGGTTCGAAATACTGTACACATCCTCGACCTGGAGCGCCGCCCAGTACTGGCCGGAAGTCTCCAGGACCCAGGCCTGTTCCCGGTCCGCAATCAGAAACGCATTGTGATAAGTGAATTTTTTCTCGAAACCGCAGTTGCCGCCCTGACCGTACCGTTCAAGCAGGTGAACCAGAAGGTCGACCGCTTCCCGGCTTGTCTTGCATCGCTCAAGCGCCAGACGGAGCATGTCCATTCCCAGCAGGCTGTCGTCATCTTTGGGTTCTTTTGTGAAGACCGCCTCGTTTCCGATCACCAGGCCGTATTCATTGCCGCCCATTTCAGCTCCCCACATCCAATGAGGTTTGAGCAGAACGACTTCGCAGGTTTCCTCCACCTGGTCAATTTCGATATAAGTGCACTTCAGTTTTGAACCCGGCGGGTACTGCCGCCTTGGCACCCGGATGGTGACCAGCCTTTCGTTTGGCTGGCGGTCACTGTTCTTGGCAAAAATAACCTGGGAACCGGCTGTCGAATTGCCCAGGGCAACCATGGTGTCACACATTGCAGTATTCCTTTCTATTGTCGCCTGGAAGGCAAAAGATTGCCCACTCGTCATAGAGAGTCCGGAGCTCTTCATCAAGAAAAGAGAGCGCCTTTTGACCCAGATCTTCCGGTATTCCGTAGTAGGCTCCGGCAATGGAACCGGTGATAGCGGCCAGCGTGTCACTGTCGCCGCCAAGTGAAATGGCTGTACGGATCGCATCTTCGAAGGAATTCGATTCCAGGAAACACTGGATTGCCTGGGGCACGGTTTCCTGACAGGTTTCGTCAAAGCGGTAGGTGGGGCGGATGGCGTCAATGGTGAAGTCAAGCGGGTAGAAATGACGGTTCAGATGCTCCCTGATCTCGCTTTTCAGCGCCCCTTTTTTCGCCAGATAGATGGCAGTGGCTGTAGCTGCCGCCCCCTTGATTCCTTCCTGGTGGTTGTGGGTGACCGCGGTCACTGTCTCCGCCAGGCCTTCCGCGTCCTCCAGGGACTCTGCTATTAAACCCGCGGGACTCACACGCATGGCTGCGCCGTTTCCAAAACTGTTATAAGGCCGGGGGGCGTCGCTGAAAAGCCACTGCAGGAACCTGGCCCCGTAACCGCAATCCGGGTAGTTGCGGCCAATCGCCTGCATGAATTCCACGGTCAGAAGGGCAAGGCGTTCATGGAAATAGTCATCGTGTTCACGGCCGGCGTCCGGCGCTTCTCTCAAGGCCACCATGATGGCCTTGCCCACCGCAATTGTCATTATGCTGTCATCCGTCACGAAACAATCTTCCGCAAACAGCTCAAAGTCTTTGCTTTTGTGGTTATTGAATTCGAATCGCGACCCGGCGATGTCGCCGATAATGGCTCCGAGCATTGACGTCTTCTTCCTTTCGGGCAGAATCGCTCCGCATTCCCGGCTTGCCCCGGGTTTCTATATTAGCGCATTGAAAGGATCTTGATACAGCCAAGCACTTCCTCTGTAAAACGATCTATGTGGGCTTTAAGATAATCGCCCACCTTCATCCCGGGATTCTCAAGAAGAGGCATCAGATCCATGCCGTAAGCGACAGCCTCATATTCATCGTGTGAATGGGATTCCGCGAAAGTGGCATTGGCCACGCGCCTGCCCAAAGTCGCCTTGACGTAGTTTTTCCCGTTACGTATCTGAGAATCAAAGACGCCGAGCAGACTGGCGGCCAGATCGGGATACTTGCCGGCATCAAACTGGATCTTGTCCTCACCGGTCAGCCAGTCAAGTGACCGCCATACCTCGCAACCGTAGAATTCCTGAGGGTGGAAGCCCGGATCCAGGCCCCGCAGGGCATCAATCATTCTTAAAGCCACTGCAACGTGGGTATCATGCCGGTCGGCGGGATTGTGTGTGCAGATGACCTTTGGACGGGTCAGGCGGATCAATTCCCGCAGATCCCCCACCAATTTTTCCGCCTTATGACCCTTCACCCCGCCACTCGAATAATTGAGCATGACCAGGGCGCTGTATTCACCTATGGCCGCCGCTTTCATCTGCTCCCGCTTTCTCAGCTCCTTCATTTGCTCAACCGCGTTTGCCTGGTTCCCTGCGGACCGGGGGCCTCCGGCACCGTCCGTGACCACGACACCGCTGAACCAGTCCTCTTCATCACGAAAGCATCGGGCGATGGCATGATAGGACATAATCTCGAGGTCGTCAGGGTGGGCGGCGATGGATAGATGGGTCGTTCGTTGAAGGGCATCAGCTGTATTGGTGCCATCAGGAACAAAAATCCAGGCTTCTTCATTTTGATAAGCAGGTATTGTCATCTGTAAGTTACCTTCGATTCATATCCCGCTTTCTTTGCCGGGTATACGCTCCGCCCCCCTGATCGATTCCACCAGCAGGGCAACCCCGTAGGGGATGGCCCGGTAATCGATCTGGAAATCAGGTTCATGCTGGGCCGCGTTTTGCCTGTCAGGAAATCCTGTACCGATCCAATAGAAATGGGAGGGCATGACTTTGCCGAACTCCGAAAAATCCTCGGCACCCATAAACAAGGGGCCGCGTGTCAGGGTGCTTTCCTCGCCGAACACCTTATGACAGGCCTGTCTGGCTGCACGTCGCAAAGCCGGGTGATTAATCTGGGGCAAAACTTCCGGGATGATCTCGATTTCAATGACGCAGCCATGCGCAGCTGCTATTTGTCCGGCCATGGCGGTCAACCGATCCTCAGCCCTCTTCGAGACTGCCTGGTCAAAGGCGCGAATCGTTCCCGTCATCTCCATGACATCAGTAACAAAGAATTCCACTTCACCCGCCTTGATGGTATGGATGGCGCACACCAGCTTTTCTTG
>CAZGCS010000116.1:0-3418 GCA_964524395.1 uncultured Mageeibacillus sp.
TCTCACTTGAGAATACGAGAAATATCGGCATCATGGCCCATATCGACGCCGGCAAAACGACGACGACGGAACGTATCCTTTACTATACGGGACGGATCCACCGACTCGGTGAAACGCACGAAGGTGCCGCCACCATGGACTGGATGCCCGAGGAGCAGGATCGCGGAATTACGATTACGTCTGCCGCGACGACGACGACCTGGAAAGGGTGCCGGATCAATATCATTGATACGCCCGGCCATGTCGATTTTACCGTTGAAGTTGAGCGATCGCTCCGTGTTTTGGACGGGGCGGTTACTGTTCTGTGCGCCAAGGGCGGCGTGGAGCCGCAGACGGAAACCGTCTGGCGCCAGGCCGACAACTATGGGGTTCCCCGCATTGCCTACATCAATAAGATGGACATCACCGGAGCCGACTTCTTCCACGTGGTCAAGATGATGAAAGACCGGCTGGGGACCAATGCGGTTCCCATCCAGTTGCCTGTCGGCAAGGAAGACTCTTTTATCGGCATCATTGATCTGATGACCATGAAGGCTGAGATTTACGAGGACGAGGATCTTGGTAAAACCATTACCGAGGCTGACATCCCTGCTGACCAGCTGGAAGAGGCCAGGGAATGGCGGGCGAAAATGGTCGAAGCCATCTGCGAGACAGATGACGGACTGGCCGAGAAATTTCTGGGCGATGAGGAAATTTCAGTTGAAGAATTGAAAGATGTCCTCCGTCAGGCGACCATTGAGACCCTGATCACGCCTGTGACCTGTGGTTCTTCCTACAAGAACAAGGGTGTCCAGATGTTGCTGGATGCCATGGTGGAATACCTCCCTTCACCGGTCGACATTCCGCCAGTGACGGGAATCGATCCGAAGAGCGGGGAGGAGCTGACACGGCCCGCAGATGACCAGGCGCCTTTTTCGGCCCTGGCGTTCAAGGTTATGACCGATCCTTTCGTTGGCCAGCTGTGTTTCTTCCGGGTGTACAGTGGCACGCTGAAGGCCGGCACCTATGTGAGAAACGCGACCAAGGACAAGCGGGAACGGATCGGCCGCATCCTGATGATGCATGCCAATCACCGCTCGGACGCAAGTGAAGTCTACGCCGGCGATATTGCCGCGGCTGTCGGACTGAAAAATACCACGACGGGTGATACACTGACGACCGAACAGGCGCCCATCATTCTGGAAAGCATGGATTTCCCCGAACCGGTCATCTCGGTTGCCATCGAGCCCAAGTCCAAGGCCAGCCAGGATAAGCTGGAAACCGCTTTGGCTAAACTGGCCGAGGAGGATCCGACCTTCCGGACCCGCGTCGATAAGGAAACAGGTCAGATGATCGTCTCCGGGATGGGAGAACTTCACCTGGCTATCATCGTTGACCGCCTTCTTCGCGAGTTCAAGGTGGAAGCCAATGTGGGCCAGCCGCAAGTCGCTTACCGTGAGACCATCACAAAGACAGCACGGGGTGAGGGGCGTTTCGTCAGGCAGACCGGCGGCCATGGTCAGTACGGCCATGCCGTCATCGAGATCTCACCTCTAGAGCCGGGCAAGGGTTTTGTTTTTGAGGACAAG
This sequence comes from uncultured Mageeibacillus sp., assembly GCA_964524395.1. Lineage (GTDB taxonomy): Bacteria > Bacillota > Clostridia > Saccharofermentanales > DTU023 > UBA4923. The sequence goes on from CAZGCS010000116.1 coordinate 1,569, forward strand.
ACGGTTGGGGGCGTGGTCCCCAAGGAATACATTAAACCGGTGGAGGAAGGCATACGCGACGCCATGAATGGCGGCGTTGTTGCCGGCTATCCGGTCGTTGACCTGAAAGCGACCCTCCTTGATGGTTCCGCCCACGAAGTGGATTCATCGGACATTGCCTTCCGCATTGCCGGTTCCATGGCACTGAGGGATGCCCTGAAACGGGCGGACTCCATCCTGATGGAACCTATCATGAAGGTTGATGTCATCGTCCCCAGCGAGTACCTGGGAGATGTACTGGCAGACCTGAATGCCCGGCGGGGTCAGATCCAGGGCATGGAGGCAACGCACAACGCCCAGGTTGTCGATGCCTTTGTTTCATTGTCGGAGATGTTCGGTTATGCGACCGCCTTAAGGTCGCGTACCCAGGGGAGGGGTGTGTTTACCATGCAGGCCAGTCATTTCGAACAAGTACCCGAAAGCATCCGGGCCAACATGGTGACTCATCAGTATTAGAGAGAAGGATGCCTGCAAAGGCTTCCCCGCGCAGGACACATTGCGCATATACATGTTTTATGAGAAGATTATGAGACATGAAAACTGAAATTATCAGATCCAAATAACGATCGACCAGCAGGAGGATATCTGAATGGGAAAACAGAAATTTGAAAGAACCAAACCACACGTCAATGTCGGGACGATCGGTCACGTCGACCACGGCAAAACGACTTTGACGGCAGCCATCACCAAAGTGCTTTCGAGCGAAGGTCTGGCAAGCTTTACTGATTATGCCGCCATCGACAAGGCGCCCGAAGAAAGAGCACGCGGGATCACCATCAACGCGTCACACGTTGAGTATGAGACAACAAACCGCCACTATGCGCACGTTGACTGCCCGGGGCATGCTGACTACATCAAGAACATGATTACCGGCGCGGCACAGATGGACGGCGCGATTCTCGTCGTTTCAGCCGTTGACGGGCCCATGCCCCAGACGCGCGAGCACATCCTGCTCGCCCGCCAGGTTGGTGTTCCGGCCATTGTCGTCTTCATGAACAAGACCGATCAGGTGGACGATCCTGAGATCCTCGACCTGGTTGAGATGGAAATCCGTGAGCGCCTTGACGAGTACGATTTCCCCGGCGACGACACGCCCATTATCCGCGGTTCTGCCTTGCAGGCACTCGAATCAACGAGCACTGACATGAGCGATCCGGTCTACCAGCCCATCATCGAGCTGATGGAAGCGGTTGATACCTTCATTCCGACGCCCGTGCGTCCGATTGATCTGCCCTTTGCCTGCCCGATTGAGGACGTCATGACCATCACCGGCCGTGGCACGGTTGTCACCGGTCGTGTTGAGCGCGGCCAGATTGACATCAACCGCCCCGTCGAGGTTGTCGGCCTGGCCGATGAACCCAGGAAGACGGTCGTGACGGGAATTGAAATGTTCCGCAAAATGCTGGATCACGCTGAGGCAGGTGACAACGTCGGTCTGCTGCTCCGTGGTGTGGCGCGTGACGAAGTCCGCCGCGGCCAGGTCGTGGCCGCCCCCGGCTCAATCAAGCCGCTTCGGAAATTCGTTGGCCAGGTCTACGTCCTGACCAAGGATGAAGGCGGACGCCACAAGCCCTTCTTCGATGGCTACCGCCCGCAGTTTTACTTCCGCACAACGGACGTGACGGGTGTGGCCCATCTGCCGGAAGGTGTCGAAATGTGCATGCCTGGTGACCACGTCGAGATCAACGTTGAACTGATCACGCCGATCGCCATCGAGCCCGGACTGAAGTTCGCCATCCGTGAAGGTGGCAAAACAGTCGGTTCAGGCACGGTTGTCAAAATCGTCGAAGACTGATTGGCCGGGCTGATTT
>CAZGCS010000117.1:0-1943 GCA_964524395.1 uncultured Mageeibacillus sp.
CGCTTGCTTTGGGAGCAAGAAGCCGCAGGTTCAAGTCCTGTCACCTCGACCAGATAAGGTCATGAATGGGGCAGACTCATTCATGACCTACTACCGATCGCAAGAGGTGAGGTGGTCATATGGATATCCCCGAACTGATGACTCGGAATTTTTTCTACCTCAAAGGCGATGAGGTCTTTTCTTCATTTTTTGCCAACTCAGTCTACCCCTGGGACTTGCTGGAACACATCGCTTCCTTCATTCTTGCGGTGGGTTCGCAGTTGCCGGAGGATAATTACATCCGGACCGGCAAGGATATTTGGATCGCGCGCTCGGCGAAAATCGCTGATAATACGACTATCCTGGGACCCGCCATCATCGGAGAAGAGACGGAGCTCCGCCCCGGGGCTTATATCCGGGGCAAGGTCTTTATTGGCCCCCGTTGCGTGGTGGGCAATTCGACGGAGATTAAGAATTCCATGCTGCTTGGCAATGTCGATGCGCCCCATTTCAATTACATCGGCGACAGCATCCTTTCTTACGGCGCCCACCTGGGCGCAGGCGTTATCACCTCCAACTTGCGCTCAGACCGCAAAGATATCAAGGTCCGCCTGGGTGGAGAGCTGATTGAAACCGGGCTTCGAAAATTCGGCGCCATGATCGCTGAAAAGGTCGAAATCGGCTGTAACGCAGTCTTGAGCCCCGGGGTTCTGGTCGGGGCGGGGAGTGTCATCTACCCGCTCTCTTTCGTCAGGCAGAGCGTTCCCCGCAATTCCATCTACAAAAACCAGGGTGAAGTGACACACCGCCAGCTCTTTGAATAAATCCCCCGCCAGGCGGCGTATGTTAAAATGCTGGCATGATTCCTGCTCTGATTATTCTCTTTTTGAGTACGCTTTTTCTCGTGTGGCAGGGGACCCTGTCCCTGGAAGTCGGCTTTGCCCTGATGGCTATATCCATCAGCGCCATCATCTGGAAGCGGCTGAGACGCATTCAGATCCTGCGGCGCATCCGTCTGGAGACCAGGGAAAGGAAAGCGAAATGGGGCGGGATCATGACGGTTGTCTCCGGCTTATCCAGCTTCACGGGCATGCCCTGCCACCTCTTTATTACGCGAAGCGATGAGCTGGTCCTTGAAGATGTCACCGGCATCCGGGTCATTCCGCTGGCTGAGATCGAGCGCATGGGGCTCCTTTACGGAAAAACCCTGGGCAAGCAGGGTGACCGTCAGCTTATGAGGCAATTGGGTTTTCGTACTGTTCCCAACTTTTCAAGTGTCAGAGCCTGGGTGGAGAGAAATCCGGGAGCCCGCAAACGCTTCCTGCTGGTCGTCCGTTTCCAGCAGCCTCTTAATGAGCTCGAGTACTCGGAGATGGTCGTGTTTTCAGATATTGAAAGCTACGGAAATTTGAGGGTCTTTGCGCTGCGGCCGGAAGTAGCCGTCAAAACGGTCATCCTGCCGAAACGAAGCAAGGACAAAAGCAGGTCCCTGCGCAAAATAACAGCGCCTGTCCTCAATGACAATACCTTGAAATGATCCGGATGGAATGAAGGGATTTGATTCAGACATTACGACCGGCGCAAGGATGGACCGGTTGTGCCGGTGGAGCCGGCAATTTTCAGAGGAAAACCGCCGGGCTCCCGGCTATCACATCCGGACCTTCGGATGCCAGCAAAATGACCATGACAGCGAAATAGCGGCCGGTATCCTTGAAGAGATGGGCTTTGTCGAGGCGCCGCAGATCGATGATGCCGAGCTGGTATTGTTTAATACCTGCAGTGTCCGTGCCAAGGCAGATGACCGTTTCTTTGGCCATCTGGGCCGCTTGAAGCCTGTAAAAAAAAGGGGCTTTCCCCTGATTGGCGTTTTCGGCTGTATGATGGAGCAGGCCATCCATCGTGATGCGGTTTTCGGGACCTTTCCCTACGTTGACTTTGTGCTGGGAGCGGGAGCCATGGAGCTT
>CAZGCS010000117.1:2043-3270 GCA_964524395.1 uncultured Mageeibacillus sp.
TGACATCAGGCGGAGCGGAGGGGAGGCAGCCACCTTCGCGGACCTGCTCCTTGATGTCAGCAGGATCGAATCACTTGGCATCGTGCGCTACATGACCTCGCATCCCAAGGATCTCTCCGACGAGCTCATCGAGGTGATCGGCGGTCAAACCGTCATCGAACCCCACATTCATCTCCCGGTACAGTCAGGCAGTGACCGTATCTTACAAAGGATGAACCGGCACTACACCGCCAACCATTATCTGGAAAGGGTCGAAAGGCTGCGCGCGAGCCGGCCCGGCATCACCATTACCACCGATCTGATTGTTGGTTTTCCCGGTGAAACAGAGGAAGACTTTGAGGCAACGTTGCGGCTCATGGAGCAAGTCCGCTTTGACGCCGCCTTTACTTTTATTTACAGCCCGAGAAGCGGAACGCCTGCGGCTGCAAAGTTTCAGGAGACCAGCCACCATCTGATCCAGGAAAGGTTTGAACGTCTGGTCAGACTTCAAAACCGGATCAGCCTTGAATCAAACCTTGCCCTGGTCGGCCAGACGGTCGATGTTCTGATCGACGGACCCAGCAGGCGCGATCCCGGGATTTTGTCCGGAAGAACAAGAGATGACCGGCTGGTTAACTTTTCTTATGTTGACAGCACATCTTTACAAGCACAGGAAAGTTGTCAATATCAGTCTCTTTCCGGCATCTTTGCCCCCGTGAAAATTGAAAGAGCAGGTTCCTTTTCCCTGGAAGGCACTGCCGGCATCATTTAGAATAAACTCAGGAGGTATGAGGACCTGAAGCACCTGACCTTTGACCAAGTCGATATAACGCTTGTAACCCCTATGATGCGCCAGTTGATCGAGGAGAAGGAAAAGTATCCCGACTGCCTGATTTTCTTCAGGCTTGGGGACTTTTATGAACTCTTCTTTGACGATGCCCTGACAGCTTCCCGTGAACTGGAGCTGGCACTGACCGGGCGAGACTGCGGCCTGGAGGAAAGAGCACCCATGTGCGGCGTGCCACACCATGCGGCGGACACTTATCTCAGGCGTTTACTCTCACGCGGCTATAAGGTGGCTATCTGCGATCAGGTAGAGGATCCTGCCCAGGCCAAAGGACTGGTCGACCGGGAGGTCGTGCGGGTCCTGACGCCCGGGACCCAAATCGATCCGGACCTGCTCGACGCTCATCGCTACCGCTATTTGTGTGCGGTCTGCCAATTCAGCGGCGCCTTTGGACTGGCAGC
>CAZGCS010000118.1:0-3256 GCA_964524395.1 uncultured Mageeibacillus sp.
AGTTTTTTCTTGTCGGGCCAGATCACCCGCTTCAACTCGGTGATGATATTGACAAACCATTTCTTAAGGCGCCCGCCCAAAGAAAGCTTTCCGCCTTTTTTCACCGGTTTTTTGCCGCGGCTTTCCGCTGTCTTGGTTTTTTTACTCGCCATTGCGTCCACTCCCGTGAATCATTGATTACTTCGTTTCGCGGTGAATCGTATGCTTGTTGCAGAACCGGCAGAACTTCTTGAGTTCCAACTTATCCGGTGTATGCATTTTATTCTTCTTCGTGTCATAGTTGCGCTGCTTGCATTCTGAACATGCCAGCGTAATCCGTTCACGTGCACCGGGCTTTGCCATATCGGGACCTCCAATAATCCAGTCAAAAGACTTGTCCGCGCAAAAAAAAAGACCCGCGCGTCTGACAAGCAGGAGTATAGTAGCACAGCGGCTTTGCGCTGTCAAACGCTGATCCGTCACATGCCGGATCGAATTCACTCCCTTACCAGGTTTTGGCCGCTTGCCTGGCTTCCCTGATTGCCCTGCCCAAAATCACTTCCGGCGGCAGGATCAACAAATCCATCCCGTCAGCAGCAATCGTGTCGAAAGCCCGGATGCCGAAAAAAGCGGTCAGGTTCCGCATCGTGGGCACACCCGTCTCCAGCGGGGAATCCTCGTAGGCGCCGCCCCGCGTCGTCAGAAACATCAGTTTATCCGCCCGGCAGATGCCATAAAGCAACTTGTTTTCCGGATCCGCCTCAAAGGTAATACCCTGAACGCTTACATTCTCAATGTAAATTTTCAGCAGGGCCGGGACGCTCAAATCCCAGAAAGGCGCCGCGACTACGATCCGGTCAGCATTCGCGAATCCATGGGCGTATCGAAAGCGTGGATGGTCAAGAGCACCTGCCTCCAGCAAGCTCTCGCGCTGCTGGAAAAACCCGCCTGCCAGGGGCAGCAGGGCTTCTTCCGTCAAAACCAGTTTTTCAATGGAAAAGTTGCCTCTTTTGTCCAATTCATCGAGAAAAGCCTCGGCCAGCTGTCTGGTTCGCGACTCTTCCCTGCGGATGCAGCAATCGATATAAAGCAAATTAATCTCTTTACTTTCCATAACGTCCCATCAAATCAAACAGCCTGGCCTTGAACTTTTCCCGGTCGACGTCAATGACGACCCGGTGATTGCGGTCCGGCATCTTCTTGTCTGAGAAGAGATCCGTGACTGTTTTGCCGTAGCTTCGTTTTCCCTTGGTTTCGACACGGACCCAGGCGGGGTAAGAGACGAAAATGGAGTCATCTGCCGCGAAAAGGACGGCCGCCGGGTCGTGCAAGGCCACTCCCGGCTGCCCGCGGGAGAGTGAGTAGCGGAGTGTGTTTTGCAGGCAGTCACGGGCGAACCTGGCCTGAGGAGAGCCCAGGCTGCCGAGCTCCTCCAGTTCCTCCGCAGTCAAGCTGGCCTTCAAGGTCATGTCCAGGCCGCACATGGTAACGCTCAGGCCCGAGTTGAAAAGCATGTCCGCGGCCTCGGGATCGGCAAAAATATTGAATTCCGCTGCCGGTGTGGTGTTGCCGCCCCCGGCCCCGCCGCCCATGATAACGACGCGCTTGAGAAGTTGCGGCAAATCCTTGTACTTGGCCAGGGCCAGTCCCAGGTTGGTCAGAGGACCTACAGCGATCAGGACCAGCTCACCCTCCCAGGCCCGGGCCGCCTGGTAGAGCGCGTCCCAGGCGCTTACCCCTGTGGTTTCTCTTGTCGGAGGCGGGAGAATAACGCCGCCCAGGCCGTTCCTGCCATGTACTTCCGGGGCAGTGATCTGGTCGCGGAAGAGAGGCCGGGCCGCCCCCCTGTACACCGCCGCATCCGATCCCGCCAGCTCCAGGACACAAAGGGTATTGTAGCTTGTCATCTCAAGGCCAACATTGCCCGCGACCGTAGAGACACCGACAAGCTTGAAACACTTGAGCTGGTGGAGCAAGAGGAGAGCAATGGCATCGTCGACGCCAGTGTCACAATCAAACCAGACCGGCAGGGGAAGACTGTCCGAAAAGCAGCTTTGCGTAAAACGATCCACGCTGGCGTGGAAGGGCTCCCTGCTTACGGGGATTTTTCTTGTCTCTGCCTGACCACTCACGGTTTGACTCCCTGCCCGTAATACGACACACCCTCGACCAGCAGGTCGACGAAGGCCTGGCGGTCGATGTCCATGACGCAGCGCACGTTGGCTTCCTTTCCCGAGATCCGGTGAAGATCTCCCACGGTTGCCCCGCGGCAGTAATCGCCCCCGGTCTCAATTTCCACAAAAAGATCGCTTGTTGACAGGATCCCGGGCCGGACCAGGGCCGCTACCGCGACAGCATCGTGAACGGGAGCACCGCGGTAGCCCAATTGTTGATGAAATTGGTAGAAAAATTCCAGCCATCCAGCCGTGACCCGGGCCACTTCATTGCCGGCTGCCCTGATGCGTTCGAAATCTTCCGGGAAAACCAGGGCCTTTTCCGTGACATCAAGGCCGGCCATGGTCAGGGGAATACCGGAACGAAAGACCAGGTCAGCCGCTTCCGGATCGACCAGGATATTGAATTCGGCCGCCGGCGTCCAGTTACCATGGGCGATGCCGCCGCCCATCAGGTAGATGTGACGGATTCCGGGCTTCAGATGCGGATAGAGCAGGAGCAAGGTGGCCAGATTGGTCAGGGGGCCCGTCGCGATCAGTACGACGGGCTCACCTTGTTCTTCGATCAGCCGGGCCATGAGTGCCGCGGCGCCTTGCGAGACAGGCGGGCGGTCAGGTTCAGGCAGGGCGGGCCCGTCCAGCCCCGATACGCCATGTACCGACGGGGCAATGATGGGCTCGGCCAGCAACGGTTTCTCCCTGCCGGCCGCAAGTGGCACATCAAGACCGATCAGGGCCATCACGCGACCCGCGTTATAGGTTGTCTTCTCAAGCGTCTGGTTCCCACAGCAGGTCGTCACGGCCAGGATATGGAGTTCCGGCATGGCTCTGGCCAGTACCCAGGCGATGGCATCATCGTGACCGGGGTCGCCGTCCAGGATAACCGGAATCTTTTTCACTGCCTTCTCCCCCCTCCCGGTTCAGCCAAGGGCGTGTTTACGCGCCTTGCGCCTCAGACTGATCGAATAGATCACGAGACCGAGCACGGTGACGACATATGGAATCAGGGATACAAGGAAACTCGAAACGCCTTGAAGTCCGGACGCCTTGGTGCGCAGAGCCTGGGCCAGGCCGAAAAGGAGCGAGGACAGCATGGCGCCCAC
>CAZGCS010000119.1:0-3256 GCA_964524395.1 uncultured Mageeibacillus sp.
AGCATCACCCTGGACGGGATTCCCCGCATCACGCGTGCCCAGGCCATGGACGCGCTTACCTCCATGAGTACATGTGCCGGCTACAAAGGCATCCTGATCGCCGCCAACGAACTGCCTCATTTTGTTCCCCAGATCTTCACTGCCGTCGGCATGATCAAACCCATCAAGGCCCTGGTCATCGGAGCAGGGGTCGGAGGCCTGCAGGCGATCGCGACGGTCAAGCGTCTTGGTGCCATCGTATACGCCGCTGACATCCGGCCCGCCGCCGCCGAGCAAGCCATGTCCCTGGGGGCCCAGGTCATCGATCTTGGTGTACCGGCTGAAGAAGCGATCGGGGAGGGCGGCTACGCGCTCGAACTGTCCGTGGAACGTCTTGAGAAAGAGCGCCACCTCCTGGCGGAGCATCTGAAGGACATGGATATTGTTTTCCTGTCCGCCCTGGTTCCGGGGAAAATGGCTCCCGTTCTCATCACAGAGGAAATGGTCAGCAAGATGAAGCCGGGCTCGGCTATCGTCGACATTTCCATCGACCAGGGTGGTAACTGTGAGATCACCCCTCCCGGTGCGATTGAAGTCAAGCACGGCGTCACACTGATCGGCATCAAGAACCTGCCGGGACTCCTGCCAACCAGCTCCACCTGGATGTTTTCACAGAATGTCTATAATCTCCTGTCCTACCTGATCAAGGACGGCAATATCCATCTTGACATGGATGATGACATCGTCAAAAGCGCCTTGACAACCCATGAGGGCAAAGTTGTCCACCAAGGGACACTGGAGGCATTCGCCGCACTTGGTCATTAACATTCGCGCTACGGCTGCCGCACCCGCCCGGGTGCGGCATTTTTCTGTAGCGGCAGGCATTTCGCACTGAAAAGAAGGAGTTCTTTATGACAACAACACAGGGCATCCTGATCGCCGTCTTTATCGCGGCTACCCTGGTCGGTTACAAGATTATCAACCGGGTACCCAGCCTGCTTCACACACCCTTGATGTCGGGTATGAACGCCTTTTCCGGTGTCACGGTTCTGGGCTGTCTTTCGGCGACTGCCGCCGCCGCGCACTGGGGAAGCAAAGTGATGGGTTTCATCGCCATTGTATTGGCCATGATCAACGTCGTTGGCGGATTCGGTGTGACCGATCGCATGCTTCGCATGTTCCACAGCAGCAATTCACGGGAGGGGGGAGACCAGTCATGATCGCAACGCTTCTCGTCCGCCTGCCCTTTTTCTCTGCCTTCATGCCCTCAGGCGTAAGTCCGGCCACCCATATGGTCATCTACTACGTCGCCGCGGGTATTCTGACCGTCGCCGTCCTTGCGGGTATCGCCATGATGAGCCGCGTCGAACGGTCGGTTGCCGGCAACGCCATGGGCGCGGTCAGCATGCTCCTGGCCATCGTTCTGACCTTGTGGCACTTTAATATTTTCAGCTTCATTGAACTTTGGATTGCCATGCTGGTCGGTCTTGTCATCGGCATCGTGATCGCCATAAAGGTTAAGATGATTCAGATGCCGCAAATGGTTGGCCTGCTCAACGGCTTTGGCGGCGGTGCCTCCATGCTGGCGGGAATCCTGACCCTGATCGCCGCAAGATCATCTGAAACCATCTTCTCCTTGGTCACGGCCGGCCTTGCCATCTTTGTCGGGTCCCTGACCCTGACCGGCAGTCTGGTGGCGGCCGGCAAACTGCAGGGCGTTTTACCCCAGCGCCCCCTCGTCCTGAAGGGCCACCCGGTCTGGACCGCCCTGACCCTGATCGGTTCATTGATTACGGTAGCCTTGCTGGCCCTGCCTGCCACACAGGAAACCTTGGCCTTCAAGGCCGTCCTGATCGTTCTTTGCACTGTCTTGTCCGGCGCATTCGGGATCATCTTTGCCATACGGGTCGGTGGCGCGGATATGCCCATCACTATTTCACTTCTGAACTCACTTTCCGGTGTCGCAGGATCCATCGCCGGCATGGCCATCAATGATCCGCTGCTTGTCGCGGTCGGTGGTGTGGTGGGCGCTTCAGGCCTGTTGCTGACTCAAATCATGTGCCGGGCCATGAACCGCAAACTCTTCGATATTCTGCTTGGCAAAACATCGGCGGCGGGAAAACCGGCAAAAACGGTAACAAGCCCTGACCTTGCCAAAGAAGAGTCAGAGGTTGCCGAAACAGCAAGCCTGCCGCCGGAAGATGCCTGCGCTTGCTGGCTCCATGACGCTGAGCGCGTTATCATCGTACCCGGCTATGGCATGGCCCTGTCCCAGGCCCAATCAGCGGTCAAGGAGCTGATGACGGAACTGGAAGCCCAGGGCAAGGAAGTCAAATTCGCCATTCATCCCGTCGCGGGCAGGATGCCGGGCCACATGAACGTCCTTCTGGCCGAAGTAGACATCCCCTATGACAAACTCCATGAGATGCAGGACATCAACGCTGAATTCAAAGACACAGACGTTGCCCTTGTCATCGGGGCCAACGATGTCGTCAATCCGGCGGCCAATACGGCGGAGGGAACACCTATCTATGGAATGCCCATCCTGGATGTCGAAGACGCCAAACATTTGATCATGTGCAATTTCGACAAGCTGCCCGGCTACGCCGGTGTCGACAACCCCCTCTATGATGAGGGCCGTGAAGACCGGATCGCCCTCATGCTGGGCGACGCCAAGGAAACACTGGACGCTATCATGAGATCCTACCGCGGGAGGGAGATGGCGCAGGAAGTTCCACAAGAGATTGAAAGCGCCCTGACACCCGGGCTGCAGTGCGGCTACTGGTTGCGTGAAGCAGAACGCATCATTATTGTGCCGGGTTACGGCATGGCGCTTTCGCAGGCACAATCCATTGTCAAGCAACTGACCACCGAGTTGGAACAGGAAGGCAAAACGGTTGACTTTGCCATCCATCCCGTCGCAGGCAGGATGCCCGGCCACATGAATGTCCTTCTGGCCGAAGTGGACATTCCCTACGACAAACTCCACGAGATGGACGAGATCAATCCTGCCTTTAAGGAGACGGATGTCGCCCTCATCATCGGGGCCAATGATGTCATCAATCCGGCGGCCAATACAGCCGAGGGAACTCCCATTTACGGCATGCCCATCCTCAATGTCGAGGACGCCAGGCACCTGATCATCTGCAACTTTGACAAACTGCCGGGATACGCCGGCGTCGACAATCCCCTCTACGATGAGGGTCGTGAAGGCCGGATCGCCCTCATGCTGGGCGACGCCAAGGAGACTCTGGGTGCCATCATCCAGGCCTTCCGG
>CAZGCS010000120.1:0-3250 GCA_964524395.1 uncultured Mageeibacillus sp.
CCACTTATCGAATTTATCCAGGGCCTTGGCGATCACCTTCTGGGCGGATTCGGCCGAATGGATCTTGGTCATGGCCGTCCCCTTGCCCTCCAGCTCCTTGTATACGCTGAAAAAATGCTGCATCTCGGTCAGCATGTGCTCGGGCAGGTCTTCCAGCTCCGTCCAGCTTCTCATCTGCGGGTCCTCAAAGGGAATGGCGATGATCTTCTCATCTTCCTTGTCCTCATCAATCATGGAAAAGGCCCCGATCGGATAGCATTCGACCAGGCAAAGCGGCACCAGGCTCTCCGTTGACAGGACAAGGACATCCAGGGCGTCCCCGTCTTCCGACAGGGTCCTGGGGATAAAGCCGTAGTTGGCGGGGTAGTGGGTCGATGTATAAAGGATGCGGTCAAGGCGAAGCATGCCAATCCGGTCGTCGTACTCGTATTTCTGCTTGCTGCCGCGCGGTATCTCGATAACCGCGTAAAAGCGGTCTTTTTTGATCCATTCCTTGGGGATCGATGTCCATCGAAGCATTCAAACCACCTCCGGTTCGTCTTGATTGGTTTTTATCCTAACAGAAACCGCACCCGTCTACCAACACGGTCACTCCCTGGCCTTGAAGTTATATACGGGCTTCAGATGGTGCAGAACCCTGACCGTCTCCCCGATCTGGTCCAGCAAGTCTTCCATGGGCTTGTAGGCTTCAGGGCTTTCATCCAGGGTGTCGTGGCTGATGGAGCTGGTATAGATGCCGTCCATCAGCTGGTGCAGGGTGCGGAGCGACAGGGTCCTGCGGGCCTGGGTCCGCGACATGACCCGGCCGGCGCCATGCGGCGCCGACTCATTCCAGTCAGGGTTTCCCAGCCCCTCACAAAGCAGGGAACCGTCGCGCATGTTCATGGGAATCAGGACGATTTCACCTTTCTTGGCGGAGATGGCCCCCTTTCGCAGGATTATGGAGTCCAGGTCAATGTAGTTATGGATAGTCGTCAGGTCCATGTCGTAGTCCAGTTCGAAGCCCCGGACGATTTCATCGATCATGGCCTTGCGGTTCAGTTCGGCGAATCGCTGGATCAACCTCATGTCATGCAGGTAATCCTCAAAGGGCCGGCCTTCAAGATAGGCAAGATCGCGCGGCAGGTGGGGGTTTTGCTGGGAAGCCAGCTTCTGGTAATAAAGAGCCACCTGCAGCCCCAGGTTACGGGAGCCCGAGTGAACGACCACATAAAGGCGCCCGTCTTCATCGCGGTTGATCTCAATGAAGTGGTTGCCGTCTCCCAGGCTGCCAAGCGACAGTTCCGCCCGGTCCATGCGAAGCTGACGGTCGTTTTTGCCACCCTCGCGACAGCGCAGCTTCTTCAGGTCAATCTTTTCCAGGTAGGGGTGCGGCCTTTTGCGGATGGCGAAGCCGGAGGGTATCCGTGACCGGACCAGCCAGTCAAAGGCCTTGAAATCCACGGTGTCCCTTTTCAGCCGGATGGTCTCCATGCCGCAGCCGATGTCGACACCCACCATGTTGGGAACCACCTTGTCGGTAATGGTCATGGTGGTTCCGATGGTGCTGCCCGCTCCTGCGTGGACATCGGGCATGACGCGGATCCGGCTTCCCCGGGTGAAGGCCTGATCACAAAGAGTCTTGATCTGGGCACGGGCTGTTTCCTCCACCTCACTGGCGAAGACCTTGGCCTGGTTGTATTGTCCCTCGATCAGTATCACGCGCTGTCCTTTGCCTGCCCCTTGGGGATGGGTCTAAAAAAGGGGACGTCAGGTATCCCGGCGTCCCCTTGTCTGGTTACGGTGCCTGGAAGCTACTCGCCTTCCTCCAGGGGGGGAAGTTCCTCCGGTGCTTCTTCGGCAGCCTCTTCAACTGCCTCTGCGACCGGCTCTTCCGCTGTCACCTCTTCAACTTCAACCATCTCCGCTGCCACCGGTTCTGAAAGCGCAGTCTCTTCCGCTGCCGGGGGAGCTGCTTCCGCTTCTTCCTCCGGAGCCGGTTCTTCCTCGGCTTTCTTGGCTTTTGTGGTTTTCCTGGCTGCAGGCTTTTTCACTTCCTCAGCTTCAGGAGCGGCTTCTTCGACGGCTTCTTCCTTCACTTCTTCAGGAGCGGCTTCTTCCACTTCAGGCGCTGCCTCTTCGGCAACAGCTTCAGGCGCAGCTTCCACCTGAACTTCTTCCGCTTCCTTTTCTTCTTCCTGGCGGGCCGCCATGCTGTCGAGCAGGTCGGAACCTTCCTTGGTCACGGTTGTAATGGCCGCCATATCGGAAATGGTGGACCGGGCTGCCTGGTCATCCGTGTAGCCGGTTGGCAGGTCATCGCGGTCTTCCCTGCGCCTGCCGCCCTTGCGGCGGGGCGCCTGTTGCCGCCTTTGTTGCTGTTCCTGCTGTTGGAGGACGATCTCCGAGTCGGGGTCGGGGTTGATGGGCTCCACCTCGCGGATGCTGACGCTGATCCGGCGGGCGTCGTCTGAGACTTCGACCACGCGGGCATCAACTTCCATTCCCTCCACCAGCACATCACTTGGTTTGTTCAGGTGATAGTTGGAGATCTGCGAGATGTGGCAAAGCGCATCGACTTCAGGCGCGATGTTGATGAAAGCCCCGAAGGGGAACATCCGGACAACCACGCCGCGCACGATGGCGCCGACCGGGAACCGGGCCTCAATGTCACGGTAGGGATCGTCTTCCTCGCGCCGGTAACCGAGTGAAATACGCTTTTTGGAGCGATCGAAATCCTTGACAAAGACCTTGATCTTGTCGCCGACTGCCAGAACCTCGGACGGGTGGCGGATGCGTTGCCAGGACAGTTCGCTGATGTGAATCAGGCCGTCCACGCCCCCGATGTCAACAAAGGCGCCGAAGTTGGTCAGGTTGCGGACCACCCCGGTGTACTCGTTGCCCGCCTCAATGGTATCCCAGATCTCGCGCTCGCTTGCCTTGCGCTCGTGCTGCAGCAGCATCCTCCGCGATCCCGACACCCGCATGCGGCGGCGGTCCGGATCAAATTGCGTAATGAGAATGTCAAATTCCTGGTCCCGGTAAGGTTCCAGGTCATCGACCATGGTCAGTTCGAGCTGGGTCCGGTGGACGTAGATGTCAATGCTGCGGTAGGAGGCGATCACGCCATCGCGCACGACATTGACGACTTTGACAGGAATGGGCGTTTTATCCTCAAACGCTTTCTCAATAAATTCCTTGTGTTTCAGTGTTTCGACGTAGCCGGTGGAAAGCATAATTTCCTTGCCGGTGTCTGAGCTGCGAATGCTTC
>CAZGCS010000121.1:0-3249 GCA_964524395.1 uncultured Mageeibacillus sp.
GGCCTGAAGAGGAAGTGGTGACCCTGACGGATAAGATCGACCGTCTGGTGACCCACAAATACTTGGGCATCCCCATTTTCGCGATCGTCATGCTGGCCGTCTTCCAGCTGACTTTCGTCGTTGGCGAAGGATGGCTGGGCGGTTTGGCGGCGGATCTTATTGAGAGCCTGGGGGGCTTGCTGGAGAACCTGCTCGTTTCACTTCATTCGCCCGGCTGGCTGGTCTCTTTCCTGATCGACGGGGTGATCAACGGGGTCGGTGCGGTTATCGAGTTTGTCCCCCTTATTACCGTTCTCTATTTGCTCCTGGGCCTTCTGGAAGACAGCGGTTACATGGCAAGGGCGGCCTATGTCTGGGATGACCTGATGCGCAAATTTGGCCTCCAGGGCAAGTCATTCATTTCCATGATCATCGGTTTTGGCTGTACGGTGCCCGGCATCATGTCTGCGCGGACCCTGGACAGCAAAAAAGACCGCATGATCACCATGCTGATTACCCCCTTTATGTCATGTGGAGCCAAACTGCCTATTTATTCCATTTTCATCGCTGCCTTCTTCCCCCGCCACGGCGGCCTGATCCTCTTCAGCCTTTATGCTTTGGGCATCATTGTCGCCCTCCTTTTGGCCAAGGTCTTCAACATGACCCTCTTCAAGGGGGAAGCCTCCTTCTTCATCATGGAGTTACCGCCCTACCGCCTGCCCGCTTACCGCAATGTCCTGCGCAACATGTGGAATAATTTGTCCGGTTTTGTGAAAAGGGCGGGGACCGTCATTTTCCTGGTAGTCACTCTCATGTGGGTGTTGGCTGTGCTCCCCAGCTCGGCTGAAGCCTATGGTCAGGGCAGCCTGCTTGGCAGAATCGGCAGTTTCCTGGTTCCTCTGTTCAGCCTGGCCGGTTTTGGCACCTGGCAGGAAGCAGTGGCGCTCTTTGCCGGTATTCCCGCCAAAGAAGCTGTTGTCGGTACCCTGGGTATGCTTTATGCCGGACAGTACATGGAAGAAGGCCAGATCCTGGTGGACGCCATCCGCCAGCACTTCACCCCGCTGACCGCCCTGGCCTACATGGTCATGGTTCTGTTATACACGCCCTGTGCCGCCACTTTGGGCATCGTGGGCAAGGAAACCAAGTCCATCCGCTGGCCGCTGTTCATGGCTCTTTATACCTTTGCCATTGGCTGGCTGGCGGCTGTCCTGATCTTCCAGGCCGGCAGTTTACTTGGCTATCGTTAGAAAGGGAACAGGCTGTGTTAAGAGAACTGCTGGCGGCCATCGAAAGGGATCAGCTCCTGTCGAAAAGCAAACTGGCGACCGAGCTCAGAGTTCCCGAGGCCGTAATCGATCAGGCCCTCCAGCAATTGATCCGCATGGATTACCTGGTCAGGGAGCAGGGAGGCGCGCCCTGTCCTGTTTCCTGTGGCTCCTGTCCCTTGGCTGCCTCTTGTGGCAAGGAAATCCTGGTGACCTACCGGATCACGGAAAAGGGACAACAATTGCTGGCAGACCAGGGACCGTCTTTCCGCTAGAATGTTTGCAAGCAAGAATCAAGGGGCAGGGGATGGACTTTTCAAATAGCAGGCAGGAAAAAAAGACGCCTTCGGCGCAGGAGCTGGTTCGAAGCCAAAGGGATTTCTTCCAAAGCGGTCAAACCCGTTCCCTGAACTTCCGGCGGGACTGCCTTCAGAGGCTGCAGGCCAGCCTGCTCAAGCATGAGCAGGACATCAACAGGGCGGTCAGGGAAGATCTCAACAAGTCACCTTTTGAGACCTACATGACGGAAACGGGGATTGTCCTGTCGGAATTGCGCTTCCTGAAAAAAAACCTGCCCCGCTGGATCAAGGAGCGCCGCGTCAGAACACCGCTAGTGCTGAAGCCGGCCAGGAGTTTCATCGAGCCCGAGCCCTACGGAGTGGTGCTGATCATGTCGCCCTGGAATTATCCGGTCCAGCTGACCCTTAATCCCCTCGTCGCCTCCATGGCGGCCGGTAATTGCAGTGTTGTCAAACCATCGGCCTATGCGCCCGCGACCAGCCGTCTGCTGGCCGGCCTTTTACAGGATCTCTTCCCGCCGGAATTCGTGGCCGTGGTGCAAGGAGGCCGGGAGGAGAACAGGGCACTCCTGGAAGAACAATTCGACTTCATCTTTTTCACAGGAAGCACCTCGGTTGGCCGGGTGGTCATGGAGGCGGCCTCCAGGCACCTGACTCCCCTGGTCCTGGAACTGGGCGGCAAGAGCCCTGCCATCGTGGATGAGACCGCCGATCTCAAACTGGCAGCCCGCCGCATTGCCTTCGGCAAGGTGCTGAACGCAGGTCAGACCTGCGTGGAACCGGATTACCTGCTTATCGACGGGCGGGTTAAAGAGGCCTTCATCGAACATTTCAAGCAGGCTCTTCTTGATTTTTTCCCCGACGGGGATTACACAGACTATCCGCGCATTGTCAGTGACAAGCATTTTCAGCGTTTGGAATCGCTTGTGGAAGGACAGATCATCCGGGTGGGGGGCGGCAGGGATCCGGCCAGCCGCCTCTTTGAACCCACCCTCCTGGACCAGGTTGACCCTCAGTCCCCCGTCATGCAAGAGGAGATCTTCGGCCCCATCCTGCCCCTGATCACTTTCCAAGAGCTGGAAGAGTGCATCCGTTTCATCCGCGAGCGGCCCAAGCCCCTGGCCCTCTATCTTTTTACAAACGACAAGGCAAGAGAGCGCCGGATCCTTGACAGCTGTTCCTTTGGAGGGGGCGCCATCAACGACACCATCATGCACCTGGCCTCCCCCTATCTGCCCTTTGGCGGTGTGGGGGAGTCGGGCATGGGTTCCTACCATGGCTACAAGAGCTTTGAGACCTTCAGCCACATGAGGAGCCTGGTCAGGCAAAGCAAATGGATTGATCTGCCCATCCGCTACCGCCCTTACCGGGACCGCTGGTTCAAGCTTCTGAAGAAGCTCATGCGGTAACATCCCCCAGCCCATGCCGCCGGAGCCGATCCTATTTTCGACGGCCTCTTTCCCGGACATCACGGCGGATTTCGTCCAGGCTCTCCTGATCCATGCGGCCTGTCGTCCGGAAGGTCCCGATGGTCTCGGACAGGATCTTGTAATTGAGAGCGGTTCCCTCCCCATCCGCCAGATAGTCCAGGGCCCGGTCGGGCCTGATCCCCAAAGTGCCGGCAGAGACGATGGCGTCGATGTTGGCCCCCAGGAAGATGAATTCCCAGCCATAAGATTCTTCCTGCTTTTCCACCATGGCCT
>CAZGCS010000122.1:0-3248 GCA_964524395.1 uncultured Mageeibacillus sp.
GAAGTGCCATATGATCTATTTTGACAACGCAGCAACCAGCCTGACCCGGCCGCCGGAGGTGGCGGAAGCCGTCGCTTATGCCATCAACCATTTTGGCAATGCCGGCCGCTCCTTTTACGACGCTGCCATGGCATCCAGCCGGGCCGTTTTCCAAACCCGGGAGGCCGTTGCCAGCCTGGCCGGCCTGGATAACCCTCTTCAGGTGGCTTTCACTTCGTCGGCTACCGAAAGCCTCAACCTGGTGATCCGCAGCCTGGTCAAGCCGGAGGATGCGGTCATTACGACAATGACGGATCACAACTCCACACTAAGGCCCCTTTATCTCAGCGGCTGTCAACTGGATGTCATCGGCTGCGACGAACGGGGCAATCTGCTGCTGGATTCCCTTGATCAGCTGCTCCGGCCCAACACCCGCTTTATGGTGGCCAACCACGGCTCCAATGTAACCGGCAACATCAATGACGTGAAAAGACTTTACGAGTGGTGCAAGGCCCACCATCTGACTATGATTATGGATGCAGCCCAGACCATGGGTTCCATTGAGGTCAGGGCTGACATGGCCGATATCATCTGCTTCACCGGCCACAAGGGCCTTCTGGGTCCGCAGGGCACAGGCGGCATTATCGTCAAAGAAGACCGGACTTTCGAGGTTGTCAAGACAGGCGGCGCCGGCACTGACAGCTTTGAGCGTTTTCAAAACCGGCATGTGCCGGACGTTTTTGAGTGCGGCACCCAGAACAGCCACGGCCTCTATGGTCTGCTCAAAGGGGTGGAATACATCCTCCGGGAGGGGATCGATCGGATCCGGGAACAGGAAAACCGGCTGGTTACAAGGTTTTACCAGGGCATCCGGAATCTGGACCGGATCACCTTGTACGGTGATTTCACCAGGCCCCGCCTGCCCGTGGTTTCTCTGACGGTGGAGGGTATGGATTCCTCCGACCTGGCTCTGATGCTTTGGGAAGAGGATCAGATCGCGACACGGGCGGGAGCCCACTGCGCTCCTTTGATCCACCAGCATTTCAAGACCAGGGCGCAGGGTATGGTTCGTTTTTCCTTTTCGTGTTTCAATACAGAAGAAGAAATTGACCGGGGCATTGAGGCCCTTCGAAGGATTGCCAGTTAAGATGGAGTACATCATTACATTTGCGAGCACCAGCCAGGCCATCCGGGCCGAGCGCCTGCTCCTGGATGCCAGGCTAAAGATCCGGGTCATGGCGCTGCCCGGCCAGATCAATGTGGGCTGCGGGGTCTGTCTTCGGGTCGAACCCGGGGAAATTGATGAGGCCATGAAGATTCTTCATGACAACCAAATTGGAGAGATTCAGGTCTTTCAAAAAATGACCGGGAAAAAACGCATCACCTACCTGCCCTGCCGGGCCAACACCGAGGAGGATGAATAAGATGGAAAATAACTCCGGCCTGGTCGTTCTGGTCAGCCGCGACGCCATGGGAGACGGCTCCAGGGAGCTGGGCCAGATCCTGATCAAGAGCTATCTGGCGACCCTGATTGACCTGCCTCAAACCCCCAGCCATCTGATTTTTGTCAACGGGGGTGTTTATTTAACGGCCAGGGAAGCCACCGTGCTGGAGGACCTGAAGGAGCTGGAAGCCAAGGGCACCAGGATCCTCTCCTGCGGTACCTGTGTCAATTTCTTTGAGCTGGGGGAACCCGCCATAGGGACCATCTCCAACATGCAGACGATTTCAGGCCTCCTGGCCTCAGCAGGGCATCTGATCAGTCTTTAAATCCAGGAGGGCATGAGAAGGAAATCGCGCAGGTTGATGTGGCGAATGCCCCCTTGGCTCATATCCATCTCGTCCATGGAAAGAACAAATTTCGGGAAATTGTCTTTGACGGCATCGAAGACACCGAATTCCCGCTCCACGGTCTCGGGCGAGGCCAGGAGGTAAGCGACCTGAATGTAGATGGTTTCATTCTGCTTTTTGCCAACAAAGTCGATTTCCCTTGATCCCAGCTGGCCGACCGTGACTTGGTATCCCCGCCTCAAGAGCTCCATAAAGACAAGATTTTTCAGGATCAGATTAATCTCCTGCCTGTTACTTCCGAAGACTGCTTCCCTGATTCCATGGTCTGACAGATAATATTTTTCGTTGACTGTCAGAAGTTTCTTTCCCTTCAAGTCGTGACGCTTGACGCGATGGATCAGATAGGCCTGGGTGCAGTAGTCAAGGTAGTTTAAGACGGTTTCCGGAGCGATCTTCCGGCCCTCGCTCAGAAGATACTTGGAAATTGAATAGGCGGAAAAACTGGTTCCAATGTGTGTGAATGCGTAGGTGATGATTCGTTCCAGGAGGTCAATGTTGCAGATCTCGTTTCTGCTGATGATATCTTTCAAGACAACCGAATTGTAGAGATCCTGCAGGTAGATTTTTGCGGCCTCAGCTTGGAATCCAAGCTGTGACAGGTAAGGCATCCCGCTAAGAATCAAGTAATGGGAGAAAGCGTCGGAAGCGGAAGTCCCGGGAAAAACGGTTGAATAGAGTTCAATGAATTCAGCGAATGAGAAGGGATAGATCACGAATTCGACATATCGGCCTGCCAGGCAGGTTGCCAGCTCGCCGGATAAGAGCGTGGCATTGGATCCGGTGATGTAAATGTCGCAATCGAAATCCACGCGAAGGGAGTTGACACATTTTTCCCAGTTTTCCACCCCTTGGATCTCATCGAAAAAAAGAAAAGTTTTTTCATTCCGGGAAGAGAGCTGGCTCGAGACTTCACGGTGCAGGGCTTCAGCTGTCAAAGATGGACCAGACGCATGTCTTCAAAATTGTAGAGGAGGAAGCGGTCCGGCATGATTCCTTCCTCCATTAGCTCTGAACGGATCAGATCCAACATGACAGACTTTCCGCAGCGACGGATTCCTGTCAATATTTTAACCAAATCCTTGCCTGTGAAAGGTCGGATTTGATTCAGGTATGTTTCGCGTTTGATCATGTCCTTTCCCTCCTTTAGCCATTCAAGGAAACTACAGTTATAACTGAAATGCTAGGCGTTTTAACAATCTTTTCAGGTATAACTGGAGGAATAGATCAGTAGTGGATGGAATGTGAGCTGGAGGAATATCCTTTCACGGACCATCCTTTCTATGAGAAAATGAAAGAAAGACTGACTGGGCAATCGGAATTAGGAGGCCCTCAACTTTGGACCGCACCATCCTGCACTGCGACCTCAATGCTTTTTACGCTTCGGTGGAGTGTGTCTTTAATCCGCATTTGAAAACGGT
>CAZGCS010000123.1:0-3232 GCA_964524395.1 uncultured Mageeibacillus sp.
CCGGCTTCACGCAATACTTTGGCAGCGTCTTCGGCGTCTTCCTTGCTGACTTTCTCCTTAATGGGTTTGGGAGCTTCGTCGACCAGGGTTTTGGCTTCTTTCAGACCAAGACCGGTCAGCTCGCGCACCACCTTGATGACGGCCAGCTTAGCCTGACCGGCATTTTTCAAGATGACGTCAAACTCTGTCTTCTCGGCTTCCTCCGCACCGGCATTGTTGCCTGCCGCGGGAGCCGCAACGGCCATGGCGGCAGCGGATACACCGAACTCTTCCTCCATGGCTTTGACCAGATCGTTCAGTTCCAGAATGGTCAGATTCTTCACGGCCTCCATGATGCCGTCAATTTTTTCCTTATCCATGCTTAATTATCCTCCTGTTTATCTTCTCTTGTTTCTTCAACTGCTTCATCAACAGCTTGACCGGCCTCTTCAGCAACGGTCTCTTCCGCCGGCTCTTCTGCCCGGCCGGGTTCTTCTTCTTTTTCCACGACCACCAGCTCTGCCACCCTTCCGGCACCTGCCCCGGCTCCTTTGTCGGCAATTTGCGAGGCAATCTGGGCAAAGGCTGTCAACGGGAACAGCATCATGAACAGCAACTTTCCATAGAGATTCTCGCGCGACTCGACACGTGAGAGCGCCATGATGTAGTCGAGCGGATGAACTTCATTCCCGACAATGCCGCCCTTGATGCTCATCTTGCGGAACTTCTCGGAAAACTCCCGCACCAGCCTGGGTGCAAGGACGACATCTTCATTGCTGTAGGCAATGGCGGTCGGCCCGGTCAGGGTTTCCTCGAGACCCTTGATCCCGAGCTTCTCGAAGGCGCGTGACGAAATTGAGTTCTTGACAACCTTGTAGGTCAGGTTCTTGTCCCGAAACTCGGCCCGCATCTGGGTATCCTGCTCGACGGTCAGGCCTTTGTAATCAGCAAAAACAATCGATTCAGCCTTTTCCAGCTCTTTGGCCAGGGCGTCAACCCGCTTCTTCTTCATTTCCAGTATCTTCTTACTGGGCATTGACACTTCCTCCTTCTCAAAATATAAACACCCCTCCGCATCAGGCGAAGGGGCGCACCATAAGATCCGTCCATCCACCTCGGCGGGACAGCGCGACCTGTTTACGTCCTGCGGGACTCCTGCTTTCTACGGCGTCGTAGGTATTTGGTTTAATCCGGCCCGTTCAAAGCGGGCGGCAGCTCACCTGGAGAGCTTGGGGTTGGTGCGGACACCGGGCCCCATGGTACTCGTCAAGGTGCAGCGTTGGATGTACTGGCCTTTTGCCGCGGCTGGCTTGGCGCGAATGACGGCGTCAAGCAGGGCGTCGTAGTTATCCAGAAGTTTCTCCGTCCCGAAAGACGCCTTGCCGATGGCACAGTGAATAATGTTCTGTTTTTCCAGCCTGTACTCGATCCTGCCGGCCTTGGCTTCAGTGACCGCCCGGCCGACATCTGTAGTCACGGTGCCGGACTTGGGGTTGGGCATGAGACCACGGGGGCCCAATACCTTGCCAAGTCGGCCAACCACACCCATCATATCGGGGGTCGCGATGGCGACGTCAAAGTCCAGCCAGCCTTCCTTTTGAATCTTCTCAGCCAGCTCCTCGGCTCCGACAAAATCTGCGCCCGCTTCCCTGGCTTCCTCGGCGGCCGGCCCCTTGGCGAATACGGCAACCCGCATGGTCTTGCCTGTCCCGTGAGGCAGGATGACTGTGCCGCGGATCTGCTGGTCGGCGCGGCGTGAATCGACTCCCATCTTCAGATGGATTTCGATGGTCTCATCAAATTTGGCCGTCGCGCCCTGGATGACCAGGCCCAAAGCTTCCTCCGGCTCGTAGATCGTCTGGGGATCGACGAGCCTGGCAGCTTCTTTATAGCGTTTACCACGTTTCATGCCGGTCCCTCCCTAATTGTCGTAGTCGACGATAATGCCCATACTGCGGGCAGTCCCTGCGACCATCCGGGCGCCGGCTTCAATATCCGCGGCATTGATGTCTTCCATCTTGATCCCGGCGATGCGCTTACATTCGGACCAGGTGACGGTCGCCACCTTATCCTTATTCGGTGTTCCTGAAGCCTTGTCCAGATTGCAGGCCTTCTTCAACAGCACGGACGCCGGTGGGGTTTTTGTAATAAACGAATAGGTGCGGTCCTGATAGACCGTAATGACAACGGGAATCACAAGCCCCGTGTCCTTTTGTGTCCGTTCATTAAACTCCCGGACGAACTGGGCAATATTGAGCCCGTGTTGTCCGAGTGCTGGTCCAACCGGCGGCGCCGGCGTTGCCTGGCCCGCAGGAATCTGTAGCTTCACGTATGCGGTTACTGGCTTAGCCATTTGGCCACCTCCCAATTTTTTTCGATCTTTCGATCATGATTACCATGACAGTGAACCTGTCTTGTTACAACTCCTGTTTCATGACCTGTGTCAGCTCCAGCTCGACCGGTGTTTCACGGCCAAACATGGATACCAGGACGGTCACTTTTTTCTTTTCAATGTTAATCTCTTCGACTCTGCCCTCAAAACCTTCGAGCGGTCCGCTGATGACGCGGACCTCGTCACCGGTGCCATAGTCCATGACCGGTTCCCAGTCGGAGTCAAGGCCCATCAGGCCCAGTTCATCCTCGGTCAAGGGCACCGGATTGGTGCTGGAGGGTCCTACAAAACTTGTGACGCCCCGCGTGTTGCGCACGATGTACCAGATCTCATCGGTCAGGATCATCTTGACCAGCACGTAGCCCGGGTAGATCTTACGCTCAACGTTGCGCCTTTTACCGTCCTTGATTTCGATCACCGTTTCAGTCGGTACCAAAACCTCCTGGATCATCTCCTGCAGGCCACGGTTCTCGATAATGAGGTCAAGGGTCGCCTTCACCCGGTTTTCGTAGCCGGAGTAGGTGTGGATGACGTACCAGAGCGCCTCGTGATTGTTGGGCGAATCGCTCATCTTCTATCCCTCGAAGCTGACGCGCACACCATCGACCGCAAGGTATGCTGCCGAAACAGAGCCATCATGCCAGGTCTGCGCCTCTTCCGCCGTCAGGGGATTTGATTCGGCCGGATTTTCCTTGGTGGAATAGATCCCCGTCGTACGCATGATGAAGGCAATGACGGTGTCAAAGACAAGTATGATGACAACCGAGATCGCGATGATAAGCAGAACCGTCATGGTGCTTTGTCTGAGTTTTTTCTTGTCGGGCCAGATCACCCGCTTCAACTCGGTGATGATATTGACAA
>CAZGCS010000124.1:0-3231 GCA_964524395.1 uncultured Mageeibacillus sp.
TGATCAATGTGACCTTTGACGGGATCGAGATCAACTCCGGCAGGGCCGACAATGGCGCCGCTTTGTATCGGATTGGTGATCTCTTCGTCCAGGAATCCGGTACCAGGCTTGAAAATGTAAGGGGAGAAAACATTGTATTCAAGGTGTCGGAATTTGCGAAAGTCCTGCAGTTGCTGGATTGAAAAACGGTCGACCCACAGTAAATGTTGACCAGCTGTGCCGGTGGCGAGCGCTTCCATGAGCGCTCGTCATTACTTTATCTCAAGTTTCAGGCCGCTCGCGGCTGATAGAATAGATTATAAAGGAGGAAACGCATTTTCTGCCAAATAACAGATCATGCGGTAATGATATGAAGCTCAAGGCCAAAAAAATAAAGCGTCACATGCTCAAAACTTACGAGTTCTGGCAGATTGATGAGAAATTTCTCGTCGTTTCTCCTGACAAAAAACTTTTCCAGCAGGAAGGCCTGCAGACATTGCCGGAAAGTGAGTCGGGTTACCTGGCCTACGCTTATCTTGACCAAGTATTGAAAATTGCTTTCCTCGGATTCGCTGATTCTGAAGAAGAGACCTGCCGGAATTTTGAGTCGGAAGAGGTGCTGGTTGTGCCTGCTGCCATGCTGCCGCAAATGCTGGTCATGGTTGTCAAACCAACGCTCGAATTGGACAGCCATCCCTTTGTTCAAGCGGTTCTCGCAAGGCACCAAGCAGAGGCTCTGCCACGCAGCACACTGGCGCTCCGTTCTCTGGATCCTTTACGTGACCCGCTTCAGCCGGGAGTTCTGACGGCCTGCTTCATCCGTGACGAGGTCAAGAAGCGGCAAGCCTATGATGACCTGGTTGAGGATCTTGTCAAGCAATGGAAGGTGGAAGGTGCTGTCAATGAGAGCCCGGAGGAATTGCCTGAACCACCTGCCGTGCCCGAAGATTACATCAACTTTGTCCGGATCAGGGACCTGACTCCCTCCAATCACGGGACCTGGCGGGCGATTCTCCTGGACAGTCTTCCGGGAACCCGTTTGAAGAAGAAGGGTGATGATGTCACGGTTTCCTTTTTGACCGTCACCGAAGAGGAGGTGGAGTACACAGTCCTCTTTATCGATCACACGGCGCCTGTTGAGGGAACCGGCATTACGGTTGCCTCCCACAAACCTTCCCGCCTGCCCTGGCGTCTGGCCTATGAAATGGACTGTACCGATTGCCCCTACAAGGAGACCTTTTTCCTTGGCAGGCAGGGAGAAGACCACCGCATCTTTACGGAAATACTGGATGAGATCCGGGCAGGGAGAGTCGACCCGCTTATCCTGATTGACCTGGTACAGTCGGACGAATGCGAGCTGGATTTCTCAAGGGAACTTTATCGCTGCCGCAATTGCGGAACACTTGAGGTGATGAAGCGGCTGAGGCTTATCTGTGAGGATAAATCACTTTCATCCGCTTACAATTGCCCTTCCTGCGGGGAGCGCATGTCGCTTGTGAAACGAAATCAGATTGCCTCAATCGATTGCCCCGATTGCCGCAAACCGCTGAACCTGGTCTCGGAGAAACAATGGAGTAATGCCCGGGGGCAGGAACACAGCTGACAGGAATCATGATGAAGCAGGAATATTTCTTAAAGCAGTTGGAAGAAGAGCTGGTTGTCGCTCTCGGCTGTACGGAGCCGGTGGCGGTTGCTTATGCAGCGTCACTGGCGAAGAAAGAGGCGGGGGAGGAACCTGTCGAATCAATTGAGCTGAGGGCGAGTGTCAGTATTTACAAGAACGCGCTCGGTGTTTTTATCCCCGGTACCAGGGAAATGGGCGCGGCCATGGCAGCCGCGCTCGGTGCTGTCGGCGGCAATTCCGATTTGGGGCTTGAAGTTCTCCGGGGCATACAGGAAAAAGATGTGATTGAAGCAAGACGACTCTGTGAATCAGCTTGTGTCACTTCCGATCCTGCTCCTCAAGACTCACCCACCCTGTTCATCGAGGTCAGGGTCAAAACACGCAATCACACCGGCAGAGCCGTCGTCGCGTGGAAACATGACCTGGTTATGGAGCTGGAGCGGGACGGCCGGCTCACCTTTGTCAACGACATTTCCCATCTGCAGGATTTGACAGCTGCCATCACAGCGGATGATTTGCGGGAAATCTGGGATTTTGCGACCCGGGTGGATCCCGCCCGCCTGGATATCGTCCGCCAGGCCATGCTCCTGAATGAGGGCATTGCCCGTGAGGGACTGGCCGGAAGCTACGGGCTGGAAGTGGGACGCTCGATCGCCGAAGCGCACCATATTACAGGCTCTGTCTTCGATCGGTCCGCCTGTTCACTTTCTGATTTCTGTGCGGCTCAAACCGCTGCAGCGGCTGATGCACGTATGGCAGGCGCGCCATTTCCTGTCATGAGCAATTCGGGGAGTGGAAACCAGGGCATTACGGCTACGGTTTGCGTTTCGGCAGCGGCAAAATATCTTGAGAGTCCGGAAGAGGATCTCTTGCGGGCACAGACACTCAGCCATCTTGTCGCCATCCACGTGAAAAAGAGCTACGGAAGGCTGTCGCCTCTCTGTGGCGCGACCGGGGCGGCCGTCGGTGCCAGCGCCGGTGTTGTCATGCTGTTGGGCGGTTCCCTCAGTCAGGTCATCGCGTCGGTACAAAACATGTTCGGAACCCTTACCGGCATGATCTGTGACGGGGCAAAACTCGGTTGTGCCCTGAAGGTATCCGTCTCCATCTATGCCGCGATTCAGGCAGCCCTGGTCGCCATGCGAGGCAAGGAGATCGCCGCCACCGACGGGGTGATCGAAAGTGACGTCGAGGAGACCATCCGCAACATGGAGCGGATTTCAAAGGAGGGCATGACCAGGATGGATGACCTGCTCCTCAATATCATGCTGAACAAGCAGGGCGGTTGTTGAAAACAGCTTTCGCTCTGGTATAATGCGTAAGTCAAAGGACCTGCGGGTGTAGTTCAATGGCAGAACATTAGCTTCCCAAGCTAAATACGGGGGTTCGATTCCCCTCACCCGCTCCACTTTGACAAATGGGCGGGTCCTTTGTATCATAGGCAGGCAGCAAAAGTTAATCTTGCCTTTTTAGCTCAGTAGGTAGAGCGCATCCATGGTAAGGATGAGGTCGCCGGTTCGATTCCGGCAAAAGGCTCCAACAATCAAGGATCCGCTCCGGATGGAGTGGGTCCTTTTTGATGTACGCCCGACATGGGCAATCACTAGGCGGTGGAAGTCCGCTACACG
>CAZGCS010000125.1:0-3217 GCA_964524395.1 uncultured Mageeibacillus sp.
CAATTGCTTCTTCTTTCGGCATCTTCTCCTCCGATCGCCTTGTGTTTCACTTGGTACCGGGCAGTTTATCCTGCGCCCAGTTGTCAATCAACTTCCGGATGACTGTATTGCATTCACTCTCGCACATCTCCCCGTTCAGGATTTCGTCGAGTTCCGCGGTATCGGCCGCCTTTCCCAGCCTTTTCACATGCTTGATATTTTTCAGCTTGGCGTCCACATAGCCGTGTGTCCGCCCGTCAGCCAGAAGCAAACGGGTCTCCCCTTTTTGAGCCAGCACCAGATAGAGTCTGCCGCGGTCATGCCCCTTGAGGGAAACCACAACCGTGCCCGGACTGAACGGGGAGGGCAGGGGTATTGTTGCCGCCATGCCATTTACCTCCGCCCCCGGCGCATTTTCACGTCACCGGATGTCATGGTCAGGACTTTCGGACCCTCGTGAGTGATGGCCAGGGTATTCTCGTAATGAGCTGCCGGCTGCCCATCGCTGGTGAAAAAGGTCCAGTCATTTTCGCCGATGTAAACCTGGGGTGATCCCAGGGTGACCATTGGCTCCAGAGCCAGCGTCATGCCGGCAAGAAGCCGGATTCCCCTTCCCGCACTGCCATAGTTGGGCAGATTGGGTGCTTCATGCAGCTCTGTACCGATTCCATGGCCCGTAAGATCACGGATCACTCCAAAACCGTACGACTCACAGTAATCCTGGACAGCGGCTGAGATATCCCCCAGGCGGTTGCCCGGGACTGCCTTGTCAAATCCGCGCCAGAAGGCCTCCTCAGTCACCTGAACCAGTTGACGCACACGATCCGGTACTTCACCGACCAGATAGGTACGCGCAGCGTCACCATGATAACCGTCCAGCAAGGCGCCGACATCAACCGAAACGATCATGCCACGGCGAAGGATCCTGTCTCCGCTGGGAAATCCGTGCACCACTTCATCGTCGATTGAGATACAGGTTGCCGCCGGAAAAGGCGTCGGCCCCTGCCCGTCATAGCCGAGGAAGGAAGGAATGGCGCCGGCGGCCAGGATGACCTGGTGTGCCGTCCGGTCGATTTCCTCTGTTGTGATCCCCTCTTTCATCAAGGGTTCGACTGCGTCAAAGACAGCGGCGACCACTGCGCCTGCCCGGCGCATCCGCTCAATCGCTTGCTCTGATTTCAGTCTGATCACGGCCTTCCCGCCAATCGTGTTTCATTTCCATTCATTAAGCCAGCCTCCCGGTCCCTGCCTTGGCTCTGGTCCAGGAGGAGCAGAAGATCTCTTCTGGCCTGATCGTCAGGTGGCCCGTCGTTGGGAAAGACCACCAGCTTGCCCTGCTTCCTGTAGTAGCCGGTCAGGGGTGCGGTTTGCGCCTGGTAGGCCTCAAGCCTGTGCTTCAGCGTCTCCGCCGTGTCATCCACACGGCGGACAATCCTGCCTCCGCAACGGTCGCAGACATCCTTCGTGAGCGGCTGCATGGTCGTTGCATTATAGGGTTGCCCGCAGTCCTTGCAGACAAAACGTGACAGGGTCCTCTGTATGATGACTGGTTCCGAAACCTCGATGTTGATGACGGCATCGACGGCCTGGCCTTCTTCAGCAAGGATCCGGTCAAGCGCCCTGGCCTGGACCATGGTTCGCGGGAATCCATCCAGGATGAAACCCCGGCAACCCTCGCCCTCCACAATCGCTTTCCTGACCAGGCGGATGGTTATATCGTCGGGAACCAAATCCCCCTGCTCGACATAGGGGCGGATCTCCCTTGCGAGCGGGCCTTCTCCCTCCAGTTCCCGGCGAAAAAGGTCGCCCGAGGAGATATGGGGCAGGGAGAACCGGTCGGACAGGAATTTCGACCAGGTTCCCTTGCCGCTCCCCGGCGCGCCCAGCATGACGATCCGCTCGATCATGGGCTTAGTCCAGGAAGCCTTTGTAGTGACGCATCAGCATCTGGGCCTCGAGTTGCGTCACAATGTCCATGGCAACACCGACCAGAATCAATACAGCCGTTCCGCCAAACCAAATGCCGTGTGCGCCGGTCAGTGCCCCCAGCAAGGATGGCATCAGCACAAGGACAACCAGAAAGACGGATTCGAACCAATTAAGGCGGCGCGCTGTCTTACCGACAAATTCAGCGGTCGGCCGGCCCGGCCGGATGCCCAGGATATAGCCGCCATTCTTTTGCAGATTGCTGGCGATGTCGACCGGGTTGTAGCTGATCATCGAATAAAAGAAAGTAAAGGCGATGATCAAAATCGAATAGACCACATAATAAAGAGGGTTGGTATTGAAATTCATCAGCCAGGTGGCGACTTTTCCCGTACCCCCTGTAAATGACGCGATGGTCGAGGGAACCATGAGTACCGACATGGCGAAAATAACCGGCAAAACACCGGACTGATTCACTTTGATCGGCAGATAAGTGCTCTGGCCTCCGTAGATTTTCCGGCCCACCACACGTTTTGTGTATTGAACGGGGATCCGCCGCTCAGCGCTCTGGATAAAGACGACCAGGGCGATGATCCCGACGAAGGCAATCACCGTCGCGATGACCAGTCCCAGCGCAAGAAAAATGTTCCTTGTCACGGTCAGGGCCTGGAAGTAAACGAAGAGCTGCCTGGCGTAATCGGGCAGGCGGCTGGCAATTCCGATGAAGATGATCAGGGAAATACCGTTTCCAACACCCTTGACGTCAATTTGTTCACCCAGCCACATAATGAAAGAAGCGCCCGCCGCAAAGCTGAAGATGACGACGACAAGACTCAGCCACTCGGGGATTCCCGCAGTGGTCGCTCCGCGTGTCAACAGTGCGTAGGAGGTAGCCATGACAAAAGACAGACCCAATGTCACCATCCGCGTGATTTTCTGGATCTTTTTCTGGCCCTCTTCCCCTTCTTTCTGCAGACGCTCAAGTGCCGGAATGGCAAAGGTCAAAAGCTGCATGATGATGGACGCGTTGATGTAGGGCGAAATACCCAAGGCCAGGACGGACACCGATTTGAAGGCACCACCCGAGATGATATCGAGGAACTGGCCAAGCTGGCCAAAACGTTCAATCAGCGCCGCAAAGGCGACGCTGTCAATCATGGGTGTCGGAACTGCCGTACCGAGACGAAAGATCAGAATGGCGAACAGCGTAAACAGGATCTTCTTTTTCAGGTCCGGAATCTTCCAGGCGTTGGCCAGGGTCTGAAACATACTGCCCATGTCAGATTACCTCACAGGTTCCCCCGGCCGCCTC
>CAZGCS010000126.1:0-3129 GCA_964524395.1 uncultured Mageeibacillus sp.
GAGACGGTATTGGGCGACGAGGATAAAAAGACACCGGCGACCGGGGAGAGCCTGCCGTCCTTCCTGCTCCTGGGAGCGCTGCTGATGGTACTGGGTGTGCTGGCGGCGGTGTTTGGAAAGCGTGCCTTCAAAAAGCAAGATTAATTGATACTTGACGAATCAGTCATGAAAACCCTCCGTGAAAACGGGGGGTTTTTTATTTGGCGGGGATTGGAAACCAGCGGTCGAGAAAAGAGATCAGTGAATCCATGTAGGCGTCGGGGTCTTCAGAAAATGAGCTCAGATGACCTGTTCCGGGAAGCAAATGAATACCCGTTCTTTCCGGGTGGAGCCTCAATCGCTCATCGATCATGGGGCGGTAGTCACTCTCTTTTAGGTAAGGGTCTTGTTGGTGACCCAGGATCATGACGGGGAGGGAGAGGGAGGAAAAATAAGCGAAATAATCCTGCTTGTCTGTCTTGCCCACTGACAGGCGAATGGCGTAGGGAGTCATGGCGGGCAGCCAGAACTGGAGCTTGTTGTTCTCCTGGCGGATGGCAGCGCTGATGAAGGCATCGCTGTTGCGGGCTGGCGAGTCGGCGATAAGGGCATCGATCCGGTCCAGGGTCAGGCTTGCCTGACTGGCGGTTTCGTCATCGTCTTTGACCATGCCTTTGGCTTCCAGGTTTTGGAGTGCCCGCATGATGGCGGTGTTGCCCGTGCCAAATCCGAAAAGAATTAAAGGGGAGGAGGGGACATTGTGCATGGCCCAGTCAAGGGCAGCGAGGACATCCTCATTTTCCGCGTAGCCAAAAGAGGCCATGCCGCCGTCCGATTCACCGCTGTGGCGCAGATCGAAGACCAGGCTGTAAAAGCCTTCCCTGGACAGCCGCTTGAGCAGGGAGGTGGTGTCCAGCCCGAAGGGGAGGCGGTTGCCTCCCTGATTGTGGACCAGGATGACCGTGCCGCGGTTGACATCCTTTTCAGGTTTGAGCAGCCAGCCTTTGAGAGTGATTTCGTTGCCTGATGAAAAGGCCACGGACTGGAAGGAGGGCAGGATGTTGGTGGCGTAAGGGGGGAGTGGTTCCGGAGCCTGTTTCATCAGGCGGTCGGCCTTGACCAGGGAGGTGACGGCCACCGTGATCGCGAAGGCAAGAAAGAGCGCCAGGATGGCCAACAAAGGCTTGATCCGCGATCTTCTCTTTCCGCCCTGGACGATGTAGCGTCTTGTCCTCAATGAAAACTCCTTGCCGGGACGGCCTTCAGGGGGTACAATCGTAGACCGGCCCGCCATTCTATTGTACATTGATTGATGGGTACAGGGGATAAAAATGAGTCAGAAAAGTGAAAAATTGATCCTGGGAATTGAGACATCCTGTGACGAGACAGCCGCCTCGGTGGTTGCCGACGGCCGCCGGATCCGCTCCAGCCTGGTGGCGTCCCAGGTGGATTTACACGCCAACTACGGCGGCGTGGTACCCGAGCTTGCTTCACGCGAGCATGTGAAGACCATCCTGCCTGTTATTGACCAGGCCCTGAGGGGCGCGGGAATCGGCCTGGAAGACCTGGACGCGGTCGCCGTTACCTACGGTCCCGGTTTGGTCGGGGCGCTCCTGGTGGGTATCGCGGCAGCCAAGGGTCTGGCTTCGGCGACAGGCCTTCCCCTGGTGCCGGTTCATCATCTGGAGGGCCACATCGCGTCGGCCTACCTGGCCGATGGTTCACTGGAGCCTCCCTTTTTGTGCCTGATCGTCTCGGGCGGCCACGCGACCCTGGTCGAAGTGACCGGCTACACCTCCTTCCGGGTGCTGGGCAGAACCCGTGATGACGCGCCTGGAGAGGCCTTTGACAAGATCGCCCGGACAGTGGGCCTGGGCTATCCCGGCGGCCCCCGGATCGAGGAGGCTGCGGCGGGTGGCAGAAAAGATGCCATGAACCTGCCGGTGACCCATTTCCCCGACTCTTACGATTTTTCTTTCAGCGGGGTCAAGACAGCGGCCATCAATCATTACCAAAAACTGATGCGGGCAGCGGAAAAAGAAGGCCGGGACTGGCCGGAAGCCTGCGGTCTGTGCGATTTCGCAGCCAGCTTCCAGGAAACCATGGTGCAGACCCTGACAGGCCATACCCGGAAAGCCCTGATCGAGGGAGATTACCGTTCGCTTGTCATGGCGGGGGGAGTCTCCGCCAACAAAAGCCTGCGGCAGGCCATGGGGGTCATGGCCGGGGAGCTGGGTGTCTCCCTGACCATCCCGGATCTTTCCTTCTGTACCGACAATGCGGCCATGATCGCCTCGGCCGGTTTTTACGCCTGGCAATCGGGCAGGCGGGCAGGAGCTGACCTCAACGCCATGCCCATGGCAGAACTGGAAGAGGCCGGTCATTTATTCAAGGATTCCCGCTTATGAGCCAGAAAGATAAGAACACTAAACTGATTGTCGAGAACCGGCGCGCCCGCCATGAATTCCATATTGCCCGCAAACTTGAGACGGGCATGGTTCTGACGGGTACTGAGGTTAAATCCATCCGCCAGGGCCACTTCAGTATCGGGGAGGCCTACGTGACCGTCCGGGGCGGGGAGCTTTATCTGGTGGGCGCTCACATCAGCCCCTACGAACAGGGCAACCGCTTCAACCCCGATCCTGTGCGTGACCGCAAGCTCCTGGCTCACCGGCATGAGATCCGGCAGCTTGAGGTTGCCGTCCAGCAGAAGGGCATGACCCTGGTACCCCTGAAAGCCTATTTCTCTGACGGCAGGGTCAAACTGGAGATCGGTGTCGCCCGCGGCAAAAAGCTGCGCGACAAGCGTGAAACCGTCAAGGAACGGGCCCTGGAGCGCGACATCCGGCGCAGGCTCAAAGAAGGGCGCGGAGGGGAATAAACCGTTTAAGGCCCAGGCTCATCCAGAGCCTTGATAAAATGGATGTTGCGGCTCACTTCCTCAAAGCCCAGGCTTTTATGAAAGCATTCACTGTCACGGTTCTCCAGCTCACAATCTGAGGCCAGAAGCGTGCAGCCCCGCCCTTTGGCCCATCTTTCACCCTCAAGGACCAGCAGCCTGGCGATCCCTTTCAGCCGGCAGGCCGGGAGCACATAAATGGCTTCCAGGCAGGCGCAGACCTGGCCCGGGGAGCTCCCCTCGACGTATTC
>CAZGCS010000127.1:0-3110 GCA_964524395.1 uncultured Mageeibacillus sp.
TGAAGTACGGTATCGCAGGGGCCCTTATCGGCATCCTGATCGCTGCCTTTATTGCTGTTTTCCGTGCGACATCGTCCTCCCTAATCTGGTCTCCGGAAGAGTACGCAGACCAGCTGAAACTTCTTTACATCGGATCCGTCGGGGTTGCTGCTTCTCAAGAGAAAAAGAAGTTCGGTTCCGGTCTTGATCGCTGGTTGGAGAGACTCTTCTATCGGAAGAAGGGAGCAGTCCATTTGGAGGACAGCGTAAGCTATGCTCTTTCTGTCATCGAGGGACTGGGTCAAAAAGAGGGGATTAGTCCGGATGCAGAACATTCCCTAAAAATTGCCGTGATGGGGGATGCCGGAGACGCTTCGTTGGAGAAACTCGTTGAAGGGATCCAGGGGCTACCCTCGATGAAAGGCATCAAAGTGGTCGCGAACACAGAAGAGGGAATAAAGGCACTCCGATCGGCGGATGCCGTTGTTCAACTCGTCCAGGCACGACAAACAAGCCTTCGCAAGGCTATCCATGATCTGGAGTTGGCAACGGGAATGGGTGTGCGGATACTGGGGATAATCGGGGTAGAAACCGTCTGAAAAAGATCAATTGTGGTGAATGCAGGAGGTGCCGGAGCACCTCCTGTTTGCATGAGAAGAAGAAACATCGTAAAATGTCAGGCAAGAGGCACAGCTTCTTGTTTGTGTTGGAACGAAGAGGAGCCATGCGACAAAAGCGCAAAATCGACAAAATTCTTCTGACGACTGCCACAGTCCTGCTCGTAGCCGTTCTGATTGCCTTGCTTGTTCGTATTGCCGGTGGGGGCAACTCCAGTGAGTCCAAAACAAAACAACCTGAATTAACTCAACCCGGATGGCTGTCGGAAGAGGGCATCTTTAATCTCGAAGGGTTGATCGACCGCCACCAGCCCGACAGCGAACTGATCTTTCTACTGGATGAAGTCCAGGCTCCGGTTCATGAAAACACGAATGCTTATGTCAAAACCATCACAACCTCGTCTGAAAAGATGGAGCCTTCATCCGAAACCCTTCCTGTCACGACATCACTGGTAACGGTCATGACCACTGCAGAATCCAGCTTCCGGGATGTCGATATCCGTTACTATGTCATCTCCCAGTCAGGGCTTAATTTACGTGAAGAACCTTCAACCGACTCACCCATCAAGCAGAAACTCGAACACGGCCAGCCCCTCCGCGTCATCGCGCTGAGCAAGGATTGGGCCAAGGTGCGGCTGGCCGGCTATGAAATCGGCTACGTGGCCAAGATGTATATCAGCCAGTACCCGCCCGTGACTACAACTACGACAGCTGCGCCTACAACAGCCAAAACTACGGTGGCCACCACCACCCGGCCGCCCGCCAGTTCAGGCCAGGGAACATCTCCCTTCCAGTTTGTCCTGTCAGGAACACCGGATAACATTGCCAAGGCCAATTTCCAAATCATCAAGGATGCCGGTCTGATCAACAAAGAGATCAGCTCCTCCATTAATCGGCACTACGAAGACTTTAAGGATAATGGAGATGGAACCATCACCGTCGATGGCGTCACCTTCAGTTACCTGGAAAAGTACGGGCCGCGCCGTGCCACCCATTACGACGGGCTTGAAGTCTGCCGTCAGCAGATCAAGGCCAGAGGCGGCAAATGCAGCAAGGGCCACACGGAGCCGACCAACCACAATACCGGTTCAGGAATTCCCGCCCAGCGGGGACTGGTCGCAGTCGGTGCGGGTGAAATCGATATCTACCCACGCGGCACTGTCCTCTTCATCCTGGACTACGGGATCGCCGTTGTCGCAGACCGGAGCGGCGGCAACCTTGATTTATGCTATGACCCGGACGAATGCCACCTTCTGACAAGGAGCAACAACGTATCCGGCGTTTACGTCATCGCCAGACCGTGAGTTCACCTGTTCAGGAAAAACCGGGGGAAGGGCGCCTGCCCTCCCTTTTTCATTTGTTGAAAGAACACAAACTCTATCCCACCAAGTCCTTGGGGCAGGTCTTCCTGGCCGATCCGGGGGTGATCACTTACATACTAAATCTCCTTCAGCTTACTTCTTCCGATACAGTCGTTGAAATCGGGGCGGGGCCCGGACTCATCACAAGACAACTGGCGGAGGCGGCCGGACGGGTCATTGCCATCGAAATCGACCACAAATTCAAAGATCTCCATAAGCAACTGTTTGACAGTCTCACAAGACCTCCCGAGATGATCTACGAGGACGCAAGGAAGGTCGATTACACAAAGCTCCTGGTAAGGCATACAGGGCGTTTGGTCGTCTTTGGCAACCTGCCCTACCAGCTGACGACCGACCTGATCCTGACTGTCCTGAGCGGACTGCCGGCCATGTCGGGGGCGCTCTTCATGGTGGAGGAGGAAGTCAGCCAGAGGATGCAGGCCAAACCCGGAACAAAAAAATATGGCACCCTTTCCATGGCAAGCCAGCTCTTCGGGCAATGGCGCTTGGAGCGGACGGTGTCCCGCTCCTCTTTCTTCCCCCAACCTCAAGTCACCTCCGCACTCATGCGCCTGACACCAGGCGGTGACGAAGAAAACAAAAAAATTGCGTCCGATCCGCAATTCCATCGTTTCCTGACCGGTCTCATGCAGTACCGGCGCAAAACCCTGGTCAACGCCCTGAAACAATCCGGGATCTGGCAGGAGAACGTATCCGCTCTGTTCCATGCCTATCTTGCTGAACAAGAGCTCACCGGTGACGTTCGTTCTGAACAATTGACACCCGTGCAGCTGGGGCAGCTCTACTGCATGTTTTCCTCGCTGGACAAGGCGTGTGACCGCTGAACCGGTGTTTTCCTGCTCTGCCTTGCGACACCACAGCAGATTTAATTGTTTAAATCCAGAAATCAGCTAAGAAAAAATGAACATAGATATTTAATTAATTGCTCAAATTTCAATTGATTCTGTTCATATCTGGTGCTAAGCTTAACAGGCTGAACAAATTCGAGAGGTGAGCAGTATGAAGAAAATACTCTGTATGATCCTGGTTGTTATTTCGCTGACGACTCTTTTTGCCTGCGGAAAATCCAAAGAAAATAAGGTGATTATTTATCTCAGTGTTGAAGAATACCGGGTCGAGTACTACCAGAAAC
>CAZGCS010000128.1:0-1605 GCA_964524395.1 uncultured Mageeibacillus sp.
GCGATCGCGGAGGGGAAAAGCGCGGGAAGCGCGGTCAGCGCCTCCGCCAGTCTCAATTGGATGAAAGAAAAACTCATGAAAGATGTCGCCAGGGTCAGCGCCAGGTAAAGAGCGGCGACAAGGGCGCCCTGGGTCAGCGAGGCGAGCGCGGCGCCTCCCCTCCGCCTGCCTTGTCGTGAACCGGGAGCTTGCATGACCCGTTCAACTCATGGCTGGTGCGACGACCATGGCAATGGCCAGGGCATGGCCGTTGATATCCCACTGCCGGGCCTTGATGCCGCCGGGAAGCGAATCCTCCACGTCGAAATAGATCAGCTGGTCGGCCAGGACATCCTCCATAATGGCGTCCGCATAGCGGTCGATTACGGCATCCTGTTCACTGCGGGCCAGGTAAAGCCAGATGCGGTCAGTCACCTCAAAACCGCTGGACCGGCGCATGGTCTGAACCTTGCTGACAATCTCACGGGCGAAACCTTCCTCAATCAACCCGGTTGACAAAGCGGTCGCCAGCGCCACCTTGACACCGCCGGCGCTTTCGATGGCATAGCCTGACGCAGGAACTTCCTCAACCAGCAGATCGTCCCGTGACAGGTCATAGACTGTATCGCCGACGGCAAGCTTAATCAAGCCATTAGCCTCCAGCTCCTCCATGGTCTCTTTTCCGGGCAGGGCTTCAATCAGGGGACGGGCTTTCTGCAGGTCACCGCCCATCCGTTTTCCAAGCGTCCGCAATTGTGGTTTGAAGGTATAATCGACCAGGCTCGCGTCATCTGTCTCAAAACGCAGGTTCTTGATGTTGAGTTCATCGCGGACCAGGGCAGACAGCTCTTCAGGCAGGGCATGCATTCCGACGACCACCATCTCCGAAAGCGGCTGGCGGATTTTAAGCTGGGCATTATTTCTGGCAGCGCGTCCGAGCGAAACCAGCTCAAGAACGCCTTTCATGGCCTCTTCCAGCGCCTTGTCAATCTTGGTTTCATCCGCGGCGGGATAGTCACACATGTGAACACTCTCGGGCATCCGGGGCAGGCGGCCGGCGATCAGGTTCTGATAGACTGCCTCGGCCATGAAGGGTGTGAAGGGGGCAATTACCAGGGCCATGGTCGCCAGGATGTCGTGAAGCACCACGTAGGCGGTGATTTTGTCCGTATCCATGTCGGGACCCCAGTACCGTTCCCGTGACCGCCTGACATACCAGTTGGACAGGTCTTCGACAAAGGTCTCCAGGGCACGGGCCGCCGTCGTAATATCACAGATTTCAAGCCTGTGGTCCACCTCCCGGATCAGGGAATGCAGCCTGCTTTCAATCCAGCGGTCCATGACCGTCCTGAATTGATCGACGGGGAAGTCCCGGTAGCCGGTCCTGTCAAAACGGTCGATGTTGGCATAGAGGACAAAGAAGGCGTAGGTGTTCCAGAAGGTTCCCATAAACCTGCGTTTGGCCTCATTGACCGAATCCTCGGAAAAGCGGGCTGACAGCCAGGGCTGGCTGCCGGAGTAGAACATCCAGCGCATGGCGTCCGCGCCCTCGACATCCAGGATATGGCCCGGCTCAACGATATTGCCAAGATGCTTGGACATCTTGATGCCGTCCTTGTCAAGCAC
>CAZGCS010000128.1:1705-3093 GCA_964524395.1 uncultured Mageeibacillus sp.
TCCTTGACAAAGACGCCCGCAAAACCTTCCACTTCCTTTGTCATGGTTCCGTCTTCGGCGACAAATTGAATCAGGGGCAGATCATTGGCGCGGCCGATCCGCGCGTCATCTTCTCCAAAGGCGGGCGCGATGTGCACGATCCCCGTCCCGTCGGTCAGTGTCACATAGGGGTCGGCGACGACGTAATAAGCGCGCTTGCCTGATTCTTCGACTGTTTTGAGTCCGAAGGGATAAAGAGGCTGGTATTCAAGCCCCAGCAAGTCGCTGCCCCGCATGGTCTCCAGAATACGCGCGTCCGGGCCGAATACCTGCTGACAGAGCGCTCGGGCGATGAAGTAACGGGATTTGCCGGCGGAACCGTCAGGTTCTCCATCGACTTCGCAAAGTACGTAGGACTCATCCGCATTGACACAAAGCGCGACGTTGGACGGCAAGGTCCAGGGCGTTGTTGTCCACACGGCAAAGTAGGTGTTCTCCCGGTCCCTGACCCGGAAGCGCACATAAACTGACCGCTCCCTGATGTCGCGGTAGCCCTGCGCCACCTCATGACTCGAAAGGGAGGTTCCGCAACGGGGGCAGTAAGGAACCACCTTGTGTCCCTGGTAGATCAGCCCCTTGCCCCAAATCTGCCTGAGTGACCACCAGACCGATTCGATGTAATCGTTCTCATAGGTAATGTAGGGGTGCTCCATGTCGGCCCAGAATCCGATCCGTTCCGACATTTCCTCCCACTCGCCCTTGTATTTCCAAACCGATTTCTTGCATTCCTTGATAAAGGCCTCAACCCCGTAGGCTTCAATCTGATCCTTGCCGTCAAGGCCAAGCCTTTTTTCGACTTCGAGTTCAACGGGCAGGCCATGCGTATCCCAGCCTGCTTTTCTCGGCACGTAAAAACCCTTCATGGTCCGGTAGCGCGGGATCAAGTCTTTAATGACGCGGGTCAGCACATGGCCTGCGTGGGGCATGCCGTTGGCTGTCGGTGGACCATCGTAAAACGAGTAAATCGGCCCGCCTTCCCTGTTCTTCATTGACTTGTTGAAAATGTCCTGATCCTTCCAAAAAGCCAGGATCTTTTCTTCGCGCGGAACAAAATCGAGACCGCTGTCTACTTTTTCATACATGAATGGTCTTCTCCTTGCCGATTGCTTGAACAGCCCGGTTTATCCCCTTGACCGGATCAAAGCAGTCATACCAATATCCAAATGATTATAGTGTCACGCGCCTCTTTGTGTCAAACAAAAGCAGGCGCCGGTGCCCGCGCTTGCAGGCCCTTGAGACCTGCTCAATTGTGTCACTGTTAACGATATGTTCATAAATCAATGCTAGTTTGAACAAGGAGATTTCTCCACAGAGGATTCTTGAGGAGGTATTTATGTTAGAAAAATCGT
>CAZGCS010000129.1:0-3062 GCA_964524395.1 uncultured Mageeibacillus sp.
TTGTCGGACTGACAGGTGTTGTCCTGGCATTTACCGTCGCTTACGTCACGGCCCGTACTCCGGGGAAACTGTCAAAATCACTGCACCTGGCCTCAATGACCTCCCTGGCCATCCCGGGGATTGTGCTGGGCTTGTCCTATGTCCTGTTCTTTAAGGGGACCTTCATCTACGGGACGCTGGCCATTATCATCCTGGTCAACCTGGTTCACTTTTTCGCTTCCCCCTATCTCATGATCTATAACTCCCTGTCCAAGATTAACGAAAACCTGGAAGCGGTGGGGCAGACGCTGGGGATCAGCAGAACCAGTATCATCAAGGATGTCTTGATCCCGCAGACTAAAGGGACGCTGGGGGAAATGTTCGTCTACTTCTTCGTCAACTCCATGATGACCATCTCAGCGGTAGCCTTTTTGGCCACTTCCAGCACGCGCCCCCTCTCCCTGATGATTACAAGCTTTGAAGCCACCATGCTGCTGGAATGCGCCGCCTTCATCTCCCTGCTGATCATGGTCGTCAA
Source organism: uncultured Mageeibacillus sp. (assembly GCA_964524395.1). Classification (GTDB taxonomy): domain Bacteria; phylum Bacillota; class Clostridia; order Saccharofermentanales; family DTU023; genus UBA4923. The sequence goes on from CAZGCS010000129.1 coordinate 518, forward strand.
CCTCTTGGTCAAGGGAGTATTCGGACTTGTCAAAGAAAGAGGGAACAGGGAGGCAATATGAGTTTGTCGCGATCGCAATTCGATACACTGGTCTACATCAAGGAAGAAAAAGAAAAGGCGACCCAGCGGGAGCTGGCCCGCGCGACGGGCTGGTCCCTGGGGAGCATCAACCGCGCCATGAGCGACCTCATTGAAAGAGGCTGGGTTGACCAGGGAACCATTACCAGAGCAGGAGAGACCGTACTGGAACCCTTCCGGGCCAAACGGGCTGTTTTTCTGGCGGCAGGTTTTGGTGCCCGTATGGTGCCCATCACCCTGAACACACCAAAACCACTGATCAGAGTTCAGGGCAAGCGGATTATTGATACCTTGCTGGACGCAGTCGTCAAGGCGGGTATATCGGAGATCTATGTTGTCCGGGGATATCTGGCTGAACAGTTTGACCAGCTCCTATACAAGTACCCGCAAATCAAATTCATTGAAAACCCGGTCTATAACGAAACAAACAACATTTCCTCCCTCATGTGCGCCCGCTACCACCTGCAAAGGGCTTATATCCTGGAGGCCGATCTGTTCTTGAAAAACCAGCGCCTTATCTCTCCTTACCAATACAGTTCCAATTACCTGGGCGTTCCGGTGGAACGGACAGATGATTGGTGCTTCACCAGTAAAGACGGACGGATCATGGATTTCCGCCTGGGTGGCCAAGACTGCCATCACCTGTTCGGCATATCCTATTGGACCAGGGAAGACGGCGCCCGGCTGGCCGAAAGAGTCCAGGATGTCTATGACATGCCGGGAGGCAAGGAGCGGTTCTGGGATACCGTTGCGCTGGATTATTTCGCCAAAGATTTTCGGATTGACCTCAGGGAGTGCTCTTTTGATGACCTGGTTGAGCTGGACACTTACCGGGAGTTAAAGGCCCTGGACAGTGCCTACGGTGAGGCCTAGGATTGAATTCTCAATTTAATTGATCTTTACCCGGCAGGCGGATTGTCGGACAAGCCCTGATTCAGTAAGATGGAGGGGTGGAGGAAAAGATCCGTGATCCCAAACCTTTATTACAGCCTGGAAGCCGGGGCCAAAGCCCCCCATCGTGCCTCACTAGACGCGGCAGGCTACGACCTGTTCGCCTATGAGCGAACAATTATTGAACCCGGACGGACAGTCCTGGTATCAACCGGTGTCAGACTGGCCATCCCACGAGGCTATGAGGCACAGGTCCGGCCACGAAGCGGCCTGTCACTTCGAACCCGCCTGCGGGTCGCCAACTCCCCCGGCACCATCGATGCCGATTACAGAGGGCTGGTCTCCATCATCTGCGAGAATACGGCTTCCCTGACCGACCCCTACGTCTATTTACAGGAACATCCGGATTTACTCGATTCATTTACCCAGAACTACCACCCGGTCGACATGACTCACTATTACCGCGAACGCTATGGCTTGACACTCCCTTTCGGCCTGCCCGATATGAAAGTCTTCCTGGACGGGCAAGGTCTCCCTCTGGGTACCATGGTCATTGAAGAGGGCGAACGGATCGCCCAGCTCATCTTCGCCAAAATCGAGTATCCTGAACTGGTGGCAGTCGATGACGTTTCCCTGATCGGCAATGACCGGGGTGGCGGCTTCGGGTCGACGGGCAGGGTTTGAGAGCCTGGAATAAGGAAGAGGTGCATATGCTTTTATCTGAATTACTGGCTGACTTGGGTGAAACGGACGTTCAAATAAAAAACGAGCTCAGCTTCGATTACTTGTCGCTTCTTGTCCCGGTAGATGGAATTTCCATGCTGAGTTACCTCGATCTTGCCAGGTACGCAGACAATATTCCTGACAATCTGACCATGTTGCTTACAACAGAAGAGATCGCGCCACTCCTTTCGGGGCATTCCGTCGGCCTGGCGATCACCCCCGACCCACGCGACCTCTTCTTTCGCTTGCATAACTTTTTGAGCGAGCGGGAAGGTTACAGACGTACAGGGTTTCCCACGAGAATTGACCCGACCGCGACCGTATCCGGTCAGGCCCACATCGCCCAAACGAATGTCGTAATCGGAAAGGGTGTCTCCATCGAACCCTTTGTCATGATTTACCCCGGTACCATTATCGGGGATTATGCGGTAATCCGTGCCGGGACAACCCTCGGCGGCCAAGGCTTTGAGTTTAAGCGGACCGGGGGAAAAATCATGAGCGTCACGCATGCCGGGGGGCTCATTATCGAGGATCATGTGGAGATCCAAAACAACGCCTGCATCGACCGCGCAATCTATCCATGGGATGATACCCGGGTGGGGTCCTACACAAAAATGGATAATCATGTGTACGTCGCCCATGGATGCAAAATCGGTAAACGCACTTTAATTACTGCCCACTCCGTCATCGGCGGCCGCGTACTTGTCGGTGACGATGTCTGGATTGGATTCAGTGCCACTATCCGCAATGGCCTTGCCATCGGTGACCGTGCCCGCGTCAACATGGGGGCTGTCGTCACCCGTTCAGTCGGGGATGATGAGTCGGTGACGGGGAATTTCGCCATTCCCCATGA
>CAZGCS010000130.1:0-3037 GCA_964524395.1 uncultured Mageeibacillus sp.
CCATTCAGTTCAGCGACATCGAACATGGCGCCCACCAACTGTTGAAGCAGGCGGAGATCAGGGAGGGCTACCTGTCAAAATTCAAAGAGATTTATGTCGATGAATACCAGGATACCAGCAGCATCCAGGATGCCATCATCCGGGGAATTGCCCAAAACAACCTGCTCATGGTCGGCGATATCAAACAAAGCATCTATCGCTTCCGATATGCCAACCCGGATCTTTTCGCCGGACACCAGGACAGCTCCTGTCTTGTCAATGCCAATGAAGCGCCCCCTGCCCTCGATACAAGGCAAAGCGGCTACCTGGCCCTTCTCAACCGCTGTTTTCGCACCCGGCCGCCCATCATCGGCTTCATCAACGATTTTTTCAGCTCTTTTCTGACAAAACGCTCAGGTGAAATTGAGTACGACGAGACTCAGCAGCTCTTTGCTGATGACCAAAAATGGTGCCTCCTCGATGAAAAGAAAGGGGGTGCCTTCCCTGCCAATGTCGTCCTGGAGATCGCGACGGGGGTGGGGGCAGTTACGACAGATGAGGATGAAGCGGTCAGGGAGGAGTTTGAAGCCGATATCGCCGCCATGAGCCCCGCGGCACGTGAGGGCCTGATGGCACTCCGGGTCATTGCTGAGCTACGGCGCAAAGGTGTCCCTTATGACCGGATCGCCATCCTTCTTCCGACCAATGACAATTGCCGCGACTGCGAGGAGGTTTTGGTTCAATACGGCATTCCGGTCACCACCCGGTCAGGTGAAATGTATCCGGACAACCTGGTTTTCCGTCAGCTTGAGGCGCTTTTGTCCGTCCTTGACAACCCCAGGCAGGACTTCGCCCTCCTCTCTGTCCTGCTTGGGCCATTCGCACCCCAACACTGGTCAGGTGAGGAACTGGTCCAGATCGCCCGCCTTTCACCGGACGAAAGGGTTTCAGAAAATGAGGGCGGAAAAAACAGGCGGCAATTATTTTTTCATGACCGCTTCTTCCGGCTCTGCGAATCTACGGACCATCCCCTGGCAAAAAAGGCGGGAGCTTTCATTGACCGGATTGAACGGTGGCGATTCCTGGCGCAGGAACTCAGTTTCCGCGACCTGCTCGACCTGATCTGTTTTGAAACGGATTACCCCGAATACATCGCCCAGTCAACATTTGGCGAGAGTTACACAGCGGAATTGGACAAATTGCTTGATTTCGCGGTAGAACCCGACCATGACACTCTGCCGGGTGTACGGGGGGCTTTGCGAAAAATGAAGGAGATGGTGAAGGCAGACCCTGCCAAGGCTAAATCGAAAACAGCCCTTCTCCCTGACGCTGTCCGCGTGCTGACCCGGCATAGCAGCAAGGGTCTGGAGTGGGATTACGTCATTCTTGGCAGACTGGATTTGAACTGGAGAACCCGGAAGGCGAAACCAGTCATACTTCTGTCTGAGCATGAAGGGCTCTCCAGCGCGACCATTGCCGCGGAGGGGATGACGGTCGTCAACAATCCCTTGCATGAGGCAGCGCTTATCGCTGAAACCAACCGGGACAGGGCGGAGGCCTGGCGTTTGCTTTATGTCGCCATGACGCGCGCCATCCATGGCCTTTACCTGCTCTGGCCCGTGGATCAGCAGTCGCTCGGAGACAAGCCGGCCTACGACAATATCATGGAAACGATCCGGCGTCAGACGAAGGATCTGGAACACAAGGAACGGGCCGGCCGTGCCATCATACCCTCCGGGGTGACCGCGAAACTGAAGAATGACGCAGAACTCCTGCTGGCCTATTTGGCCGCCAGATACCCTGCCCTGGCCCTGCAAATCACCTCCTTGACCGGGGAGTCACCGCCCCGCTCGCTGGATACGGGATTGCCCCCGGTCATCCAGACCGTGCGTGTCACTCCCTGGAAGGAGCTTATCCGGGACGCGCCGGCGTTTCAGCAGGACGGGCCCGCTGACAAGCATGAAGATACTGGCCTCCCGGCCCCGGCAAGAGATGACGATTCTTCCGAGGAGTCTGGATGGACACCCCTCCAACTTCTCAGAGCCGGGATCCCTTTTCGAAAAGCCGCCATGACCCCGGCCAAGGTCACCGTTAGCGGGCTGCAGCGTCTGGGGCTGGAGCTGCAAACAAGTTTTCAGGGCGATGACAGGCTGCATGAGCCCTTATGGGAACTCAGCGGGAACAGCGCGTCGGCAAAACTCGAAAAAGCCGATATACCCTTGACTTTGCGGACCAAAGAAAAAGCATCGGAAGACCAGGGAGCCCGGCTTGGCACAACCATGCACCTTGTTTTTCAATTTCTCGACCCCCGGCCCTTGCGGGGCAAAAACTTTGACCTTGCCGTGGAAAGTTTCACGAAGCAGCTCGATCAGCTGGTAAGTGCCCATACCATAACGGAGAAGCAGCGTCAGGCCGCCCTGTCTTTCGCGGACAAAGCAGTCGGCTGGGCGGATAGCGAACTTGCCGGCCGGATTATCAGGGCTGAAGACAGAAGCGGTAAAGTATACCGGGAAATGCCTTTTACACTCGCCCTCCCCTCAAACCGGCTGGATCCAACCTTCCCATCTGACGAAACCAGCCTGGTTCAGGGCATGATTGACCTCTGGTTTGTAGAAGAGGATGGTCAGGCTGTTCTGGTTGACTTCAAAACAGATCGCCTGGTAGCCGGCAGTGACGATTGGCTTCGGGAACGCTATGGAATTCAGATCGATTCCTACACCGAGGCCATTTCTCAGGCGACGGGACGGCATGTCAAGGAGCGGATCGTATGGCTGATCCGTGAGGCGCGGCCGGTCATCTTTACATAAAATCTGCCTTCCGTGAATGCCGTTCCACCCAAAATATTCAAATAGAAGCCGGTCATCTTCATGCGATTGCCCACCCCGATAACTTGACAAACGCGGTACCCTTGCCTATTGTTTATGAGACCTGACTTTCAGGGTTGCCCTGCAAAAATGGTGCTATTTACCCAATTTGAACCGATGCTTGAGCATGGACTGAACTTGTCCGTTGTTCAGGAAATAGGACATGACTGGCAGTTTGGTGGTATCGGCCAAGG
>CAZGCS010000131.1:0-3010 GCA_964524395.1 uncultured Mageeibacillus sp.
GAAGGGTGTTGAAGCAGCCGCCTATACGGAAATCGGGATCGTTGAATCAATGCCCGTGACCCCGGCCGATCACATGGACCTGCATCTTGACCGCCCTTTCCTCTTCGTCATAACCGACCAGGCAGGTGCACCACTCTTTGTGGGGGTCGTAAGAAACCCCGCCCAATCCTAAGGAGGAAAATCCAATGAAAAAAGCTTTGGCAATACTGATGGGCCTTCTGATCCTGACCACGTCCCTGATGGGCTGTGGGGTGACAGAGCCGGTGGAGAGCGCAAAGCCTGCGCCTTCAACGGATGCAAGCATACCTGAAAATGGAAAAGAAGTTTACGCGGACACCCTGGTGGTGCCGGGGGAAGTCAGGAAGGATGTCTATTATTCCGATGTCTCTGAGGACTTCAGGCAAGCGCTGTGGACTTTCGCCGGCAAGACATCAGGCGCGGCTTTGGAGGCCGAATCACATGTCAATTCACTTTATTCGCCGCTCAGTCTTTATTACGCCCTGGCCATGCTGGAGGCGGGTGCGGCAGGGAAGACCAAGGCGGATCTTCGTGTCTTGATGGCAGCCGGTGATGCACCTATCGGGGAAGAATTGAGCAAGCTCTACGCCCTCATGGCTGAAGTGAGGGAAGGTTCGATCGAGCAGGTGGCCAACGCTCTTTGGATCAGGAAGGAACTTCTGGCCAGCAGGGAAGAAGGACTCAAGGATGACTGGCTGGAGCAGATGGCCAACCACTTTTACGCGTCCGCCTTTGCTGTCGATTTCACGGATGCTGACACATCCGAAAAGATGAGCAGCTGGGTGGAAGAGCAGACCAAGGGCAAAATCAAGCCACAGATCGACGTCAGCGATCCGCTCCTTCTGCTGGTTCTGATGAACACTCTCTATTTCAAGGCCGAGTGGGCGGACTTATTTGATCCGGAGGTGGTGAATGAACCTTTCTACGGAGAGGTGAAAATGGCTCTGGAAGCCTCGTATCTGACCCGGCTCTTCAAACAGCACCCGGCAGTCCGGACGGACCGTTTCGTGTCCACTTCTGTCCAGCTCAAGAGCGGATCCATTGATTTTATCCTGCCTGCCCAGGGGCTGACTCCGGAAAGCCTCCTGGAGGATCCCGCCTTCCTGTCCGACCTGCGGGAGACGGAGCCCGGCTTTTTCGACATCGATTTCAAATTGCCGCAATTTACTTACAGCAACAGGATCAATGTTCTGGACAAGATGGCCGGCCTGGGCCTGACTGCCACCGTGACCGACAATCCCGATTTTTCGGCCATGTATGACGGGGAAATCTGGGTCAGCGGCATCAGTCAGGAGGCCTTCATCGCCCTGGATGAAAAGGGCATTGAAGCGGCTGCCTACACGGAAGTGCATATGGCAGGCTCAGCGGCGCCCCAGGAGACGGAAAAAATCAAGATCCACCTCAACCGTCCCTTTATCTACGTGATCTCGGACCAGGCGGGCGCGCCGCTCTTTGTCGGGATCATCCGCAATCCGGGTGTAACCATGGTGGAGCCCTGACGTCAGAAAAAAAGGGAGACCCCGACAAGGAGTGATGACAATGAAAAAGAAAACCGCCTTGATGTTAGCAGTTCTTCTGACTGTGATGGCACTGGCCGGCTGTCAGGCTGGCCAATCAAAGGGGAGCCCTGTGAGGGCGGATACCCTGGTGGTACCGGGGGCCATTAAAGAGGGTGTCTTTTACGAGGATGTATCGGAGGATTTCCGCCGTTCCCTCTGGACCTTTGCCGGCAAGACGTCGGGTCCGGTCCTGAAAAGTGAGACGGGTCAGAATACCCTTTACTCGCCCGTCAGCCTCTACTACGCCCTGGCCATGCTGGAAGCCGGGTCAGCCGGGCAAACCAAAAATGATCTGCGTGGCTTTCTGGAAGCGACGGACCGGACAAAAATCGGCGAGGAATTGCGTAATCTCTACGCCCTGATGACCGTGGACGGTGAAGGCGCGGCGGAACAGATCGCCAATGCCTTCTGGGCCAGAAAGGATCTGGTGGGAGGAGAAGGCGCCGGGGTCAAACAGGCCTGGCTGGACCAGATGGCCGGCCATTTCTACGCCTCTGCCTTCGCTGTTGATTTTGCCGATCCCAGGACACCGGACCGGATGAGCCGTTGGGTAGAGGAGCAGACCCGGGGCAAGATCAAGCCGGATATTGATGTCAGTGATCCGCTGCTCCTGCTGGTTCTGATGAACACCGTTTACTTCAAAGCCGACTGGCTCGAGCCTTTCCAGGAAGAAGCTATCAGGGAGGATCTTTTCTACGGCGTGGAGGAGACCCTGGATCAGGTTTCCTACCTGAGGGGCAGATTTGAATCCCATTCAGTTCTGGAGACTGACCGCTTTACCGCAGGTCAGCTGCCCCTGATGAACGGCCATATACGCTTTGTGTTGCCCAGCCAGGGTCTGACGCCGGAGGACTTGCTGGCGGATCCACTCTTTCTTGCCAGCCTGCAGTCGCAAGGATGGCAAAGGGCGGACCTGGTGATCGAACTTCCCAAGTTCAGCTACCGGACCAGGATGGATATTTTGAAAGACATGGAAGAACTGGGCTTGACTGCCATGGTCCAGGGCAGTCCCAACTTTTCCGCCATGCTGGATATGGACGCCGAAGTCAGCTCCATCAGCCAGGAGACCTACATCGCTTTGGACGAAAAAGGGGTGGAGGCAGCCGGTTATACCGAGATCATGATGCGGGATTCCGGCGCATTGGTGCAGGATGAAATCAAGACCGTGGAGCTGATTTTGAACCGCCCCTTCCTCTACCTGATCACCGATGAGGCGGGAGCGCCCCTCTTTGTCGGGATCCTGCGCAATCCCAAAGGGGAATAGGTCTTGACCTGCTGCCCCGTGTTACAATTTCTGCCAGGGGGTGACAGGCCCCCCACTACTTCAAGGGCAGGGATTGCGGGACCGTGGCGACGGATAAGGGCAGAACAGACGAGTCCATCCTGGATTTATACTTCGAGCGGTCGGAAGAGGCCATCGAAGCCACCATGGC
>CAZGCS010000132.1:0-2952 GCA_964524395.1 uncultured Mageeibacillus sp.
CGAAAATATTCCCCTGCTTTCTGCCAAATATCTTGTGATAAAATAATGAGGACCGTTTCACCGGTGCGGATAGTCAAAGGAGCGCACATGCAGTACCATCGTTTTTCCAATCGGGGGATCTTTCGTGTCCTGGCCTCTCTGCTGGCTGTCTTATCCATCCTCTCATTTGTCCTTTTGATGCCTTCCTACGCTTCTGCCGCTTCCGGCAGCAGCCAGAATCAGCTGGCTGAGATCCAGAAGCAGCTCGATTCAGTCCGGTCTAACCGTAAACAGCTGGCCGGTGAAAAGGATAAGCTTTCGGGTGATCTCGCCTATTTGGAACAACGCAGTGAGGAACAGCGTGCCCTCTATGATACCGCCCTTGAACAAAAGGAAGCGGCGCTGATGGTGCTTGAGATGAATCAGGCAGCCTGCGTACAGGCCCAGCACGATTACGAGAACAAGATGGAGGAGTACGAGGAGCGCGTCGCGCAGATGTACGCCTGGAACCGGCAATCCATGATCAGTATGCTGCTTACGTCTGACAGCCTGCAGGGTTTCTTCACCACCTTGCGTTTTATGAAGCTGGTGACCGAAGCAGACGAACAGGCGCTTCTTGAACTCGAAGAAGCGTCGGTTCTTGCGGAACAGCTGTCCAGCGACGCCAAACTTCAATATGAAGAAATGGCAGCACTGGTCAGGGAGGCTGATGAGGCCATGAACGCGATCAGGCAACAGGTTTCCATGACCAGGGAAGAGCTGAACAGGGTCTCCAATTCACTCGAAATCTCACGGCAAAAAGAAGCGCAATTGAACCGTGACGCACAGGCGGCTTCAAAACCGGCGGCTCCTGCTGCTACCCAGACAGTTTCGGCTCACGTTGGTACAGCAGGTTTTATCTGGCCCATCCCCGGCCAGCACTATATATCTTCCCATTTCGGCTACAGGCCGCAATTCGGCCGCTACCATTATGGGACGGATATAGCGGCGCCCCAGGGAACCAAGATTGTTGCCATGGCCAATGGCGTCGTAACCTACGCAAGCTCAGGCTGGAATGACGGTTATGGAACCGTGGTCATGATCGACCACAATAATGGCTATCAGACGCGCTATGCCCACCTGAGCGGTCTTAATTGCAGGATAGGCCAGTCGGTCAGTGCAGGCCAGGTAATCGGCTACTCGGGCAATACCGGCAACTCGACGGGTCCCCACCTCCACTTTGAAATCCGTGTGAACGGTACGCCGCATAATCCCATGAATTACTTTAAGAAAACAGGCTGAAACCCCGGATAAGTGTCGGAAGCTGGTTGATGACTGCCGTGTTTTACGGCAGTTTTTGATGGTGTAGTATCATTGAAACCGACCATTATCAAGACGTTAACAGCGGGCCGCAATCAGAGGGCCGCCGGAGGATAAAATGGAAAACCACCAGGAAAAACAAGTGGATCAGTACCTGCACAGTCAGATGATTCAGGCACCGGAAGAAGAGAAGCCCAGGGAAGAAAAAACCAGGCGTAAAGTATTCTGGCCTGTCTTTCTGGCCGTCCTGGTCACAGCCTCGCTGACTTTTGTCCTGACAGCCGCCGCGGGTTATCTGTTCTACGGTGATGCCATTCGCGGTGGACAGGAAAACGGGCGGCAAGATACCCCCGCGCAAACAAGTCCACGCGAACCGGAAGTAAAGCCGGACGGTCAAACGCTTACATTCACGGATTTGGAAGGGGTGGAGGAGGCCCTGGAAAAATTCTCTGCCGTCTATAACTTGCTTCAGGGGAATTATTTCCAGGAATTCAGCGATGCCGAAATGATCGACAGGATGACCGTGGGTCTCATCGACCAGATGGGCAGCCCCTATACCTTTTACCTGACTCCTGAGTATCATGAGTCGGTCGCGGACTCCATGACAGGCGAATACGTGGGGATTGGTGCCATCGTCATGCGGGATCGCGACGGATCATACGTGGTCAATGATATTATTCCCGACAGCCCGGCAGAGGGCGCGGGGCTCTACGTCGGCGACATTTTCGTGTCGGTGGACGGCCTTCCTGCATCGGAGTTTGAGGACGTTGGTCAGCTGGCCGCTCACGTCCGGGGAGAGGAAGGAACACCGGTCACCCTGGTCATTTACCGGCCTGTGGAAGACAGGGAGCGAACATTGACCATTACCAGGCGCGGGATCACCAATGTGTCCGTACGCTATCGCATGCTGGACCAGGAGGTCGGCTATATTCATCTGACAGAGTTTTCCGATCACGCGGCAGAGAATTTTGAAAATGCTGTCCTGGATTTGATGCAGGAGGGAGCCTCCAGTCTGGTGATTGATTTGAGAAACAACGGGGGAGGCTACGCCCACGAATGCGTCAACATGCTGGATGTCCTCCTGCCGCCGGTAACCGTGGCTACCATCAAGGGCCGCGAGGATGGCCATGCCTATGAAGATGAATGGAAGACCAGGACGGCAGCGCTGGTCTCCGATGACATGAAATTCGTCATTCTGCTCAACAAATATTCGGCCAGCGCCAGCGAGCTCTTCGCCGGAGCCATGCGTGATCTGGGAAGAGCCGTCATTGTAGGCGAGCAGTCCTTCGGAAAAGGTGTGGGTACCATGATGTGGGAGCTCAGCGATCATTCCGCCGTCCAGATCACCGGCTTCGAGTATTTCCTGCCCAAGGGTGAGTCAGTGGAGGGAGTCGGTCTCACGCCGGACTATCCCGTTGAATTGCCGGCGGAAGTCGAAGTGAAGGCGCCCAATCAGCGCAGCCTGGAGGAAGACACCCAGCTGCAGAAAGCACTTGAATTGCTCAAACCATGAGAAAAGGAACGGTTGCATTCTGACCGGCCATCATGTATACTTCCACTTGCGCCTTTTTGCACGCCTTCGGGTGTGTGAATGAAAGCAGAGACGGTGAAGATTGCTGCCCGGTATACTGCGACCGGGAAGGGAACTTCACCTGAGAAGTCCGGCCTCGATGC
>CAZGCS010000133.1:0-2912 GCA_964524395.1 uncultured Mageeibacillus sp.
CCATGGCCGCGACGGGCATGCTGTCCTTTGTCACGGCGACCGTGTCGGTCGATACTTACGGACCCATTGCCGACAACGCCGGCGGGATCGCCGAGATGAGCTTCCTGGATGATGAGGTCAGGCAGATCACCGATACACTGGATGCTGTTGGCAATACAACGGCCGCCATCGGCAAGGGATTTGCCATTGGTTCAGCCGCTCTGGCCGCCCTGTCCATGATTTCCTCCTACCTGTTCACTTTCACTCCCCCCACGGAACGGATTATCCTGGATGCCATCCAGCCCCTGACCCTGGTCGGACTCGTCATTGGCGGCGCCCTGCCCTTTATGTTCTCGGGCATGTTGATTGACTCGGTCACCAAGACAGCGCGTGTCATGGTCGTCGAGGTCCGCAGGCAGTTCCGTGAGATCAAGGGACTGCTGGAAGGTGAAGTCCTGCCGGATTATGAAACCTGCATTGCCATCTCCTCAAAAGGCGCCTTGAAGGAAATGAGGGTTTCCGCGCTTTTCGCTGTCCTTTTCCCGGTCATCTCGGGATTTATCTTCGGCCCCCTCTTTGTCGCGGGACTCCTGATCGGCTCAACCCTTTCGGCCATCATGCTGGCGCTTTTTACCGGCAATGCCGGTGGCGCCTGGGATAACGCCAAGAAGTTCATTGAAGTGGGTGGAGTCGAGGGCTTGAGCAGGGACTCAGAGGAACATAAACATGCCATCGTCGGTGACACGGTTGGCGACCCGCTGAAAGATACCGTCGGCCCTTCGCTTGACATTCTCATCAAGATCATGTCGGTTGTTTCACTTGTCATGGGCGCGGTGTTCGCACGCTTCAACCTGCTTGGCTGGATCCGGTCCCTGCTTGGCTGATTGAGACACAAGCATAAAAGAACGGGCCTTTCCGGTATTTCGGAGGGCTCGTTTTTCTTTTGGCCGTCTTGTGTCAGAATAAGCGCATGGGAACCGGTGAGAAAAGACTCTTTACTGCCATTGAATTGCCTGAAAGCTGGCTTGGCGCCATCGGGTCATGCTGTCTCGAACTGAAAAGACAGGGTGTCAAAGGGCGTTTCATTCCGCCGGACAGACTGCATCTGACACTCAATTTTATCGGGGAGACAAAGAAGGAGAAAGAGATCACAGCTTTGTTGAAAGCGCTGGACCGAGAGGTTCCTCCCCGCATCTCCGCCACGGAGGGAGGGCTCTTCCGGCGCAGGCACGGCGGAGATTTGATCGTATGGCATCTGCGCCCTGATCAGGCCCTCAAAGCTTACCGCCAGGCAGAAATGGAGGCCCTGTCCACCATCGGCATCCGGACCGGCCTGCGGCGCCCCTACACCCCGCATCTGACTTTGGCCCGGGATGCCTCAGGTGCTTTTCTCAATACCGCCGCTTTTACCACCGTTTTTGACCGCCCCCGTGAGTTTACGGCTCGGGAAGTCGTCTTGTTCTGGTCACAGCATGTCGAAGGACATCTTGCCTACACGCCCCTGGGCCGCTTTCCCTTCGGCCGCCTGAGAGGAGAATGATTATGTCAAAGCTTGAAAAGGTGTTGGTGACCGGAGGGAGTTCCGGAATCGGCAAAGCCATCGTCGACCGCCTGCTTTGTGAAGGGAGTGAAGTGATCAGTTTATCGAGGACCCTTCTTCCACGGGAATCCTACCGCGCGGGCGGGATTTTGCATCAGATTTCCTGTGATATTACGGATGAGTTCTCCCTGGCCCGTGCCTTCGAAGCCGTCGCCTTGCGGACGGATGTGCTGGACGCGGTTTTCTCCAACGCAGGCTTCGGCATCGCGGGTGCCATCGCCGATACACCGAAATCGGAAGTCGTGCGGCAGTTCGATCTCAATTTCTTCTCGTCCGCAGAGGTGGTTCGGCGCTGCATTCCTTTTCTCAGGGCAAATAAGGGCCGCATCGTGCTGACAAGTTCGGTGGCAGCCGTCGTGTCCCTGCCCTATCAGAGTTTTTATTCTGCCACCAAAGCCAGCCTTAACATGTTGGCGCTGGCGCTTAATTCAGAGCTGAGGGCCTTCGGAATCAAGGCCATTGCGGTCATGCCCGGCGATGTGGCAACTTCATTTCCTGACAACCGGGTCAAGGATAGCTGCCCCGTCACCGCTTACGGGGAGCGCTGTGAACAGTCGGTTGCCCGCATGGAGGGAGACGAACGGGGAGGTACGCAGCCTGCGGTCATCGCCTCCAGGATCGTCCGGATCGTCAAGAAAAAATTTCCAAAACCCTTATACGGTCTGGGATTCTACTACCGGCTGGTCCTGCTTCTTTTCAAACTTCTGCCTGTCAGGTTTACCCACTGGCTGATCGGACGGATCTACGGATGAGTCAGTATCACGAAGCGCTGGACAAAGAACTGACTTGTGATAAAATGACTTGGCGTCCGGGATAACCCGGGCGTGACCCGGGCGATTAGCTCAGCTGGGAGAGCGCTGCGTTCGCATCGCAGAGGTCGAGAGTTCGAATCTCTTATCGTCCACCAGGGCGCCTGCCGGAAAAAGCGGGCGCCTTTTCAGTACACGATTACAGGAGAGCCATATGTTGTTTTTAAAGAAAAGAAAAGAGCGGGCTGCGATTTTCGATCTCGACGGAACCTTGCTGGATACCTTGCCGTCCATTCTGATCTCTTGTAATGAAACGCTGGATCACCTGGGCTTGCCGCATTTTGACAGAGATGAGGTTCGGACCTTTCTCGGCAGGGGCGCCAGGGTGTTTGTCGAACAGATGATGGCGGCCGCGGGCGTCGAAGATCGTGCCACAATTGATGAGGCGCAACGGCTCTATCGTGAATTGATGCCCACCCAAACAAACCGGCGGGCGGAGCCTTTCGAAGGTATTCTGGAAATGCTGGACCAGGTTGCGGGCATGGGCTTCAAGCTGGGTGTGCTGACCAATAAAAACGACCCGC
>CAZGCS010000134.1:0-2894 GCA_964524395.1 uncultured Mageeibacillus sp.
CGCTTCTTATCATCGGCAGGGACAACTACCTGACACTGGTTTCGTCTTACAACTTCCTTCAGCCTGCCTTCAGTGAGCAGAATCTTAATCAGGTGCTCTGGCCTCTTCATTTCATCCTGGCCTTGATCTCTCTTTCGGCAGTTGCTGTGCTGGCCAGTGCCGGGTTTCGCACCCTTTATCTTCAAAATGCGGTCGACAGGGAAGCCAGCATGCCCCTGGGAAGCGGCCGTCAGTTTCTAGGCAGGGCACTGGCGCTTCTGGCAGCCTTCTCCTTCATTTTTGCCGTCAACGCGGTGGCGACCCTTGCCGTTTTTGCCGGCTGGGGCAAGATAGCACATTTTCTCACCTATTCGACAGCCTATTTGAAACTTTTCGCTGCAACATTGGAACTGCTTGCCTTCAGCCTCGTTTTCCTGGTTTTGTCAGGTACTCTCCTGGATGCCATTCTTACTTGCCTCGGCATTCAATTCGCCTGGACTTCCTCAATCTTTCTTATACTCGGGATGACCAACCGGCTTACCGATCTGGAAACGGACATTCTTTGGCTCCTGGCTCCGGCTTCCCGCCTCTTCATCTCCATCTTCCAGCCTCTTTCAGCCTGGCAGTCTCTGGTCATGATTGTTTTCTGGAGCATCATGGCCTGGTTTTTTTACAAAAAAAGGCCCGCCGAGTACGCCGGCGTTCGAATCGGGCAGCTTCCATGGTACCCTGTCCTGCAACCGTTTTTTGTCCTGTCGGGGGGAACCCTGCTGGGCAGTTTCGTCCATGGCCTGTTCGCCGAAGAGGCAAGCGGTTTACGTTCACCTGTCTTTTACATGGGCCTGGCCGCAGGAGCCCTGCTGGGACAGGTCGTGTCCACCGTCATCAGCGGCAAACAGCTGCGAAAGTCAAAGATCACGAAAGAAATCCTTCCTGTTCTGGCGGGACTCACGCTCTTCGCCCTGATGACCGGCCTTGTTTGTCTATGGTTGGCACCTGCTGCCAAGCCCTGGTAAAGAAAGCGGGTATTGAATGAAAATGCATGACCTGCAAGCGAAAGCGAATCGTGTGGCTGCTTCCCTGGCCTGGCGGAAACCTGCCGCACTTTGGTTCCTGCCTTTGATCTTCCTCTTTATCTTCACCACCCTTCCGCTGCTGTCAGAGCGGAGCCTCTGGCCGGTTACCACTCATTTTTTTAACGGTTTCGTGCTCATGGTCATGAGCTTGGTTCTGGTACACCAATTCTTCGGTTTCGTCCACCGGATGGATCGGACGGACTTCTATTTTTCACTGCCCTCAAGCCGGCCGAAACTCTTCGCCTGGCTCAACCTGAGTGCCCTGGTGCATCTGGCGGGGCCTTCGCTTGTCATCATGGGCTTGAATACCATTCTCGCCAGGCTGCTGCCCCAAACCGAACCCGGGTGGTATGACTACACCCCCTCTCCCTCCGATATTTGGATCAGTTATGCCGGCCTCCTCATCAGGATCTTCTATTTCTTTTTTCTCCTGGAAGTCTGTTACCTGATCACGGAGAAAGCCCTGACCGCCCTTGGTTTCTTCGTCATGCTCAACATCATCTGGCCGCTCATGCTTTTTTCTTTCAGTGATGCCACCAGTCAGTTTTTGCCGGGCTTCATCAACCCCCTTGTGACAGCCCTGGAAGTGCCGTCTTCCTGGCTGGTCGTTTTATTACAGCTCTTCTCACCCGCCATTTTTACAGGAGGACTGGCGCACTACCACTTGCCCTTGGGCTTGATGACCCTGGGCATGACCTTCCTTGCTTTTTGCTTGTTCCGCTCCAGGCAGGCCGGTTACAGCTCAGGCGGGGGTTCCGTCAATTGGCCCTTCCTGCTGATTCAATGGATGGGCGTGGTCACCCTCTCCCTGCTGGGAGGTTACGGGGCCCACTATCTGCGGGTATGGACGACGGCTTCCGAGTTCACGCCGGTCAACCTTTCCCCCGCACCCTTTCTGATCGGCACGGTTCTTGGCTTCTTCCTGTCCCTTTGGATCTTCAATCTGATCGGCAGCAAGGGAAAAATCCGCTGGCGGTCCATGATGCCTGCCGCACTGGCGGCAGGCTTGCCTTACGCCATCTGGCTTTCGATCGTCATGACGGGCGCCGGCGGCTTCTCAACCAGACTGCCGGAGGCTGGCGGCTTGAAGCGGGCAGGTATTTACTATTCGGGAGCTTATTTTTCACCCTTTTCACGGGAGGAAAGCAGACCTTTTCTGTTCGAATTGACGGCAGATCAGGATCTTGCCCTCCTGGCCGGAATTTACCGCTCGGTCCTTTCATCTGACAATCCGGGCCTTGACCTGCCCCGCACCCTGTCCAGCAAGGGACAGTCACGCGATTTTGTGCGGCTTAAAAATCCTTTCACCCTTCCCTATTGCGGAAAGGAGATCTATTACCCCCATTTGCCTGAGACACATCTGATCCTTGAAACAAAGGACGGGCGGCGCTGTGAGCGGTCGCTGACCCTGCCCCTCTACGCCAACAATCCCGACTACCTGCAGCTGCTCAGACAGAATGACCGTTTTTTCATGGCTGAGCTGAGCGATTATGCGGCTGTTGACAAGTTCCATGTTACCTACAGACTGGAGGTTACGCCCTACGCATCTGCCGCAGACAAAGAAGCGTGGATCCATCCGCTCCTGGCTGCCAGGGAGGAGGAGGCTTACCCCTTTGAGTCCCTGATGCAGGATGTGACCCGTTACATCGTTTTATCCCTGAGGGAGCAAGGTGACCATGCTTTAGCTGAGCTGGCCGCCGGGTCCCCCTGCCTGATCCGTGTCAGTCTGGAACTGCCGCCCGGATCAGCGGCTTCCCAGGATAAGCCGGAAATCACCCTGCCGGTCGATCCTGAAAGAGTCCCCGGCCTGCGCAAGCTCATTGATCAGGCGCTTGAAAT
>CAZGCS010000135.1:0-2891 GCA_964524395.1 uncultured Mageeibacillus sp.
CACTCTGCCGGTAAGCAGCACCTCTATGTTGCGGCCGGCCCGGACCTGATCACCTGGATTTTGAAAACCAAACGACAATAGAGGCGCAGCGAATGGGTAGATGCGGCGGCCAACCCGGGATCGGGACCGCATTGAAGTGTTCGTTGCCGAAGGGCTTCCGCAGGATCCCTGGCGGTTGTACCTGGTAAGCCGCACCAAGGGCGGTTTACTGTCATGCAAGAGCATGAAGCGCTATGCGTATTTTGAGAAAAATAGGCGGCGCTTATTTTTTTCCCGGGTGAAAATTGATGAAGGAGATGAATCATGATCGAAGCCACGATCCGCGTCCGCATTGGCGCAGAAGATGCACATTACGGGGGAGGTCTGGTTGACGGAGCCCATATGTTGAAATTGTTCGGCGATGTTGCGACCGAACTTCTGATCCGCCGCGACGGCGATGAAGGTCTCTTTCGCGCCTATGACAGTGTCGATTTCCTGGCTCCTGTCATGGCCGGCGACTTCATTGAAGCCAAAGGCTGGATCGAGGAGGAAGGCAATTCATCGCGCAAAATGCGCTTTGAGGCCTGGCGGGTGATCGCGCCGCGGCCCGATCTGTCTGATTCAGCGGCCGATCTTCTGGACGAACCCGTTCTGGTCTGCCGGGCAACCGGCACCTGTATTACCCCGAAAGCGAAGCAACGCAAGTAAAGAGAGGAGACTGCATGTCAAAAGTTATCATCACTGCCGCCATCAGCGGGGCGGAGGTCACCCAGGAGATGAACCCCGCTGTTCCCTATTCGGTGGAAGACTTTGTCCGCGAGGCAAAATCTGCAGCAGATGCCGGCGCGGCCATTATCCACCTGCACGCGCGTCACGATGACGGCTCCCCGACCCAGGACCGTGAACGTTTCCGGCTTCTGATTGACGCCATCCGGAACGCCTGTCCCAATGTCATCATTCAGCCTTCGACGGGCGGCGCCACCGGCATGACCGCCGAGGAGCGGCTGCAGCCGACCGAGCTCGACCCTGAGATGGCCAGCCTGGATTGCGGCACCATGAACTTCGGAGGCGACGAGATTTTCGTCAACACGGAAAACATGATCATCGAATTTGCGGCCAGGATGCGCGAGAGAGGGATCAAACCGGAGCTTGAATGCTTTGATAAGAGCCACATTGACATGGCCATGCGCCTGGTCAACCAGGGCTGCATCGACCGGCCGCTTCACTTCAATATTGTATTGGGGGTCAATGGAGGTGCCGCCGCAACGCCGCGCGATCTTATCTTTCTTCGCCACTCACTGCCCCAGGACGCAACTTTCACCGTCACCGCCATGGGCCGTCACCAGCTGCCCCTGAATGTCATGGCCATGGCCATGGGCGGACATCCGCGGACAGGTTTTGAGGACAATTTACAGTATGCCCGCCGTGTCAACGCAAGCAGTAACGGGCAGCTGGTCGCACGGCTGGTCCGTATTGCGCACGAAATGAATCTTGAAATCGCGACGCCTGATGAAGCGCGCGAGATTCTGAAAATGAAAACATCTTGAAGTAAGAAAGGGATAACTGCATGACCATGGGGGACAGATACGGCGCGCACCGCGTGTTGGAACCGAAGGGCTTGTTGCCGCAGGCGGCGCAGAAAATCGACAACAAAATGGAGATTTTCGACAACGAGATTCTGATTGACGTGTCAGCACTCAACATTGACGCGGCAAGTTTCCGTCAGCTGTGGGAGGAAGCAGAGGGCGATGAAAGACGGCTGAAGGCCAAGATCATTGAAATTGTCAATGAGCGCGGCAAGATGCAAAACCCGGTAACCGGATCGGGAGGCATGCTGATGGGAACCGTCGCCCGGGTAGGACCGGCTCTCAGGGACCGCGATCTCAAAGCGGGGGATCGCATTGCGACCCTGGTCTCTCTCTCCCTGACGCCTTTGCACATTGATGAGATCACAGCGGTCCATCCCGAGGTTGAGCGGGTTGAGATCAAAGGCCAGGCCATCCTTTTTGAAAGCGGTGTTTATGCCAGACTTCCCGGCGATATGAGCGAGAACCTGGCCCTGGCCGTTCTTGACGTGGCGGGCGCGCCCGCCCAGACAGCGCGGATCGTCCAGCCGGGCGACAGTGTGCTGATCCTGGGCGCCGGCGGCAAGAGTGGCATGCTTTGCGGCTACGAAGCCATGAAACGTGTCGGCCCCTGCGGCAATGTCGTCGGCATGAGCCGCAACGACCGGCCTGAGAAGACACTTCTGGACAACAAGCTGGTGCACTCCTTCTTTGTGGCCAACGCCCAGAATCCGGTCGAAGTACTGGAAAAATCCCTGGCATTGAATGGTGGCCGTGAGTACGACGTGGTGATCAATGTGGTCAACATTGACGGAACGGAAATGTCATCCATCCTGCCGGCCAGGGAAGGCGGCATCGTTTACTTTTTCAGCATGGCGACAAGTTTCACACGCGCGGCACTCGGAGCGGAAGGGGTTGGCAAGGATGTCACCATGATCGTCGGCAACGGCTACACAAAGAACCATGCCGAGTTCTCACTCCAGGTCGTCCGGGAAAGTGAGGAGCTGCGCAAAATCTTTGAGACTCTTTATCTGTAAAGGACAAGGCAATGAAGGCGGAAGAAAAATACATCAATAAAGCAGGGCAGTCCAGGCGGGCCATCCTTTTTCCCGGTGTTTCCGATCAGGATTGGAACAGCTGGCAGTGGCAGGTGAAAAACAGGGTTACCAGCCTGGAAGGCTTAACGGATCTGATAACCCTGACCGCAGAGGAGACGGAGGGTGTCAAGGAAGCGCTCCAGCAGTTTCGCATGGCCATCACCCCCTACTACCTGACCCTGATTGACCCGGACGATCCCCACGACCCGGCAAGAAAGCAGGCCATCCCGACGGCCTGGGAGCGAAAGTC
>CAZGCS010000136.1:0-2858 GCA_964524395.1 uncultured Mageeibacillus sp.
TGCCTGGGCGTATAGCCTGAAAGGATGAAGGGCTTGTCCTTGGGTGTTGTTGGCGTCGATCCCTTCTTTAAGCCCGTTGAAATGCGAAGCGAAACCTCGGCAACAGGCGGCCCGTCCGCCGGCGTGTGGAAGAAGACGACCCGCTGGATGTCCAAAAAGACAATCATGTGCGAGTAGTGGTAAATGATTTCAGGTTCCGTTGTCGTGGTTTCCGTCGTTGTAGTGGTTGTGGCCGTGGTTGTGGTCGTCATTCCGGAAGTCGTCGTGGAAGTCGTGGTCGCAGTTAAATCAAGCCCGTCTGTCGGAGGCCTCATGGAACGCCGGCAGGAAAAAGCAGTAATGGCAGTCGCCATGAATATGATGGTTAAAACAAGCAGCACAAATGCTTTCCAGCCGACAAGATGCTTCATCTTCCGCTAATAACTCCGTTTTTTTACGTTTTAAAACAGATCGACCTCAGTGTCAATCCATTTTCCCTCCTAAAATACCATAGAGCAGATGCCTGTGGACGATACACATATTACAAAGCCGATACACGGATGGTTCACGCCTGTGTGTTATTATGTACCGGAAATTCCGGCCCCCCGGGGCAGACGGCCGGGTTGGGAGACACCGGCAGGCCCCGCATTCGAAAAGAGGTGGTGTGACCCATGTTCTACCGCAGAAGTGACGGGACCCTGGTCCGCGATACCCGCGACCCCATCGGCGACATCATGCCCTACATCATGCGGGGCCGAAATGAGTCAGCCGTCTATTACAGCAAGTCTTATTGTGTCGAAAACATGCAGAAATACATCCGTGAGCAACGAAAAAAAGGCGAACGGATCACCGTTTTCAACATCATCTCGGCGGCCTGTCTGCACACCTTCAGCCGCCGGCCCAACCTCAACCGTTTCGTGGCAGGACGACGGCTCTATCAGCACAACTCCTTCGATATTCTCTACGTTGTCAAGACAGCCCTGACCGATGAAGGCCTTGAATCCGTCGCGCGTGTGCGCTTCGACGGTGACGACAGCCTGGCTTCCGTCAGGGACAAGATGGCGGAAAGTGTTGACCAGATCAAGGGGACGACCGGCAAGGAAGACGACCGTTTCATCGGCATGGTCACCAAGCTGCCCCGTTTCGTCAAGCGCTTCATCATTGCCCTGGCGCGCGCCCTGGATTTCCACGGCATGATGCCGAAATCCCTGATGGAGCTGATCCCGCTTTACTCCTCGATCTTTATCTCCCACATGGGCAGCATCGGCGGTGACGCCATGTTCCATCATCTGTACGAGTTCGGGACCACCTCCGTCTTTTGCGCCATCGGACGGATTTACCTCAAACCCTACCGCGACATCCGGACCGAGGAAGTTGTATGGAAAAAAACCATCGACCTCAACATCACTCTGGATGAGCGCATCTGCGACGGCTACTACTTCATCAAGAGCCTGGAACTCTTCGACTCGCTCCTTGACAACCCCGCCCTCATGGAGCTGACCCCCAATGAAGCCATGGCGGCTGCCGAGCAGGCACGCCAGGAACGCGAAAAGCACGTCAAGGCCAAACAGGCGGCCAACATCGAAGAATATTGGGAAGACATGATGGAGCACCCCGACCGGGGTGAGGACTGAAGGCTAGGGCCGGAAATTCCTGGCCTCCTCCTCGCCGCGCATCACCCGCAGGGCACCGGCGGCCAGGGCTTCCATCTCCAGCTCACCGGGATAAACGTAAACAGGGGCAATGAAGCGGACGCGCTCTTCGACCGCCCCGGTGACCAGTTCCGACCGGGCCATGCCGCCGGTCAGAATGATGGCCCGCACCCGGCCTTTAACGACCGTGGCCAGGCCGCCGATGGCCTTGGCTGTCTGATAGGCAATTCCCTCATAAAGCAAACGTGACCGGTCGTCGCCTGCCAGGGCCTCTTCCTCGATGGCCACGGCATCATTCGAACCTGTATAGGAAAGCAGGCCGCCGCGGCCGGTCTCATAGCGGTAAAGAGCATCAAGGCCTTCCTTCCTGGCAATCCGGACAGTGGTGAAGACGGGAAGGCCGCCGGCGCGTTCCGTCGAATAAGGTCCTTCATCGGCAGATACAACATCGATCAGGCTGCCCTTGGATTGCAGGTTGAGCGAGATGCCGCCCCCCAGATGAGCCACGATGACATTCTCCTCTTCCAGGTCAAAACCCTCACGATCCGCGATCCTGCGTGCCACCGCCCGCGTATTGAGAACATGGCTGAAGCTGCGCCTGTCATAGCCCTTGACACCGGACAGCCGGGCCAGGGGCATGAGCTCATCCACCGATACCGAGTCGTAAATATAAGCGGGGATCTGCCTGTCCCCCGCCAGCTGGCGGGCAATCCCCGCGCCCAGGTTGGACGCGTGTTCTTCCGCCGGACTATCCAGGAGGGTAGCCGCCAGGGTTTCATCGACCCGGTAAGCCCCGTGCC
This sequence comes from uncultured Mageeibacillus sp., assembly GCA_964524395.1. Classification (GTDB taxonomy): domain Bacteria; phylum Bacillota; class Clostridia; order Saccharofermentanales; family DTU023; genus UBA4923. The sequence goes on from CAZGCS010000136.1 coordinate 2,432, forward strand.
GGACAGGCGGAAGCATACCGCCCCGGGCCACCATGACATCCAGGGAGGCCGGCTCCAGCCCTTCTTCTTTCAGAAACTCAAGTACCCGTTCAACACGCATGGGAAGCTGTTCGCGGACAGAATCGAAGCGCGCGAGCTCTTCGTTTGAATGATTGATTTTCTTCTCTTTGACAAGCTCCAGGTCCTCAAAGAGGGCGACCTTGGTTGTCGTTGAACCGGGATTGATGACCAGAATTTTCATGAACTGTGACGCGACTCCTTCAGGGGGCATTGGAAGTAATGAAGGCCGAGCAGGCAATGGAATAGAGCTTTTCCCGGGTCGAAGAAGACCGGGAGGTCAGGATAACGGGAGCCCGCGCGCCGGCCAGAAAGCCTGCGGAACGCGCGCCGCCGCCATAGATCAGTGACTTGGCCAGCAGATTGCCCG
>CAZGCS010000137.1:0-1378 GCA_964524395.1 uncultured Mageeibacillus sp.
GCCCCGATTCCTCCCAGAGGGTCCTGGACAGGATCATGGGGGTCTGGATCAGGACGTAACCGGCTTTATTGTGCAGCTTTTTCCAGTAGTCAACCAGAAGGTCTTTCAGGATCATGCCTTTGGGCAGCATGAAAGGAAAACCGGGCCCGGCTTCCGACAGCATGAAAAGCTCCAGCTCCCGCCCCAGCTTGCGATGGTCGCGGGCCTTGGCTTCCTCCAGCATGGCCAGGTAGTGGTCCAGCTCTTCCTTCTTGGGATAGGAGATCCCGTAGATGCGGGTCAGCATCTTGTTTTTTTCATCGCCGTGCCAGTAGGCCCCGGACACGCTGGTCAGCTTGAAGGCCTTGATCTGCTTGGTGTAGCGGACATGAGGACCGGCACAAAGGTCGGTGAAGTCGCCCTGGCGGTAAAAGGATATTTCCTCACCTTCAGGCAGAGCCTCCACCATTTCCAGCTTGTAGGGTTCGTCCTGTTCCCTGATGTAGGCGATGGCCTCCTCCCGGGGCAGGGTGAAGCGCTCGATCTTGTAGTTGGCCTTGACCAGGCGTTTCATCTCCTCTTCGATGGCCGCCAGGTCTTCAGCGGAAAAGCCGCCCTCCCGGTCAAAATCGTAGTAGAAGCCTTTCTCGATGGCAGGCCCGATGGCCAGCTTGGTCTCAGGCCAAAGCCGCTTGACCGCATGGGCCAGAAGATGGGAACTGCTGTGCCAGAAGGCGTGCATATCCTGTCCGTTGCCGTCGCCGGGGCTTGTCGTCGTCATCACAACCTGTTCTTTTCTTATGTTAGCTTGTGGCAGTTCCTTGCCCGGTTCTTGATCTGGCATGTCAGTTCCTCCTTATTGTAGTTATTGCCCTCAAAGAAGGCTGAACAACAGCATAAACCACAAAAGGAGCCCTGACAATCACGGGCCTGGAAGAGAGCGGGTCTGTTACTGCGTGTTACGCTTTTTCCGGATTTTGACAAAGGGCTGGATGAGCCCGTGGAAAAGGCCTTGTCCGAATCTGCGCAGCTGGAAGGTGCGGGGGAAGTATGACATGCGGCCCGTCGTATGGGCGGCAAGCATCATGGCCAGTTCGTCCGGATGGACCCGGGAGGTGTCCCGCATCATGTAGCCTTCTGTTCCCGGCGCGGCCGAGAAGAAGCGGTACCAGGCGGCGTAGGCGTCTCCCAGGCCGAAGAGGTGGCCGGCTTCGTGGGCGGCGACCCGTCTGATCCGGTAGAGCGGGGTCTGAGCCGCCAGGGTGATGTAGCCGGGATGGGAGGGACTCCAGTTCAGACCGATGCTTTCAATCTGGCCTGATTTGAAGATGCCCCACAGCCTGCGGTGGAGGGGGCTGGCCGCGTGAGAGGGGAGAAGGAAACCGGGCCGGACGTAGAC
>CAZGCS010000137.1:1478-2792 GCA_964524395.1 uncultured Mageeibacillus sp.
CGGCGGGGTCCTTGCGGGGTGGCCGGTAAGCGCGCCGGTTGTATGTCAGAAGGCAGTCAATCAGCAGGCCGTCTTCTGAGCAGGCCATGATCACCGGCTGCCGCGGGTTCACAGGCGGTGTTTCTCGAACCAGTCGTCGAAGCGGTCGACTTCCGATTGCAGGGGAATTGAGGGCTGGGCACCCTGCCGGGTCACCGACATGGCGGCGGCCCTGGTCGCCCGGTCAATTGCAGGCGCCAGATCCGCGGGGCTGAAGACGATCCGCCGGGAGGATTTGCCCTGCGCTTCAATCATGGCATCGATGGCCGCGGCCAGCGCCCCGTTGAAGCAGTCGCCCGCTGCGGTGGAATCCACCATGCGGACCCGGTAGGCGGGCAGGTGAAGTTCCGTTTGACTGCCCATGGCCAGGGAGCCTTCGGCACCCAGGGTTACCACCAGGGTTTGGAGTCCCCGGTCCAGTAAAACGTGGCCGGCCGGCCGCCAGTTACCGGGACTTTCTGTGGGCATGCCTGCCAGGCGACCAAGCTCGATCTCATTGGGGGTCAGAAGGTCAACCTCCTGGTAAAAAGCCTGGGGCAGGCTGACGGCAGGGGCGGGGTTGAGCATGCAATAAACCCCTTCCTGCCTGGCGATGGCGACGGCCTTCTCCACTGCCTTAAAGGGGATTTCAAGCTGGAGCAGAAGGACGTTGGATTGGGCGATCAGGGGGCGCAGCGCCTCCATGTCCGCGGCGGTCAGGATGCCGTTGGCCCCGGGCACCACCACAATGCGGTTGTGGCCCTGCCGGTCGACCGTGATGGCCGCCGTACCCGTCGGGACGCCTTCAATACTCTCAATGTGGGAGGTATCGATGGGGTCCCGGGCCAGGGAGCTGATCAGCGCCTGTCCGAATGAATCCCGGCCGACTCGTCCGGCCATGACGGTTTTCGCCCCGCTTCTTGCGGCCGCGACGGCCTGGTTGGCCCCCTTGCCGCCCGGGAATTGAAAGAAGCCGGTACCTGTAACTGTCTCACCTTCTTCGGGGGCCCGGTCTGTCGTCACGACCAGGTCCATATTCAAGCTGCCGATTACTGTGATCATAGACGCCATCCTGTCTTTCTTTTTCTTACTGTCCAGTATAGCACCGGCCGTTTTTTAAACGGAAAAAAAGAGGCTACGCAAGGCGGCTGAATTTCAGTATAATGGCAAAGGTTGGGATTTTCAGAATGGATACCGGCCGGGTGATCATGGATATCTTCGCAGTTATAACCCTCTTCGGAGGACTGGCTCTTTTCCTTTACGGGATGAACGAGATGAGCGACAGCCTGATGTTGG
>CAZGCS010000138.1:0-2647 GCA_964524395.1 uncultured Mageeibacillus sp.
TCGCCCGGGATCAATCCCTGCAAGGAAAGACCCCGGGCTTGAATTCAGCTGGCTGAAAAAGTTTCAAACTGGCTGCGGTAAAGGTGAGCGTACTCGCCGTCTTTTTCAAGCAATTCGCTGTGACTGCCGCGCTCAGCAATTCCTTGATCGGACAGGACAAGAATCTCATCGGCATTGCGGATGGTCGAAAGCCTGTGGGCGATGACCAAAGTGGTTCGGTCACGCGACAGGTCATCCAGTGCCGCCTGAATATAGCGTTCACTGATATTGTCCAGAGAGCTGGTCGCCTCGTCCAGAATCAGGATGGGTGGATTGCGAAGGAAGGCCCGGGCAATAGAGATGCGCTGTCGTTCACCACCGGAGAAGCGGACCCCCCGTTCGCCGACGATGGTGTCGTAACCCTCCGGTAAAGACTCGATGAAATCATCAATATTTGCGCGCCTGGCCGCTTCCTTGATCTCCTCCAGGCTTGCGTCCCAGTCACCATAGGCGATGTTGTCCCGCACGGAACTGTTGAAAAGATAAACATCCTGCTGCACGACGGCGATATTGTCCCGCAATGAATCCAGGGTGAAATCACGCACATCGGTTCCGTCAATGAGCACATGGCCTTCGGTCACATCGTAAAAACGCGGTATCAATGAACAGATGGTCGTTTTGCCCACACCTGAGGGCCCGACCAGTGCGACCGTTTTACCTGCTTCCACCGTGAAGGACAGGTCATCGAGAACATTTTCATCTTCATAGCGGAAGGTGACCTGGTCAAAGACAATCTTACCCTCAAGTGTACCTGCCTCAACGGCATCGGGACGGTCGGCTATGTCGGGCTCTGTGTCCAGAATCTGGATCATGCGTTTGAAACCTGTCATGCCCTGCTGAAACTGCTCGTTGAACATAATCAGGGTCCGGATGGGATCAAGGAACATGTTGATGTAAAGAACGTAGGCGATCACATCGGCCGGATTAAGCGTGCCTTGTACAACGAAAAGGCCGCCGGCAACCAGGGTCGTAAGGTAAAGCATGCCCTGCATGAAGCGGTTCAGTGTGTGATAGCGGCCCATCACCATGTAGGTGCGCCGCTTCGAATGATAAAAGGCTTCATTGCCGCGGTGGAACTTATCCATTTCGATTGCTTCACTCGAAAAAGACTGAACCGTACGAATGCCTGACAGGCTGTCCTGGACAATTGCATTGACATCGGCAATCTTGCGCCGGTTATCCATAAAGGCATTGGTCATCATCTTCCTGTATCCCAGAGTCACCGCCAGCATGACACCTGTGAAGAAGATAAGGATCAGTGTCATGGGCACATGGATCATGGCCAGGATGATGAAGGAGCCAATCAGTTTGAAAAAGGAAATAAAGACATTTTCAGGTCCGTGGTGAGCCAGCTCCGTGATTTCAAACAAGTCCGTAATCAGCCTTGATACCATCTTGCCGGTGCTGGTGCTGTCGTAAAATGAAAAAGAAAGCTTTTCCATATGCGTGAAGAGCTCTCTTCGCATATCCGTTTCAATCCGGGCTCCCAAAATATGCCCATAGGAAGTGACAAAATAGAGCGCCACCGCCTCAATGATGTACAGTGCCAGCATCAGCAGAGCTGTGCGGACCAGAATGGGAATAATCAGCGAGGTGAACCCCATGGTAAAAACATCGTTGATCAGGTAACGGATAATGGAAGGAAAAGCGAGGCCGACCGCGCCCTCGATGGCCGCAAAGAAAAGATCGGCGGTGAAGAGTCCAAGATAAGGTTTGTAGTATGCGGCAAAGCGCGACAGCAGCGATTTATTTTTTTCTGTTTTTGTCATTCGATGAAAGCCCGCACCCGGGCCTGTCCCTTCTTCCAGTGTTTATATAAACCACTCGTTAATCTATCATATACCGCTCATTTCGCGCGAGAACTGTAACAAGCCGGCGTGAATCAATCCGTAATCGCCGCCCTGAATGTAAAGACTGGTGGCACGCAATTGCTCAATCAGGGCTGATCCAGGAAACCCGCCATCTCCCGGATGTGAAATCCCAGCAGCGGGCAGGATACGGTACGCCCTTCCTTAGCCGCCAGCAAGAAGGCCAGACCGTTGGCCAGTGATTCCCGCCCCGCTTCTCCCGGTGCGACCGGTGGCCTCTTGTCCCGGATCGCGTCAAGCAGATCGGCATAAAGAAAGGTGTAGGGATTACCTGCCTGTCTTAACACGCCCATGCCTTCGCGACGGATATGAGCCCGCACCGCCTGCAGCAGGATCCGGCGGGCCATTTCCTTCCCCCCGTCTGTCCGGACGGAAAGAGCAGGTTTACCGCCGGCGAATGAGGCCCGGATGGTGCCTTTCTCACAACGCAGGAAGAAGGAAGCTTCCTGGTAACCAGGGTCAGTGTTGGTAGTGCCTTCCAGCAGCAGATAGCGATTGCCCTCAAGCTTCAAGATCCCCGACACAAAGTCTGCAGCCTCCATGTCGTGGCTCTGGCGGGCCAGGACCGCTGTCGCTTCGACGGGTCTGGCATCCATGAGCCAGGCCATCAAATCAAGTCCATGGATGCTCTGGTTCATCAGAGCGCCGCCCTCGGCCTCCCAGGTTCCAAACCAGTCTGCCTGGTCGTAATAGGACTGGTCATGCCCCCACCGGACTGTTGTTGTTCCGTAAAGAACAGA
>CAZGCS010000139.1:0-2639 GCA_964524395.1 uncultured Mageeibacillus sp.
AACAGCTCATCTCCCGTATCCGCTTCAAAGGTAATGGCCGCGACAAGTCCGGCTCCCAAGGCCTTCAGCCTTGAAAACAGCCTGATTTTCTCACGATCGAAAAAGAAGGAGGAAAAGGCAGTCCGTTTGATCCGGCCCGGCAGATTAAGGGTTTGACAGATGAGGGGGCACCGGGTCTCGTCCAGCAACTGTTTTTGCCGGGCGGCGCGTCTGTCCCGGGCTTCCAGTACATCCCCCAGGGAAACGGGCCGGCTTTCCACGGCAAGGTAATCGTGCAGGGGACGCATGGTCATGGATCAGGATTCGTTGTCAGGTTCAGAGAAGGTCATGAGTTGAAGCGAGTTCAAGTCGGCCAGCCTGTAGTCGGACGGGATATTGATCAGACCAAGGATCTGTGAGTTTTTTGTAATGGGATGGATCAAAAACTCCTGGTAGAGCTGAAAATTCTTGATCTTTCCTGTCGACTTGACGTGCATGCGGGGGCCCGTGCAGTAATGGCGCTGGTCTCCGATCAGGACGTGATTGGCATCCAGGTAGGAGATCACCAAATCGTCCTGGATCAGTTTCTTGACATCGATTTCCAGCTCCTTGAGATCAATGTCCGGCCTGTCGTGGAAAGAGAGAATGAAACCCGAACGGACATCGTAGTGCTCGAAGTGGTAAACACGCCGGTCAATAAGACAGTGCTCAACCAGGTCTTCTGCCGTATGCGCCATGCGGCGGTTGTTAATGGAGGCGAAGACAACTTCCTTGATGTCATCCGGCTCGGGACCGAAAACCGTTGGCCGGGTAACGATGATCTCTTCGCCGATCCCGATCAGCAGGTGGGCATTCATCCCCAATTGTTCATAGATCAGGTCGAAGTGCTCAATGACAACCCGCTTCCCCCGCTCCAGGGCCAGTTTGATGGCAGCCGCCAGCTCGTGGAGCTGGTGAAAGGCCATCTCAAAACGGATATCGAGGTGATAGGTATGAGGGGTGAAAAAGCCGGTGTCATCCAGATTCATGATGGGCAAGGGGCGTACATTGACACCCTCGTCATCATTGGTCAGTTCGAGGCCGGGAAACATGCCCTGTAAAAGAATGCTCTTGCCCGATCCGCTGTCACCGATCAGGCCGATCAATAAATCAAAGGGAGACAGGAACTGTTGGGCGATCTGCTTGCCCTGATCCACCATTCGCGGTGCACCGCGCGGCGAAAGAAGAACACTGTAGAGGTGGTTTCGCTGCATTCGATCTGAATAGGACATGGCCGGCACTCCTTCACTCAATTCCCTGACTCATCAGGCCGGGAACCCGGTTTATCGCCCCCATCTTCTCACAAAAAGGGCAGGCCTGTCATCCGGAAGGCCTTTTGTCCCCGGACTGTTTCAAGCTAGAATGAAAGACAAAGGATTAGAAAGAAGGTTTCGCCATGCTGACGGAATCCCATGTCAAGACAAAAGAAATTCTGACCCGGGCCGCCCTGAACCGGCCGGCTGAATTGCCCGCGGTTGTTCAGCAAAGGCTGCGTGACTGCGCCCGCCTGTCCCCCGGACAGGTCTTAAGCAAAATGAATACGCGCTGGGGGGGGCTGTCGGTCGAAGAAGTTATCTCAAGCCGCAAGGAATACGGTGACAATGTCGTCACCTCCGGTCACCGGATCAGCCTTGCAGCACGTTTTGTCTCGGCCTTTATCAATCCTTTTACCCTGATCCTGATCGCCCTGGCCGTCATTTCCTTCCTGACAGATATCACCTTCGCGCCGCCCGGGGAGCGAAGCCTGGTGACGGTTGTCATCATCAGCGCCATGGTCGTCATGTCGGGGGCCCTGCGATTCGTCCAGGAACTGCGCTCAGGCAACGCGGCCGAGCGCCTGACCAACATGATCGTCAACACCACCGCCATCATCCGCCAGGAGGACGGTGAAGAGGAACGGGTCATGGAGGAGGCCGTGGTCGGCGATATTGTCAGGCTGGCAGCAGGCGACATGATCCCCGCCGACATGAGGATCCTTTCTGCCAAAGACCTCTTCCTGAGCGAGAGCGCCCTGACGGGTGAGTCGGCGCACGCTGAAAAATTCAGCGCCGGGTCATCACTTGATTCCGGCAATGTCCTTGACTACGACAACCTGGCTTTCCTGGGCACCAACGTAGTCTCGGGCAGCGGCACCGGGGTTGTCCTGGCTACCGGTCAGGACACCCTCTTCGGCCAGATCGCCAAAAGCTTGAAGGAGAAACCTGCGCCCACCTCCTTTGAAAAAGGTGTCAACCACGTCTCGGCCGTCCTCATCCGTTTCATGCTGATCATGGTTCCCATCGTTTTTCTGATCTCGGGCCTGACCAAGGGAAATTGGCTGCAGGCAGGACTTCTGGCCATCTCGCTGGCAGTAGGTCTGACTCCCGAGATGCTGCCCATGATCGTGACAACCAGCCTGGCCAAAGGCGCTGTCAACATGTCCAAGCACAAGGTCATTATCAAGAACCTCAACTCCATCCAGAACCTGGGCTCCATTGACATCCTGTGTACCGATAAGACGGGCACCATCACCCAGGACCGGGTGGCCCTGGAATACCACCTGGATCTCACGGGCGAGGAAAACGTACGCGTCCTGAAACACGCCTACCTCAACTCCTATTTTCAAACGGGCCTGCGCAATC
>CAZGCS010000140.1:0-2608 GCA_964524395.1 uncultured Mageeibacillus sp.
TGACGGCCGTCCGTTTGCAGTCTGTCCTGCCGGACATGGAGGTGGCCTCCCTGCTGACCCTTCGCACGCCCCGGGCGCTCGCCTCGGTCTCTTCGAAAAAACAGGAGCTTGCACCCGCGGCGGACCGGACCCATTGGCCCCTGACCGATGCCGAAAGCCAGATGGTGGCGGAATATGCCCTCCACCCCGGGACCCTGGCCTACAACATCGAAGACACCATTTCACTCAAGGGGGCCATTGATGCGGACCGGTGGGAAAGAGCGCTCAAAGAGCTGGTGGCCCGTCACCGCATCCTGCGCTCCTCTTATCCCATGCACGAGGGCGAATATACCCATGTAATCCACCAGGAAGTCCCGGTCGACCTCCTGCGCCTTGAATGTGCCCCCGAAGAGGTCGAAGACCGGATCAAGAGCCTGAACCGGCCCTATGACCTGGAGAAGGGCCCCCTCTTCCGTTTCAGCCTGCTGGTGACCGGGCCGGACAGCGGGATCCTGGTCCTGGCCTTCCACCATATCGTCCTGGACGGCTCCTGTGCCGGCATCCTTGTTAAGGACCTGGAAGACCTTTATAACGGCAAGAATCTGCAGGCACCCGGCCCGGACCTCTTTGACTGGGCGGCCTGGCGGCAGGAACATCCGCGCGGGCCCGAAGCGAAAGCCTTTTTTATGGACCTGTTCAAGGACGGGCTGCCCGAATACGAGATGCCTACCCGCCCCATCAGGCCGGACGTCCTGCCAATCCCCAACCGGACGGTGGAATGGTCCATGGCTGCACAGGTCATCGACCATGCGGCCCGCCAGCACGGAGTCACGACCTATACCCTCCTGATGGCGGTCATCGGGATGGTCCTTGGCAAATACACGGCCAGCGAAGACGTGGTGGTCGGCGCCGCCATGAGCGGCCGGGCTGAAGCCAACAGCCAGTCGATCCTGGGTATGTTTGCCAACACCGTGGCCGTCCGCCTGAAGCCCGGGGGCAGGCAAAGCTTCGAGGCCTATCTGGCCGAGACCGACGCCCTGCTCAAGAAGATCAAAGAGCATCAGGACTATCCCTTTCACGAGCTTGTCCGCGGTCTGGAACTGGACCGCGTCCCCTCCCGGCACCCGGTCTACGACCTCCTGGTCAATTACATCAGCCGCTTGCCCGCCATCGACCCTGAAGGTCTTGAGGCCAGCTACTGCCACCGGGCCAATCAACGCCTGCCCCTTGATCTCCAGTTGGAAATCTTCCGCCAGAAGGATGACATCCGCTTTGAGCTGTCCTACGCTGATACTCTTTATCTGCCCGGGATTGTCGAAAATATGGCTGACCAGCTCCAGGTCAGCCTGGAACGTGTCTGCGCCGATGCCAGGCTCTCCCTGGCCGAGGCCCTGGACTTGCCGGCCGGGCAGCGCCGCCAGCTGCTGGAGGATTTTTCCGGGCTGGTCAATGATGAGGGAAAAGGCCTGACTGTGGTGGAGCAGTTCAGAAGGCAGGCCCGCCACCAGCCTGGCCGCCCGGCCGTACGCGCCATGGACACCCTGCTCGACTACGCGGCCCTTGACGACCTGACCGACCGCCTGGCCTGTGAGTTGTCACGACGGGGCCTTGGCCGCGGTGACTGTGTGGGCGTTCTGGTGGGCCGCGACGAGATGATGCCTGTCGGGGGCCTGGGGGTGCTGAAGTCAGGGGCGGCTTACCTGCCGCTTGACCCCAGCTATCCGGCCGACCGGCTGGAGTTCATGCTCCAGGACGCCGGCGTAGAGCTCCTGGTGGCCGATCAATCCCTGTGTGAGGCCATTCCCGGCTTTGGCGGTCAAATCCTCTTCACACATGAAATTGAAGGCCTGCCTCCCGGCGAGCCGCCGGAGGGGCCTGGCCAAGAAGATCTTTTCGTCATCCTCTACACCAGCGGGACCACCGGAAAACCCAAGGGGGTCTGCATCCACCACGATAATATGACCCACTTTTGCGCCTGGTACCGACGCTATTACCAAGTGGGGGAAGAAGACCGTGTGGCGGCCTACGCCAGCTTCGGCTTCGACGCCTGCCTGATGGACCTCTATCCGGCACTGACAGCAGGCGCCATGATCCATGTCATCCCTGAAGCCATGCGCCTGGATGTCGAAGCCATTGACCGGTATTTTGAAGAGCAGGGAGTGACCCTGGTTTTCATGACCACCCAGCTGGGCCGCCAGTTCGTTGAGAGCGTGGAGGGACGCTCGCTCAGACACATGTCAACCGGGGGCGAAACCCTGGTCCCCATCGAGCCGCCGGCCCGCTATCACTTCCATAACCTCTACGGGCCCACCGAGGGGACCATCATCTCCACCGCCTTTCCGGTCGACCGCCTGTACGACCGGGTCCCCATCGGCAAACCGGTTGACAACACCCGTATCCATGTCCTGGATCGATACAGCCATCTTGCGCCCGTCGGCGTGCCGGGCGAACTCTGCATCGCGGGGAGAGGGGTTGCCAAAGGCTATTTAGGCCGGCCTGAACTCACCCGGGAAAAATTTGTCCCCAATCCCTTTTCTGACGAAGAGGACTACAACTGTCTCTACCGGACCGGCGACCTGGTCCGCTATCTGCCCGATGGCAATATCGATTTTGTGGGCCGGGATGATTT
>CAZGCS010000141.1:0-2583 GCA_964524395.1 uncultured Mageeibacillus sp.
GGCCGAATCCGCCCAGAAGGTGATCGCCAAGGCCCTGGATAAATTCGATAAGTGGTTGAAACGGGAGTAGGCCGGCTCAAGCGCAGGAGTGAAATGAAAAGGGGGCCGGGCGGCCCCCCTTTTTGATACCCCTGATGCTTTTTACAAACTCAGGACGTAGACGACCAGACTGACCAGGGATGGAAGAAGCTGCAGGATGAGATTGATGGCTGCTTTCCAATCCTTGTCCGGACCCTTTTTCTCTTTGATGAAGTCCATGCCCTTCTGCGTCAGCCTGACCCGGTAGGGAATCTCCTCTGTCGGGTAATCACCGGGTTCGGTGACCAGCATCAGGTCTGCCAGGTATTTGAAGGCGCTGGCAAGATGCCCCGGTTTGATTTCCGTTGTTGAGTAATCAATCTCGAAAGAAGGGGTGTTTTTCAACTGGATGACCAGCCAAAGCACCTTTTCGATGACGTTTTTGCCCAGTGGCTTTCTGGCGCCGGCCGGGATCAGGTAGCGGTTGCTCGAATCCTTGAAGGCTCCGATCACCAGACCGTCATGACAATACCTGGAAACCGTCCGCTGGCTCACTCCCCAGAAGCCGGCCATGACCTTGGTCGTGACATAGCGTTTGCCGTCGACTTCGACACTGTCTTTCTTCATACTGGTCCAGCCCCCCTGGTGCAATCTTTCAATTATTGCGCCAAGCGTTTCAGAACCTCCCGGTAAAGAGCGGCGCCGGCCAGCAGCTTGTCAACCGAGGCCCACTCATTGGCCTTGTGGGCCACATCGGGGTCACCCGGGAAGACAGGGCCGAAACCGACAATGTTGGGCAGGGCGCGGGCGTAGGTGCCGCCGCCGATGGCCAGGGGCTGGGCATCGGTGCCGGTCAGTTCGCAGTAGACATCCATCATGGTCGCGATCAGGTGGGAGTCCTTGGGGTAGATCAGGGGCTCCATGATGCCGGGCCAGTCGGCTTCTACCTCGTAGGGCGCGATGGCCTGGTTCAGTTTGTGCTTGGCTTCTTCGACATCCATGGTCACCGGGTAACGGATATTAATGGTCAGAAGAGCCTGGCCGGCATCAATTGACAGCAGGCCTGCATTGACGGTGGTGACACCGGTCTCATCCTCAAAGGCAAGGCCCAGTTTGGTTCCATCGAGTTCCCAGCCGATCAGGTCATTGTAGAAGGTCACGAATTGATCCTCTTTGCCGGACTCTTCCAGTTTCCCGGCCACGGCTTCCATGGCGGCTGAGATGGCGTTTTTGCCCTGCTCCGGGGTGCTGGCATGGGCGATGGTGCCCTGGTAGGTGTGGGAGGACCCGTCTTTCAACTCCACCGTACAAAGCCCCGGGACCATGTTGACCGCCTCGCCGGCCGAAGCGCTTGCGATGGCGTCAGCTTCAGCGCGCGGCAGCCGGAATACGATGACTGCGTTGCCTTTTTCGGCGTAGATGACGGGGAAGACGGCATCGGCGGTGAAACCTGCGACGGGGATTTCTTCCACCTCACGGTAGCGGGCCATGCAGGCGCTGCCCTTTTCCTCATTCAGGCCGACGATCAGGCGGATTCTCTTATTTGCTTTGAAGGAGGGGTCATCCAGCAGAGATTTCATGGCGTAGAGAGCCGAAAGTGCGGGGCCTTTGTCATCCATGACCCCTCTCGCCCTGATTTCATCTCCCTCGATGACCATCTCAAAGGGATCGGAATCCCAGCCGCTTCCGGCGGGAACGATGTCCAGATGGCAGACGGCGGCCACCATCTCATGGCCCTCTCCCATCTCGGCGTAACCGGCTACGTTTTCAACATTGACCGTTTTGAAGCCCATGCGGCCGGCCATGGCCAGGAAGGCGTCCAGGGCCCGCTTTGTTTCACGCCCGTAGGGGGCTCCCTCCTCGGGGCTGCCGTCCACACTGGGAATGGAAACAAGTTGCGACAGGTCGCGCAGGAAGGCATCGCGCTCAGGAGCAAATTCTCCGGCCAGGGATTTGATTGTTTGCGGATCAAGGGTCTCTTTCATCTCTTCCTCCGATAACACGATGAGTTCATCTTCTTCTGCTCTCGTGCCGGCAGCGGTGAAATCGACCCCCTCTTTGTCAACGCATTCGGGGTGGATGTGGCAGTATAGCCCGACATAAAGTGCCACCTGGTCTGCCGGCAGGCCGCAAATCACACAGCTGTCGGGAGCGACGCCCAGTTCTTTTAATTTATCCGTGAAATCGTGGAGGAAGCGGCGGATGGCGGAGGCGGTCCCCGAGAAGGCCGTATCCTTGGCCCTGATGGCGATGAAGTTGTCCGTCATCTCATAGTCAATCAGTTTGAGAGTGAAGCGGGTGCTTTCGATCCAGGCCGTGAGCTCAATCAGGTTTTCCGGGGCGATGCCGGCCACCGGAAAAAAGAAGGAACTGAGGATTTCCGATGTCTTGGCGGTGACGGGATAACCGTTGATTTCACCGAAGGTGAATTCGCCGTCTTTGTAAACAAACCAGTTTTCAGCGGCCGCGAATTTCAATAGCGAATTAGAGATCATGAAGGTTTCCTCCAAATAGAGTCATGCTGTTAAAGATTACTATAACACGGCGGACGCCTTCCTCAATGAA
>CAZGCS010000142.1:0-2577 GCA_964524395.1 uncultured Mageeibacillus sp.
TCATTGAGTTCCCGGTCGATATCCCCGACACCAATTTGCGCGCAGCTCTTCGAACGGCCTGCGGAAAACTACCTTATTTGTTAGACCCCACCAACCCCACTAACAAGGAGCTGGCCCAACTCACGGGATCGCTCCACTTGTCCCAGTTGGACATCAAGGACTTGGAGGGTATCCAGTACTGCGTCAATATCTCGGAACTTAGCGCTTCCTATAACCCCTTAAGTACCCTTCCGAATATGGAGAATATGGAGGGATTGGAGGTCTTGTACCTGAACAACTGCGAGTTCACGGAGATCCCTCCTGCCATATCCCAAGTACCCAATCTGGAAAGCCTGTACATGCACTATAACCAGATCAAGGATATCGGAAAATTGAAGGGCTGTCCGAAGCTCCGGAAAATTCATCTGGGCAGCAACCAGATCAGCAGCTTTCCTGCCGGTCTTGGATTTTCCAGCATGGAGTATATCGATCTGCACAGCAACAAGTTGACGGCCTTCCCCGAAGCTTTGCTGGAATACAGCAATACACTCAGCGTAATCGACTTGAGCTATAACGAAATAAAGAGCCTGCCGGACGCCTTGGGCAAGATGCCAAATCTTGGTTCACTCGATGTGCATGAAAACGGCTTGTCTTCCCTTCCCTCTTCACTGGGATCCTCCGGAAAACTCTGGGGCTTGGGAGCATCAGGCAACCAGCTGACTTCCCTTCCCGATGCCCTCTTCAAGTCAAAAACACTCCTTTCCCTTAATTTAGGTCTCAATCGCCTGACCCGGCTGCCGGAAGGGATCGCCGGTCCCGATTACAATTTTATTGATCTCCAACTGAATTACCTGGACGTCTCGCAGGGGAGTAAAACCCTCCAGCTAATCAACAAGATTTCAGCCCAGGAAAAATACTACAATGTCCAGCTCACCCCCATCCGCAACCTGAAAGCGACACCAGGCAAGGATCAGATCACACTGACCTGGGCTCCCTGCCCGGATGTGACAGGGGAGCCTGGCATGGAAGCCTTTGTCAGCCACTACGATGTCTTCCTGAAAGAAGGCAATAAACTCAACTCACAGGGCAGCATCCAGAAATCAGCAACACCCACCTTCATCGATACAGGCCTTGCCCCCGGAATGAAAAGAGAGTATTCCATCGCGGTCATCTACGAAGTTAATTTGAACAATACCGGCTATATCTCCCGGTCTTACAGCACGATTTCAGCCGAGACTCCAAACGAAGAGACCACGACAACGACGACCACAACGACAGCGCCAACTACAACTGAGATCACGACCATAACAACGACTCGTGCGGTTACTACGGATCAAACTGAAACCGGGCTTGATACACCAGATGAAACAGGCAAGGTACAGACCAGGGCTTATCTCAGATGGATTCTTCTGGGGCTTGGTCTGCTTCTGCTGGCCGGTGCTTTTCTGCTTTGGTTTTTCCTGATCAGGCCGAAAAGTAAGGAGAAACAGGCATAGTCCTTTTCCCCACTGACTCCGCTTCATCCGGGAATGAGCGGTCAATCATTTCATCAATCGTTCTTTTGTCCTGACGTATTCGGCAACCAGGTCTGTATTGGAGAAGCCTAAAATAGCTGTGTTGACATGGGAGAGTTTTTCGAAATCGATTTGGTCAAATACGGTTTTTGAGATCGGATCGACGTACTTGACGAACAGATACTGAACGTGGGGTTTCAGCTGACCGGGATCGTGGATCCGCTCGTTGTAGTCATAAAAACCCTGCCGGGTGACGGCAAAATCCCATTCGTATTTGTCCTTGTCGAAATACTTCAAGGTATCAACGGTGTTGTTGTGTATATAGAGAATGAAGTCTTCGTGTCTGTTGGGTAAGGGCTTGACCAGGCGCAGATCCTTCTGTTGGCGGAAGAATGGGCTCAGGCTGTCGACCCAGATCTGGAATAAGGAATTGACATGATAGGCTTTATCTTCCAGAAGAAAAGAGTCCCGGGGCAAATTTCCGGATGAAAAAATGAGTTTCAGGTTGGGAAAAACCCTTTTCTGCGTATGGTAACGCCGAAATTGGATGGGGAGTACAAAGGCAATAATGGGACCCCAGTCCGCGCACCGGTTGATAAAATCGATGGCCAGATCACCCTTGTAACCGAAGGGAGGGTTCCCGATTGATATCCTTTTCGCGGAATGCCTTGGCGGGATGGTTAAAAAGTCTTTTTGGACAATCCGGGAATCGTCCGGTTCGATGTCATAAGCTTCCCATTGGGAAGTTGGCAGATGTCTTTCCAAACCGTCCAGAAAGGCTCCTTTTCCGGCGCAGGGCTCAAGAAAAATGAATTCTGAAAGGTCAATATCCGCCTCCAGACATTTCTCTTTGAGATAAGAAATGACCTTATCAACGGTATGATCCTGTGTGTAGAATTTATCGAGAATTTTGCTTTTGTTATTACTGTCTTTAATCCTTGCCTGGCCTTTTGAACTATAGCGCATTACCGGTGAGTGCTCCCTTTTTTATCTAATTCAACTCGCGTATCCATACATTCCACGAAGATGATCCCAACCCCATTTTAGCATCATACTTTTTCCCCTTGTATGAATATCGATTCTT
>CAZGCS010000143.1:0-2573 GCA_964524395.1 uncultured Mageeibacillus sp.
GCGGCCGCTCTCCCATCCAGTTTAATGAAGGTGACCCCTGTCTGGCAACAGGATGGTCAAGCAAAAGCTGTCTTCAGCCTGATAGTATGAGTCATAAGGATCGAAGCGGGGGCAAGGGACTGATGGAAGTTGAGTATATCTATCACAGCGGTTTTACGGTTGAGACCGATCGTTGTTTTCTGATCTTTGATTATTTCAAGGGCTGCCTGACCATCAAGGACAAGCCAACCGTGGTCTTTGCCTCTCATCATCACAGTGATCATTTCAATCCCAAAATTTTCGGCTGGCAAAAAGATCATCCTCAGATTTATTACGTCTTGGGCCACGACATTGAAGCTGAAAGGCAAAAAAACAGATTCTTTATGGCGCCCTGTCAAAAGATGACCATCGGAGACATTGAAATTAAAACCTTCGGTTCCACCGATGAGGGTGTCTCTTTTTTGGTACAGGCAGAAGGAAAATACATCTTTCACGCGGGCGATTTGAACTGGTGGCACTGGTCCTGTGACAGCAGCGAAGATCAACTTAAAGCGGAAGCAGATTTCAAGGGTGAGATTTCTAAAATTGATAAGGTTCCGATTGACCTTGCCTTTTTTCCCGTCGATCCCCGCCTGGGGGATCAATATGACTGGGGTGGCAAGCATTTCATTGAAAAATTGAAACCCAGGTTCTTTTTTCCCTGCCATTTTGGGAATAGCGATGAAATCGCCAGACAATTCGCCGGAAGAATCAAGGAAGAAAGAACCAAGGTCATGGAGATCGAGAAGAGGAATCAGGTCTTCGCCATCAAGCGGGATCCTTGAGAAGGCTCTTGTCCAAGCACGCATCAATGCCGGCATGACCCAGCAGGAATTATCCGCCAATTCCAAGATCGATCAGGCTGTACTGAGCCGGATTGAGTCCGGGAAGGCTAATCCCAGTATCCGGACGCTTCAGAAGCTGGCAAAGGGACTGGGCAAAAAACTTCTTATTGATTTTTGCTGATGCTCGTCCAGTCCATTTCCTTAGCTGTCATGTTTTGAAATCATATAACCGGCTGGCAGACATCAATCCAGGCGACAGGCCTGGCCAATCGCTCCAGCTCCTCAAGGGTCAGTTCAACCAGGCTGTTGGAGCTGCCGGCACCCGGGTAGACAATACGGTTTGCCTTCAGGGATTGATCCAGGTAAACAGCAACACCTTCCTTGACCACGAAGGGGCAGACACCACCAACCTCGTGACCTGTTAAGCCGCGGACCTTTTCAGCCGGGATCATTGAAGGCCGCCGATGAAAGCGGGCCTTGAATTTTGGATTGGAAACCTTTACATTTCCGGCACAGACGACCATGAGAGGTTTCTCATTAACCAGGAAGGTCAGGGTTTTTACAATTTGTCCGGCTTCACATCCAAGTGCCTGTGCGGCCAGTTCCACCGTGGCACTGGACTGCTCCAACTCCTTGACCCGGTCACCGAGACCGGCCTCTTCAAAAAACAGCTTTACCCGGCTAAAAGACATGCGAACTTCCTTCTTTTCGCCTGCCCTTTTCGTCAAAATTTGCCTTAAGTGCCCTTTCAACCGGGATGATGGAGAGAACCATGAGAACAAGCTGGATGACAGTCAGGATCAGACTTAGCTGGTTGAGGAGTTCGGTTGGTTGGTTCAGGAAGATGAGCATCAGAATGAGAGAAAGGATCAGCATGACAAGCCCCCAGCGGGTCCAGATCACACCCATGGTCCGGTTGGCAAAGATCCAGGTATCGTCGTTGATTGTGGAGCGCCGGGTCCGGTAGCCGGCCAGGTAGTTGATGGATTTGGGGGCCCATTTCCTGAAAATCAAGCCGGTTGCCAGCATGGTGGCAGGGATGATGAGTGCAGTTAGCAGAGACATGTCCTTCACGGGTTACTCGTCTCTGTTTGACCGAAAAGTTCCCGAAAGAAGTCGTGGATGGCATCCGCTGCCCTGTAGTCCAAAAAACCGCCGGAGTTATCATAGGCATTGACGCGTTCGCCGGAGGCATAGTTGATGAGCAGGAGGGAACCAAGCTGTTCCGGCAGGCCGTTTACCTGTCTGTCTATTCCGTTGTACCTTGGAAGATCGTACTGGTCGACGAGTGCCTGCAAGTCATCAAGGGTGGCAAGAGGGGCTTCCAAGCGCAGATCGATGGGTACTATACCGTTGCCATAACCGGTCATCCGGCATAAGGCGAAATCGGTTTCGCGCACCATCTGAAAAACAGCATAACTGTAGCCTTCCTCCTGTATGCTGTTGAAACTGAGTTCACACTCGAATCGCAGTATCTCTTTTGATTGGATGGTTTTGGGCGCATCCCAGGTTCTGTCCCTCAGGCCGCCCGGCATGTCTTCTTCTTTAATCACTTCTTTGCCGGCACAGGAAGAAAGAAGCGCCAGGATCAGTACCATGCTGACAGCAAAGATCATCACTTTGTTCATCCTTTTCCCCTCCTGTAGCCCAGCTTATCACAAGAGAAAACGAAGAGATGGAAGCAAGCAAGTCCCTGCATATATAAGCCGGGCGGGTGATCGTTGGTCTCCCGCCCGGCTTTGGGCACGAATTGGTTAAGCCTAGATTTTG
>CAZGCS010000144.1:0-2567 GCA_964524395.1 uncultured Mageeibacillus sp.
TGATCGTTGGTCTCCCGCCCGGCTTTGGGCACGAATTGGTTAAGCCTAGATTTTGAGCGCCAGGCGGTAGCTGGTATGGAAAGCGTCAAATATCTTGCCGGCGCTGATCGCATCGCCAACAAGGTAAGCCTCTTTACCGGATGCCTTCAGTTCGTCATAGAGGTCTTGTTCAGCCTTAAGACCTAAGGCCAGAATGACTGTATCCGCGGGGATCTTTTCGCTTCCCGTCTTTGTTTCGACCATAATCCCATCGTCCAGAACTTCGGTCAGTCTGGTATCGGTCATGATGCGCATGCCGGTTTTAGCGATTCGTTCACTGTAAGCCAGGAAGTCTGTTACAGCGACGCCATTCATGATCTGCGGCAGCAACTCAACCAAGGTCACCTCGTGACCCCGCTCTGCAAGGTCAAGGGCTGTTTCGCTTCCGACCAGACCTCCGCCAACCACAACCACCCTTTTGCCTATGGCATCCATCTTGTTGATGGCGGTGAGTGAATCGACCGCAATGGGCTTATCGACGCCTGCAATTTTGGGAATGATGGGGTTGCTGCCGGTCGCGCAAATCACCGCGTCAAACTGATCCAGATCCTCCACACCTGCTCGTCTTTGCTCGACAGGAATCCCCAATTTTTTAAGCTGGGTGACCTGGTATTCAATCAGAGGGAGAATATCTGACTTGAATTCGGGTGCTGCTGCTTCATTCAGAAGCCCGCCCAGGATGTCTCTTTCTTCAAACAAAGTGACATCGTGTCCCCGAAGCTTTGCCACACGCGCAAACTCCATACCGGCAGGGCCGCCGCCGACGACCGCGATTTTGCGGCATTTGTCCGCGGGCTTGATTTTTAGCTCACCCTCACGGCTGATCACAGGGTTGAGTGCGCAGGTGACTGCCTTGTAGGTGAAGAAAGTGCGCTCCAGACAACCCTCATTGCAGCGGATGCAAGGCCGGATATCCTCCGGATGATCGGCAGCTGCCTTGGCGGGCCACTCGGGATCCGCCCACAAGGGGCGGCCCAGGCCAACGAAATCGCCGCCATCGGTCGACAAAATTTCCTCTGCGTATTTGGGCAAAGTGATGGATCCCGAAGCAATGATGGGCACGTTAACATGCTTCTTGATCTCCCGCGCTGCCCACGCGTTGTGGCAGACCTCGATGGCCATGGGTGAAACCTGATGAATCATGGTATGGTGGTCACCGCCTGAAACATGGATACCGTCGATTCCTTCTTTTTCCAATGCCTTTGCCAGCTCAACGGTTTCCTCAATGGGGAAGCCGTCCGGCTCATAATCGGTTCCGCTCAAACGAATGGTAACGGCAAAGTCCGGGCCCACTTTTTTTCTTACATCGCGAAGGACTTCCAAATAGATCCGCATACGGTTTTCCAGGCTGCCTCCATAGAGGTCATTGCGCTGGTTGGTTGTCGGTGAGAAGAAGTTGGTAAGCAGATAGCCATGGGCACCATGGATCTCCACAATCTCAAAGCCGGCTTGCCTGGCACGCAGCGCCGAATCGCCGAAGGCATGCACAACATCCTGTATTTCTTCGATGGTCAACACATGTGGCACGGCCTGTATCCCGTACTGATCCCAAAGCTTGGGCCAGGGGATGGCGGACGGCCCGCAAATGGGCTGGGTTCCCAGAAACTTCTGGCGGCCACAATGCTCGATTTGGATGGCAGGCACCGCTCCGTTTTCACGGATGCACTCCGCCAGCCAGGCTAAACCGGGAATATGCTCATTATTGGATATACCCAGATGACAATGGGCGGATTTTGCGCCGATGTCATCCACATAGGCATATTCAACAATGATGCATCCTGCACCACCGGCGGCCTGGTCGGAGTAGTAGCGGATGGCCCGTTCCGAAACCGTGCCGTCCATGTTGTTCATGCCCGACGACTGGGGTGCTTTCAGAATACGGTTTTTGAGAGTCACATTGCCAATTTTGGCAGGGGAAAAGAGTGTTGGGAACATCTTCGACATAGAAAAGCTCACTTTCTTATTTCTTTACCGTTACCGTATACTATCTGGCGGAGGCCGAACTATATCATGTGATATAGTTGGCCCCGACTGAGGGAAACTGTGGCCAGGAAAGCCTATGATCCAATCACCTATATACTTGAGGACAGCCTGAGGCCTTATCGTTCTTTTATTCTGGAGCAGAGCCGGAAAGCTCAGGACTATCCCAAGGGTACGATTTTCAGCCAAAGTGGCGAGCTGCCAAAGTGCCTCTACTTTTTGGTGGAGGGAATCGTGAAGGTATACACCACCAATCAGCGCGGCTATGTCCGCATTGTCGGTTTTCATAAAGATAACTCCCTTTTCGTCCTGGATGGATTGCGGGGCAACGAGCCCTCCATTGTCATGACCGAGGCGCTCACACCATGTACTGCGGTGCCAATTACCGTATCGGAGCTTCACCGGATGTGCGACCTGAATCCTCAGTTTTGCCGGGATCTCATGCTCTACGTGGGTGACGTTCTGCGGCTTATGTGCTATGACGCGCAAACACAAAGTGTGCGCGATACCACCACCCGCCTGGCCAGCTTTCTTTTGTTGTCCATGGA
>CAZGCS010000145.1:0-2566 GCA_964524395.1 uncultured Mageeibacillus sp.
GGCAGCAGCGGCTCGACTTCGGGCGGCAGCTCCTCAAGTGGCAGCAGTGGTACCAGACAACAGGTCGTTGACATCGCAAGATCCGCGCTCGGCGTGCCTTACCGGTACAGTGGCAAGACCATGAGCGCTTTCGACTGCTCCGGTCTGGTCAAATACGTTTTCGAAGCCATCGGCTACAAGAATATCCCCCATGGTGCGGATCCTCAGGCCAGGCAGCTGGGTACCGGGATTGCGATTTCCGGCAAAGACTACTCTCAGCTGCTGCCGGGTGACCTGCTCTTCTTCAGCAGGGGAACCGGTTATTATCACGTGGGTATCTACATCGGTAATAACCAGATGATTCACGCGAGCAGTACCCTGGGCCGCGTTGTAATCGCTGATCTGCAGAGCTACGTGGCAGCGGCCAAGGCCAACCGCGTCCTCGACTGATCGGTCGCGGCATGGTGCTGACCTGAGGTGGACGCGACCGCTGATCGCGTCCATTTTTGATAAAAGAAAGTGACAGGGCCTATGCAAGAGAATAATCCGGCACTGATCTCACTTGTAATCCCTTTCTACAACGAAGCGGATCAGGTTGATTCCACCATGGAAGCGACGGAACAGGTTCTCAGAGCCGCCGGCTTGCACTATGAAATCATCGCGGTTGATGACGGTTCAGAAGACGGAACATGGGAAAGGCTCACCGCCAGGAGCCGGGGCAACCGGGCAATCAGAGCTTTACGTCTGTCCCGCAACTTCGGCAAGGAGGCAGCTATCTGCGCCGGACTTGACCAGGCCCTGGGCCGGGCTGTCATTGTAATGGACGGTGATCTCCAGCACCCGCCGCAATACATACCGGAAATGATCCGGCTCTGGCAGGAAGGTTTTGACATCGTTGAAGGAGTCAAGGTCTCTGACGAATCCCGCCTGCGAAACCGCCTGGCCTCCAGCTTATTTTATGCGGTTTTCAAGAAAATGTCGGGAATCCAGTTGAAGAACGCTTCGGATTTTAAGTTGCTTGACCGCAAAGTCGTTGACTACTGGAAGACGCTGCCTGAAAAGGATACCTTCTTCAGGGCACTTTCCGCCTGGATGGGCTTTCAACGCGTCAGCCTCCCCTTTGTTGTAGGGGAGCGCAAGTCCGGCAACAGCAAATGGGGTTTTCGCAAACTCCTCAAGCTGTCCATCAGCGCCCTGACCGGTTTCTCCTCGCGCCCGCTCCTGCTCATCAGCAGCATGGGAACCTTTTTTCTCCTGGTTTTTCTGGGTCTTTCCATCCAAACCCTGGTCAGGTATTTCCGCGGCCAGGCAGCAACAGGCTTTACAACCGTTATTCTGCTCCAGCTTCTGATCGGCAGCATTATCCTGATCAGCCTGGGGCTGATGGGGATCTACATTGACGCCCTCTTTCGTGAGGTGAAGGCAAGACCCCGGTATTTCATCTCGGAGATCATGGAGTCTCTTCCGCCAACAGGCGAAGACGCCGGCCATGACTGAGTCGGCGCTCCTTCACTACCTGCACGACGCCACCTGCAGAGGGGGCGTCGATTTCCATCTGCACTCAAACTATTCCGATGGCGCGCAAACACCGCTGGAGCTGGTCCAGCAGGTGATGGCGAACAGGTTGCGGGCTTTCGCCTTGACCGACCATGATTCCATGGCAGGGATTCCCGCGGTACGCGCTGTTCTCGGAAGCCTGGAAGCGCAAGTGCGTTTTATCCCGGGGGTTGAGTGCAGTGCCCGTTTCCAAGGGCAGGAGGTCCATGTCCTCGGCTACTTTACCCAGGATCAACCCCCTGCCATGCTGGATTATCTGAAGGAAGCCGTTCTGGAGCGCCGGGAACGGAACCACAAGATGATTGACAGACTGAAGGAGCTCGGCTACGCCATCCGAGACGAAGATCTGACTGAGCCGGATGGGGGAGACAAGGTTCACGGTCGCGTTCACATGGCGCTCTGGCTGGTCCGGCACGCGGGCTTCCCGACCGTCGGCCATGCCTTTGCAGAACTCCTGAACGAGGGAAGGCCGGCTTACGTTCCCAGGGAAAGAAAAAAAGTAAGGGAAGTCGCCGCAGTGATCCGGAAAGCCGGAGGTGTGGCCGTGCTGGCCCATCCCCAACAATACGGCTGGTGCGCGTGCCCGCCGGATCCCGAAGCCGACCGAATGCTGCGCCACCGCTTCTCCCTGATCAGGGACAGGGGTGTTCAGGGGATTGAATGTTTTCATGGGGGGGCCTCGGTGGAACAATCCGCCATGATGCAGGCGGTTGCGTCGGGCTTGGGCATGATCTGCACAGCCGGTTCCGACAGCCACGGCCGGGAAGGTCTGCATGCGGCCATGTACAGTCTGGAAAGTGCATTCGTTTCAGAATCATTGTCTTGATTTCCTTATCATGTCTTATTTAGGTTAAAATATTCGGGGAAATGCCAACTGCGAATTTTTCGCGCAGGTATTACACTGGTAGGGGGTTCTTCAAAAAAGCTCCTGTCCTGACGATTAAAACGGCAAACCGGCTTGCCGGGACGCATGAAAATAAGTGAGGGAAAAATGGTTATCTACGACAAGAAAACAATTGATGATGTGGAA
>CAZGCS010000146.1:0-2566 GCA_964524395.1 uncultured Mageeibacillus sp.
CGCACATGAGTAAAGTACTGTCAATCAGGATTGATAAAGATCAGGAACTTATCCTTGAGAAGTTCGCCAATACCGAAGGGAAGTCGGTTTCTCAATTCGTCCGGGATACAATTTTCGAAAAGATCGAAGAAGAAATGGACATTCAGCTCTTTAATGAAAGAGTCCATTCCAAATCCAGGCAAAAAGAGCTCAGTAAAAGCCTGGAAGATGTCATCACTGAACTTGGCCTTTGAAGCATTCTGTGGAAGGCCGGAATGTACCAGATAAGAATTGAACCCGCGGCAATTAAAGATTTGAAAAAGATGGACAGATTCGAGGCGAAAAAAGTTACTGTCTATCTGCAGAAATTGAACCACATCGACAACCCGCGGGTCAATGGAAAGGCTCTCGTCAATATGGAGCCGGATAACTGGCGATACAGGGTCGGGAAAATCCGGGTCCTGTGTCAGATCGATGATTCCGCCAAAATAATTTATGTTCCGGCCGTTACTCACAGGAAAAGAAGTTACTGACATTTTCCTCTTCCATTTTTTTCGAATCACCCCCATCGTGTATAATCAAGCAGGAGATTTCTATAGATAAAAGGAGGATTCGTATGAAGGAATTAAGTTTGGGCAAAAAGATTTTCGGGGATTGGAAAAAAACCCGGACCATCGTTACCGTGGCGATCGGAGCAGCGCTCTACGGTGTACTGATGATCTACGGCGGGATTCCGATTTTCACCAACACACAGCTGTCAACTGCTCTTCTGGTTCCCATTTTCGTGGGCGCGCTGACCGGCGCATTTCCAACGGCTCTTACCCTCTTTCTCGGCAATGTCATCGCTGATCTGATCGGAGGCTGGGGACTTTGGTTTGACTGGTCGATCGGGAATGCCGTCATGGGCTTTTTCGTCGGCCTGCTCCCCGTTTATGGAGCTTACATCATGGATGGTGTCTTCAAAGTCAAGCACGCCATCATCTATGCAGTGACCGTCGCGGTCGGCGTTGTCGTCGCATTCGCCGCAGTCACTCCGCTTCTGACCATGGTCATGTACGCCGGCGAGCTTCAGACCTCGATTACGCAGGGACTTGTCGCCTCCGTCGCCAATATCGCCATTCTCATCGTGCTCGGCATCCCCATCCTGGCTCTTATGGCCAACCGTTTCGGCGCCCGCACCAACTTGAAAGAGACAGAAAGCGACGAATCGTAAAGCTGATGGCAGCCTTGCCTTGCGGTGAGGCTGCCCTCATTAATGGGATTACTATGGATGGCGGCGAAAAAAAACCGGTCATAGAATTCAATCACTTCACCTTTCAGTACAAAGTTCAAAGCAAGCCGACCTTGTATGACATCAGTCTGACCATTTACGAGGGAGAGAAAGTCCTGCTTCTGGGACCCTCGGGCAGCGGCAAATCAACCCTGGCAAACTGCATCAACGGCTTGATCCCCCTTTCCATTCCGGGAAAGATCCAGGGCTCCCTCAAGGTCGCCGGCATGGAGACCCGGGACAGTGACCTCAACCGGCTTTCCGCGGTCGTCGGGACCGTACTTCAGGACTCCGACGCGCAGTTTGTCGGGCTCAGCGTGGGAGAGGACATTGCCTTTGCCCTGGAGAACATGAACATGCCCCGCGATGACATGATCCCCCTGGTCGAAAAAAGCGCTTCGATTGTGGGCATGGAGTCTTTTCTGGACCACCTGCCATACAAGCTTTCCGGGGGCCAGAAACAAAAAGTTGCCCTGGCGGGCGTCATGCATGAGGATGTCCGTGTCCTTCTCTTTGACGAACCGCTGGCCTCGCTGGACCCTCAAATGGGCATGACCGCGGTTGACCTGATCGACCGGATCTGCCGCGATCAGCAGAAAACCGTCCTGATCATCGAACACCGCCTGGAGGATGTCCTCTACCGGCCGGTCGACCGGATCATCCTGATCGACGGTGGCAGGATCATCCTTGATACGACCCCTGAGGATCTCCTGCGTCATCACGACCTGCTGGCGCACGGCATCCGTGAACCGCTCTACATCACTGCCATGAAATATGCCGGTTGCGACCTGGACGAAGAGGATGTCCTGGCTGACGTCGGAGGCATGGCGCTCACGCCCGGCAACAGGGATAAACTGATCCGTTTCTTTCAAAGGGAAAGGCCGGCGCCTCCTGAAATCAAGGCGGAGGAACTGCTTCGGGTGACCGATGCCTCCTTCACCTATTCCTCCAAGTTGCCCAGGGCCCTCGAAAATATCAATTGTGTCATCCGCAAGGGGGAAATCGTCTCCCTGATCGGGGAGAACGGAGCCGGCAAAACCACCTTCGCACGGATGGTTTGCGGCATCAGCCGGCCCCAGTCCGGAACCGTCGAGATCGAAGGCAAAAACTACCTGCCCCTGTCCATCAGGGAGATCGGCGAGCGCATCGGTTACGTCATGCAAAACCCCAATCAGATGATTGTCAAGAGTATCATCAGGGAAGAGGTCGCGCTGGCGCTGACCTTGCGCGGCATGTCCGATGCCGACATCGACCGCCGTGTCGAAAAGGCCCTTCGCATGTGCCGCCTCTACACCATGCGGCACTGGCCGGTTGACG
>CAZGCS010000147.1:0-2514 GCA_964524395.1 uncultured Mageeibacillus sp.
AAGGTATTGATATCAAGACTAAAGGAACGTCCGAGGAAAACCCCTGTCAGAATCAAAATGAAAAGGGGTACGATGTTGAAAAAGAAGATGTGGATAACCGCTTGCAACATACCCCGTGAGTCGCCTGGATATTTCTACGCTGAATTGAGAGATGAGCCAGACACATTCAGCCTTTTTTCGGCATGCTGTTAACGCTCAACCCCTCCACATCATGGGCAGCCTCCATGATAATCTCGCTGATCGTGGGGTGGGGATGGATTGAATCCGCCAACTCACCCAAGGTTGCCTCCGCCTGCATGGCTACAACAATTTCAGCAATCATGTCGGTTGCCCTGGGCGCCAGGATTTGGGCACCCAGTATCGCGCGTGTACGGGCATCCGTGACCAGCTTAACCATACCCCGGCTTGCTTCCATGGTCACCGCCTTCCCGTTACCTGCCAGGTTATAACGGCCACACTTGACCAGGTAGCCTGCCTCTTCGGCTTCCTTTTCATTCATACCGACGGACGCCCATTCGGGATGTGTATAGACACAAGAAGGTACCCTGTCATAGCGCATACGTTTATGCTGTCCCGCACAGTTGGCTGCAGCGACAAGGCCCTGGCTGGCCGCAACATGCGCAAGCTGCACTTTCCCTGTCATGTCGCCAATCGCAAAGATATGCGGAATATTGGTCCGGCATTCAGAGTCGATGCTGACAAAACCTTTTTCTGTCTTAACGCCGGCAGCTTCCAGCCCGATGTCCTGGGTTGCCGGCTTGCGTCCAACACAAAGGATGCATGCTGCCGCTGTCACAGTATGTATGTTTTCGCCATCTGAATAATAGACACTGACCGTGTGATTCGCTTCATCTGCTTCAATCCGCTCAACACGCACCGATGTTTTAATCCTGACTCCTTTACGCCGCATAATCTGAACCAATATCTGCCGCAGCTCATGATCCATCGGAAGCAGTATCTCGGGAAGCAACTCAAGAATTGTCACCTCCTTGCCCAAGCTGGAGAAAAGGCTGGCAAACTCGACACCGATCACACCGCCGCCAATCACGACGTAGCTGTCATGACAGTGGTTTGAGGCAAGCACATCATCTGAGTCCAGAACCAGCGGACCGTCACTCCCCGGGATGGGAAGACAGGCTGGCTCCGAACCTGTGGCCAGGATGATATGCTCTGCCCTGATTTCGGCTTCCGTCCCGCCCTCGATCCGGATGGTATTTCTGTCCCTTAGACGGCCAAAGCCTTTGAAAACCGTGACACCGTAAGATTTGACCATCTTTTCGACAGACTGGTTCATACGATCAACAATGGCCGTTTTGCGTTTCGCAAATTTCTGGTAATCGAAGCTGACTTGCTGAACGCTAACGCCAAATACATCCGCATTCAGGGCGCCTTCGTAGCTTTCCGCCGACTGCAACAATGCCTTGGTCGGAATACAACCACGATTTAAACAGGTTCCTCCAAATTCACGTGACTCTACGATTGCTGTTTTCAGACCGAGTTGAGCGCAACGGATTGCGCTCCCGTACCCCCCCGGGCCAGCCCCCAAGACTACTACATCAAACTCAGACATGAAAACATCTCTTTTCTAAATTAAAAAGTACGGATGTTCGATAAGCTGTTTAACCCGTCTCAGGAATTCTGCGGCGGGAGCTCCATCGATGACACGATGGTCATATGTCAGACAAAGGCTCACCATCGGCCGGACCACAATCTCATCATCGCGGACCACTGCCCGCTTTTCGATCTTGCCAATGGCCAGAATGCCTGCTTCAGGCGGATTGATAATCGCCGTAAATGAAGTGATATCGTACATGCCCAGATTACTGACTGTAAAGGTACCGGCTGAATATTCATCCGGCTGCAGTCGATTCTCTTTTGCGCGGACAGCCAAATCCGAAGCGACTGCAGAAATCTCCAGCAAATTCAATAAATCTGCATCTGCAATCACCGGGACAATCAGTCCTTCCGGTAGCGCCACTGCCATTCCGAGATTGACATAATGTTTAAGGGCAATCCCCTCTGCAGTCATGGATGAGTTCATAATCGGAAACTCAGTCAAAGCCTTGGCGGTGCATCGCATGATGATGTCGTTGTAACTGACCTTGTAGCCAAGATTCTTGTAATCATCACGTAAACTTACCGCCGAACTCATGTCAACATCGACCGTGTGGTTCGCCTGGGCCATGATATGCAGGCTTTCTTTCATCCTTGTACTGACTACGGTTCTCATGCCGCTGAGCGGAACCAGTTTTTCACCGCGGTCTTTTGCCGCATATCCCGCTGTACTGGAACGGCCAGCCATGGCCTGATAGACATCATCCACTCTGATTTTTCCGCCATCGCCCGTTCCTGCAAGCTGATCCAGCGAAACCTTTTCCTGCCGGGCGACAACCTGTGCCAGCGGTGTTGCCTTTGGTTGCACATCTGCGTAGGCAAGTACATCACGTTCAACCACGAAGCCTTCCGGACCGCTTCCCTTAACCAGTCTGTAGTCAACTCCCCGGGACGCCGCCT
>CAZGCS010000148.1:0-2445 GCA_964524395.1 uncultured Mageeibacillus sp.
TCTCTGCTCCCCACATCCAATGGGGTTTAAGGAGGATCACTTCATAGGTTGTTTCGACCTGATCAATTTCAATATAAGTGCATCTCAATTTTGTACCCAAAGGGTACTGCTGGCGCGGCACCCGGATCGTCACCAGTCTCTCGTTTGGCTGGCGGTCGCTGTTCTTTGCAAAAATAACCCTGGACCCGGCTGTCGAGTTCCTCAGGGCAACCATGGTGTCACACATCGCTGTATTCCTTTCTGACGATCAGGGATTCACAGTCGGCAACCCTTTCCTGGTAAAAGGCCACCCACTCATCGTAAAGGGAGCAGAGCTCCTTGTTGAGATAAGTCAGTGCTTTGTCCCCCATATTTCGGGGGATCCCATAGTAGGCTCCCGCTATCGATCCGGTAATGGCAGCTAGGGTGTCGCTGTCACCGCCAAGAGAAATTGCCGTACGGATCGCATCTTCAAAGGATTCCGATTCAAGGAAACACTGGATTGCCTGAGGGACGGTTTCCTGGCAGGTTTCATTGAAGCGGTAGACGGAGCGGATGGCATCAATGGTGAAGTCAAGAGGGTAGTAGCACTGAACCAGGTAGTTCCGGATTTCGCTTTTCAACGCTCCTCTTCTCGCCATATAGATGGCGACAGCTGTCGCCTCCGCTCCCTTGATCCCTTCCTTATGGTTATGAGTTACTTCGGTCACGGTCTTCGCGAGCCGCTTTGCGTCCCGAAGCGATTCCGCCAATATCCCGGCAGGGCTCACGCGCATGGCCGCGCCATTGCCATAACTATTGTAAGGCTTGGGGTCATCGCTGAAGACCCACTGATTAAACCTCCCACCGTAACCGCAATCGGGGTAGTCACGACCAATCGCCTGCATGTATTTTACGGTCATAACTGAAAGGCGGTCATAAAAAGAATCCTCAAGTTCACACTTTTTCGCCGGTACTGTTCTCACGGCTTCGACGAGGGCCTTGGCGACCGCCAGGGTCATGATGCTGTCGTCAGTTACGAAGCAGTCTTCAGTAAACAGATCAAAGTCTTTGCTCCGGTGATTATTGAATTCAAAACGCGACCCGACGATGTCGCCGATGACTGCTCCCAGCATGGTGGATCTCCTTCCATACACCTATGATTGTAGCAAGGAAACAGGAAGCAGTTTCATTCAAATATTGTTTCACGGTACTGCTTGGGACTGATGCCGGTAAGTTTCTTAAAAACAATACTGAAGTAATTCGGGTCGCTGAATCCGACGGAATAAGCGATTTCATAATTCTTTTGATTGGATGTGCTCATCAATTCACAGGCCGCGTCGACTCGCACCTTGTTCAAGAATCCTCTGATACTCGCCCCCTGGTGTTGCTTGAAAAGTCGTCCGATGTAGTTGGCACTGAGCTCGACGTGGACGGCGACATCTTCCACCGAGATGGGCTTATGGTAATTATCTTTGATAAAAAGGACCGCTTTTTCGACGCTATGCGATGACACTCCTTTTCTTATTTCGTTGATTTGTGTACATGTTGCAGTTATGATCTCTTCAATGGCAATAAGAACGCCATCGAGCGTTTTCTCTTCCCGAATGCTTTCGCGCTTGGACGAAGCATTTATATTGGTAAATGAAAAAGCAGTCCTATTGCAAAGATTCGCCACGTATTCAGCTGCCAGGTAGGCATTTTCAAAAATCAAGGACTGGCGGGCAATTGTCTCCAGATATTCCCTTGAGAAAGCGACCAGTTCCTCTGTCATACCCAACCGGCACATGTTGATCACCCGGTCTTCATCCAGCAACTGCATCAGGCCGCTATCCTGAGAGATGTCCTGGTAACCCAACAATGGGATATGAGAAAAAGCAACATTATACCGTGATGCTTCCAAGGCTTCGAGATAGGCGTCGCGAAGTCCGGAGGCACAATCATGAACTCTGCTGATACCGCCAACAATATTTAGTCCCTCTTTTGCACTTGTCTCACTTTCAGACACGGAAAGCAGTGTTTTCTCGCAAATACCGAAGAGGTCGATATGTTCTTTAAAATTAAACACTGCAGCAAGAGTGTCCGGACTCTCGCTGAACAGGTCACAGTCAATTTCGTCACTCAGAGCACTTGATATTTTTTCGCTAATGGTTTGAAAAACTGCCCGGAGTGCGCTAACTTCATCGTTGCCGGAACTATTCTTGAAGACTGCTACCTGGTACAGCCCGTGTGGAAACTCCAAGCCCGCAAAATCAACCTGGCTGGTCGACGCATTGGTTGCAATTCCAGCCACAATACTTCCGAGCAGTTGCTTTCTTAACCCGGGTCCTCCTGCATCCTGCTGTTTTGCGAGCACGGAAAACTTTTCCATCTCCATATTATTTTTATCAATGTTTCTGCGCAGCGTCTCACCGATGCTCCGGACTGTAGCAGGCGTAAATGGTTTGACAATATATTCGCGGACACCATACTTAATGGCTTTTTGCG
>CAZGCS010000149.1:0-2436 GCA_964524395.1 uncultured Mageeibacillus sp.
GCAATAAAGGCAGCGATCAGGATGCCGATAAGGGCCCCTGCGATACCGTACTTCAACATATTTCGTTTTAGGGAAGTCTTGGGTTGAGCACTTTGTTCTCTCTCAGTTTTCTCGATTTTCTCTTCCAAGGCTCGATCCAAGATTTCTTCGGACCTCAATCTAATCGCTTCCTGTTCCTGCTCAATGGCTGAGCGAACATTGCTTAGCTCTTTTTCCACCAGCGCTCTTTCTTCTCTGATAGCGGGATTCGGTTCGACTGATTTCGTATGGTTTCTGATTTCTACGTCAAACAGATAAGTGACTTCAAGATGTTCACGGATGATGTCCGAGAAGAATTCTTCTGCAGCTCCAGCCAAACTTTCAGCTGTTTCCAAGTCAGGGGCTGTTACCTCGAAATGCAAAGCTCTCTTTGCGTCAAGGCGGGAGGTCAAGAGCTCCATGATCCATTGTGCTTCTACTCGTTGCATACATTGGCTGGCTAGATAATCGACAAGTGCGTTGCTCTTGGTAATCTTCAGAAATTCCAAGCTTAGTAAATATTCCCGCTGCTCATAAGTTTCATCCGATTCGGATGAAGGAGATTGGGGGATCATGATCACGTCAAAAGTGACAACCGGTTGCGCCTTTTCATTGATTGACAAATAGACACTGTTTGCCAGGCGGTTGCTTAAATAATCCGATCGGGTTTCCAGAGATACCACCCGGTCAGTACGTTCGAGTATCTCCGGATCACCTTGCATGGCTTTTTGACTTACTTCTTCGATTTCCTTATCGGTCAGCTTAAGCGTCTGTTCGGATGGTTGATTGGATATCCGCCCACGATAAAAAGCAAATCCCGCCAAAAGAATAACTCCGACGATAGCGAATACGATCACCTGCCGCCAAGCCCGCAGAATAATAAAGATCAAGTCTTTGACTCTTATTGATTGTTCAGGACCGACCATGGTACCACTTCCTTGTCCATTACTTTCCCAATTATATCAAAATGTTACTCCCACACACCCAAACGGACACATCCGAGCAAATTATCACCTATTCATACATGGATTCATAGTATTTCACATAGTCCCCTGAGACGATGTTCTCAATCCAGGCCATGTTGTCCAAGTACCATTTGATAGTATCCCGCATGCCTTGTTCAAATGTGTAGGCAGGTTCCCACCCGAGATGTGTCGTGATTTTTGTATTGT
The DNA here is from genome assembly GCA_964524395.1 of uncultured Mageeibacillus sp. Taxonomy (GTDB): domain Bacteria; phylum Bacillota; class Clostridia; order Saccharofermentanales; family DTU023; genus UBA4923. The sequence continues at coordinate 1,191 of CAZGCS010000149.1, forward strand.
CGATTGCATAGCGCCTGTCATGACCGGGTCTGTCTTGGACGTATTTGATCAAGGATTCCGTTTTATCCAAGGTGTCGATGATTAATCTGACGATCTCAATGTTGGCCTTTTCATTGTTACCACCGATGTTATAGACTTCTCCATCACGTCCTTTGTGCAGTACAGCGTCAATGGCAGAGCAATGATCATCCACGTGGAGCCAGTCCCTGATCTGCATTCCGTCACCATAGATAGGGAGATGTTTGTCATTCAAACAGTTGTTGATCATGAGAGGGATCAACTTTTCCGGGAATTGGCAGGGACCATAGTTGTTACTGCAGCGTGTGATATTGACAGGGAGACCAAAGGTTTCGTTATAGGCTCTTACCATAAGGTCGGCACTGGCCTTTGATGCTGAGTAGGGATTGTTGGGCATGAGGGGCATGTCTTCTGTAAACAGGCCTGTTTCACCAAGGGCACCGTAGACTTCATCCGTCGATACCTGGACAAATTTCACATCCGTTTTAAATTCCTTGCAGTATTTGTCTTCCGGATTGCATTTCCAGTACTTTTTTGCTGTATCGAGCAACACTTGGGTGCCAACAATATTGGTTGTCAAGAAAACCTCCGGCTCGACAATACTTCGATCCACATGACTTTCTGCGGCAAAGTTGACGACAGCATCTATTTCATACTCTGAGAATATTTGCTCGATTTTCTCCCTGTCCCTGATGTCCGCCTTGATAAACAGGTAATTCGGACGATCTTCAACCTCTTTCAAGTTCTCAAGATTGCCCGCATAGGTCAGGGCATCGACATTGACAATCCGGTAATCGTAGTTTTTCAACATGTGTTTGACGTAGTTGCTGCCGATAAAACCGGCACCACCCGTCACTAAAATGTTCTTCATACTATCTCTTCCCTACAAATCGTGCGTTTCATCTGCGAGTGACAGGATATACTGGCCGTATTCCGTCATCTTCAAGCTTTCTCCGATCGCCCTGAACTGCTCTTTTGTAATAAATCCTCTTCTCCAGGCAATCTCCTCCAAACAGGCGATGTAGAATCCCTGTCTGGACTGAACCGCTTCGACATATTCAGCAGCTTTGAGCATGCCTTCAGGCGACCCTGTATCAAGCCAGGCCATGCCACGACCCAGGAGCACGACCTTCAATTCGCCTTTCTCCAAATATGTGTTGTTGACGGCGGTAATCTCCAGCTCTCCACGCGCAGATGGTTTGACATTTTTGGCGATCTCTACCACCTG
>CAZGCS010000150.1:0-2418 GCA_964524395.1 uncultured Mageeibacillus sp.
CGACTCTTCAGTGAGTCGGAGAAAATGGATTGTATCGGGAAGCTCTTTGTCCCATTTCCACCAGGTTCCGTTCAAACGAACCGCTTGTCGGTCCTGAACCATGCCTGTCGGTTCAGAAGCGGATGCTTGAGGCAAGTTGGTCTGATCATTCGCGGTGCCGTTTTGCTTGGTTTCCGGCCTGGTCAAAAATCCTGTTAAGACTGTTGCACAGGTTAAAACCGCAAGCAGAAGGGTGACAGGGCGAACGAAAAGAAACATAGCAGCCCCGTGCGGTTGACCAGTGGAATCATCAGACTCCAGGCCTGCATGGCAATGACCAGCCCTCTGTTTTTCACCCCTCCTTAAACCCACAAGCCGGCGTACAATGGCTCGCTCGGCAAAAAATACGCTGCCGGCGAGAGCCGCGAATAGAAGAGAACTCCACAATGCGCCGGGGCGAGGAAATGAGCCGCTTTGGATCTGCCAACCAAGACGCACCAGAGAAAAGAGGAGAAGTGTTGCGGACAGGGCTGCAAGGAGAATCCATAAAAGACGGTATTTCAAGCCGGGGCGGGCGGTTCCCCCCGTAGCGGGGAGATGCCTTTCCGTCTGTCGCAGATCAGCCCCGCAATTGGCACAATACCGGGCGGTCGCGCTCAGGGTCGTACCACACTTTTCGCAGTAAGGACTTGGCATGGAAATCCCCTTTCAGTCTGTAAGATGCGCCTCAGTCGAAGGGATAAAGCCGACACTGCCTCCGATGTAAACATTCAGGTCACTGTCAATCTCCCACGCCTTATCCGGCGTCGCGGTATAGGGATCGCTGATGGTGATCACACCGCCGGCCAGGATAAAGGGATAACCTTCGAAGCCTGAAATATTGTGATGCTCATCTTTCGCGTATTGGCGGATTTCGTCGCGGGTGCTCCCGAAGCCCATAAACATGTGACCGTTTTCGAACAAAATGGATGGCATGATGGAAGACATGTGCGGTACAGGAACGCCATCGACACTACCACCTCCGTTGCTCGATACACTTTCCTCATAGGGAAGCCAAATGCCATCAAGTGATTGCCCTTTTTTAGGGGCTTCCGGTGTTGTGCTGATGCTTGTCCCGGATGGCCGTGTTACCCAAGGTGCGGCGGCGGATGTGCCCGGCACCGAATTCCCGGGTACGGTTGTTGCCGCAGGGAAGATACTCTTTCCGATCTGGCCGGTCTTGAATATCAACAAGCTGATCCCAATCGCCACAAGCAGGGTCAGGGAAGTGAAAAAAGGAGCGTAAAACTTGACCGGGATCCGCCAGAAGGACTTGAAGGAAAGTTTGGTGGGAGGGTAATATCTCCTGGCAAATACATCCTCATCCAGTTTCTTGCACCGGGGGGAGGCTGCTATAGCTATCGGCGGATCCATGTAGAAATAGAAGGGTCGCTTTGAAGCGCGCCGGCGCGCCAGGAAATCGAAAAACCAAGCGAGCAGGCAGAAGATTAAGAAGGAGACAACCCATGGAATGGGACTATCCCAATAGGGCGGCAACCCTGTCTTCAGGAGGCTCTCGGGCAAGGCATACCAGGTAATCGCCATAAGAATAGTCATCGCCAACCAAAAGGGGTGGTAGCGCGCGCTGATCCGGGTTCTCGTCGCGATTTGTTCAATACCCGGATTGTTTGCAAATACAGGCAGGCCGCAGGATTCACAAAAGTTCGCGCCTTCTTCCAGAGCCGCTCCGCAGCCGTGGCAAGCCGGGAGAGAGGGCTTGGGCGGCTCAGCTTGCGCCAGATCGGAGATCGGCGCGCCGCAATCGCCGCAAAAACGCTTGGCGTCATCCAGCGCGGCGCCGCAGTTAGCACAGAATTTTGGCATCACTTATTCCTTTCCATTCTCCTGTCACGGAGAAGTCATTGGTTACCCGTAACAACCGCGCCGCAATACTCACATTCGGTATTCTTCCCCCGCTGTACCCGGTTGAGCGCGCCGCAGCCGGGGCAGGAAACGGTCAGTATCTCACTTGTCAGGCCTGGCGTGAACGAATCACTGGAAGCTTGGGCATCCTGTCCCGTTTCATTATCATTTCTCACGACAAGTCCTTTTTCTGTATCGACATAGAGCGCGTTGAGCTTCCCCTGCTTGATCAAACGGGTAATCTCTTTTTCACATCGTCGAGGCCGTATTCCAAGAATCCGGGCGATCCGAGGTATGCTGTGCTCCCGGGCAAGTACATCCTTGAAGGCTTCCCGCCAGGCGCGATTTTTGACAAGCCCGAGTGCCAGGATCAAGACGCAGCCCAATCCGAGTAAACCAATCCCGATTCGAGGGGAAAGGTCCTGCACCAGATCCACATCCATAATCTGCATGAGGAAGAGAACGTATCCTGCCAAGAGCAAAAGAACGGCGAGCGGCATCAAGTTGTTGACAGTATTGAGTTTTTTCTTCCAGTTC
>CAZGCS010000151.1:0-2405 GCA_964524395.1 uncultured Mageeibacillus sp.
CAACGCCCAGCTTTGATTTCTCTTTTGCCATTCGTTCATCTCCTCTCATAATAAGATTGTGCTCTTCTTGCGATCCGGACGCTCCACGAAATCGTCGCAAAGGCCCTCGCAGATGGCTTCTTATTATTTTACACAAATCCTACCACACGGACCCTGTGAATGCATTAGCAAACTTTACAGGATCAGCGGCTTACTGCCCTTGATTATAGCGTAAAAGTGACGTGATTCAAGAGAATTTTCACATTCTTTTGTTTACCGAACACAATTGATCCGCATTTCCGGCCTGAATTTTCCACAGGGAAAGCGCCTATAGAAAGCCCCTGTAGCGCAGGATCAGGATAAAAGCATGCAGGGTGAAAAGAGATAAAAGCGAAGTGACCGCCACCAGCTGGGAGGCCAGTTCCCCGTCCCCGCCCATCTCGTAGGCCATGGGCGGCAGAGGGCTGGCTACCGGGCCGCCCAGGCATACCAGCAGTGAGAGCAGGGTGATGTCCCGAAAGCCCAAAAACAGGGCCGGGAGAACAAAAAGGAGGGGGGCCAGGATCAGCCGCATGACCGAACCAGCGATGATCAGGGATCTGTTTTCCTTCAGTCCCTGAAAAGTCAGTGAGGCGCCGGCCGCTATGAGGGCAAGAGGTCCCGCTGCCTGTGCGATTTGATTGAGTGGAAGGTAGATCAGGTTTGGCAGCTTCCACCGGGTCAGCTGGAAAAACAAGGCCAGAAGGACCGCGATGATAATGGGGTTGGTTGCCAGCTTGCGAAAGATGGCACCGGGTCCCGGCTTATCCCCTGTCATGAAGGCAAAGATCAGCACTGACAGGATATTGAAAAGCGGTACCGTGACTGCAATCAGCAGGCTGGTCACGCCGATACGGGCCGCGCCAAAGAGCAGGGTGCCATAGATCAGCCCATGCAGATTGAAATTGGACCGGTAGGCGCACTGGGCCACCACCGCCGCCCGGGCCCGGGATTTGATTCTCTTTGCGGCAAAAAGCAGGCCGCAGGCGGCCAGAACGAGAACTGCCAGAACCGCAAACAAAATGGCTTTGCCATCAGCGGCTTCGGCCAGGTCGGTATCATAGGTGCTGACAAAAAGGGCGGTGGAGATAAAAACAATAAAGACGAGCCGGTTCAGCGGCTGGCTCATGGATTCAGGGAAGAGTTGCCTCTTCCGGAGCAAGGCCCCCAGAAAGATAAAAAAATAGAGGGGGAAAAGCTGTTCAAATGTTTCAAGCAAAACCGTCATGTACAGTTTTCGTTTTTGAAAACCCCCGCGCCCGGAAAGGCGCGGGGGCATCAACAAAGGAGAAAGAAGACACGCCCTTCAAACGGGCCTTATCTCTTAGTCGACTTCCTCGAAAGCGACGCAGCGGCAGAACGCCGACTCGCCGTACTGGAACTTCCAGGGGAAGGTTCCAAGGATCAGGCGCTTGTTCAGCACTTTCTCGATCTCTCCGCCGATGCACTCGACGTGAATGATCTCGTCCGGCTGGGGGAAGAGCTGGATGTGCATGCCCTGGTAAACATCAGGCCAGGGGTAGATCTCATTCAGGCCCTTGCCGTAGCGCTTTCTCATATAGGCGTCACAGGCTGCCGCCTCCTGGGGCTCCCAGTCACGGATCTTGGTGTTCATGGGATGATCGGCCGAGCCGCAGTCAACGGCGATGTACTTGATCTCCATCTCCTTGAGCCAGGGGATGAAATCCAGTGACGGGCCGGGGTGGCGGAGCATGTAGCGGCGCTCATCGGCCTCGGGTTGATCGAAACCGTACTTGTGGTAGCCGGTGCTGATGAAGATAATATCACCTTTTTTCACCTCGACCCGGTCCATGATGTCCTGAGGTGTGTAGATGGACCAGTCCTCGGTGATATCCGACAGGTCGACGACCACACCGGGGCCGACCAGCTTGTCCATCTCCAGTGACGCGATGTCGCGGCCGGCAGTGTCAAAGTGCAGCGGCCCGTCCAGATGCGTGCCGACATGGTTCGAGGTAGTGATCAGCATGCCGTTGGCTCCGTTGGGCGCCAGACGCTTGAAGAATTTGACCTGCAAAGGCTCATAGGTGGGCCAGGGCGGGGTCAGATGGCTTGTGTTAATCGAAAGGTCGTATACTTTTACTTTGTCCCAGTTCTTGATCATGATATTCCTCCATTTTCTTTACTGGTTTTCCACGCTATTATTATACGCTTTTATTCCAGAAGGCCCTCTTGATCGAGAAGGCCGACATAGGCTTCAAAAGCGTCCTCAAAACATTTCATGGGGGGGTGGACGACACCGGCGCCAACCTGGCCGATCCCCGCCTTCTTGTGGGCAATGCCGGTATTGATGACCGGCAGGATCTGCGTCTCGATGACCAGGCGGATATCGATGCCGGTCGGCGCTCCCCGGAAGTTCATGGGCGGCA
>CAZGCS010000152.1:0-2374 GCA_964524395.1 uncultured Mageeibacillus sp.
GCCTGGTAGATCTTGCCAAAGTAGTTATGGACGTTGGGCATGTCGCTCACAGCGCAACGGAAGCCGGAGGCATGGCAGAATTCAACTTCGGGATGGTCTTCGGCAACTGTCAGGACATATTCCTCAAAGCCAAAGCTGGTCGCAAAGATAAGGTTGCAGCCTTGCTCAACCAGTTCACGCAAGGCGGCCTCGCAGGCCTGATCCTCGTTGGTGTTGAACTTGTTGATGATCTGATCATCCCTCAGTCCGAGTTCCTTTGCCATTTTCTGGGTGCCCAGATCGTGGTTGTAGGTGTAGCCCATGTCGCTCGGATCAGTAATATGAACGAAACCAAGCTTGATGTTGTCGAGGGTCACTCCGTCTTCGTCAGCCGGCGGAGCTTCAGTCGGTTCTCCCTCCCCTTGCGTTGGCGCAGGTTCGGTTTTGGCCGGCTCTTCTGGTTTTTTGTCGCACGCCACAAGTGTTACCACAAAAGCGACGCACAGCAAAATAACAAGCCATTTTTTGAAATGTTGCATAGCCTTTCCCTCCAAAAGGTTTATTGTATTTTGTATTTTATCATAGAAAATGACGGACGGCAGAATTATTCACAATTTTTTGATGGTTATGTCATCTATAATTTTTATTTGGTAAACTGGTAACAATCAGCCAGGCGGCCAGCCTGTTACAGGAGTAATAAATGCCCAAAACAAAATCGGATATTCCCCACCTGCTTGGATATACCTGCACCATCTGTCAACGACACTACCCTTACCAGCAGGAAATGCTGACCTGTCCGCAATGCGGGGAGACCGGCATTCTTGACATCGATTACGATTACGATGTCATCCGGCAGGCCATTTCACGTGAAAGCCTGCGTGGCGACCACGACAACAGCATGTGGCGCTACAAAGCCTTGCTGCCCCTGGAAGACCGGCAGTATAAAGACTTCCTGCGGGTTGGCTGGACACCGCTTTATCCATCGCTGCGCCTGGGTCAGGAACTGGGAATCAAGGCCCTGTACATCAAGGATGATGGACTGAATCCCACGGCTTCCCTCAAGGATCGCGCCAGCGGTGTCGCTGTTGCCAAAGCTCTGGAACTCGGTTACGACACCATCTCGTGTTCCTCGACGGGCAATGCGGCATCATCCTGTGCCGGCAACGCTGCGCGGGCCGGCCTGAAAACGGTCATCTTTGTGCCCGAGAGGGCGCCGCAGGGGAAGCTGGCCCAGATGCTCATTTTCGGCGCGCGTGTTGTTTCGGTTGCCGGCGACTACCGGGAGACATTCAACCTGTCAAAAGCTGCCATCGCCAAATACGGCTGGTACAACCGCAATGCGGGGATTAACCCGGTGATGGCGGAGGGGAAAAAGACAGTCTCGCTTGAGATTGCAGAGCAGCTTGACTTTAAACCGACGGACTGGGTTGCTGTCTCCGTCGGGGACGGATGCACCATCGGCGGTGTTTATCTTGGTTTCAGGGATCTTTTTGAACTCGGTCTGATCGACCGCCTGCCCAGGATCCTTGGCGTGCAGTCAACCGGCTGTTCGCCCTTTGTTGACGCGGCGCGTGACGGGGTGCCCCTGAAGCCTGCTCCGGAAAACACCCTGGCCGATTCCATCTCGGTCGGTGTGCCGCGCAATCCTGTCAAGGCACTGCGTGCTGTCTCCGCTACGGAGGGCGCATGGATTGCCGTGCCCGATGAAGCCATTCTTGCCGCCATGAGAGAAATGGGTGAAAAGGAGGGGGTTTTCGGAGAACCCGCGGGCGTCACGGCCTATGCAGGCGTTAAGAAAGCTGTCAGTCAGGGGATCATCAAACCGGACGAAACGGTGACCTGCATTTGTTCGGGGAGCGGCTTGAAAGATGTGGTGAACGCGTTGAAGGCGGCGGGGGAACCCATCCTCAGCCGGCCCGATTTGGAAGAACTGGAGCAAACCGGCTTGTTTTCATAACAAATGTTCTGGACACAGCCGGCCGTATTAAGAGACTATTGGACCATTAGAAAAACCATATCTGTGAGGAGGGGTTGCGCATGAGTCATTACGAAAAACTCGGTGTCTTTTACCTGGGCACCGAAAACAGAGATCTGGACGGGGACGGACGCGCCGATTATATGCTGTTCGATTCCCGTGACCTGGTCACACATGCCATGATCGTCGGTATGACGGGAAGCGGGAAGACGGGCCTGGGGATCGATATGATTGAAGAGGCCGCCATGGACGGTATTCCGACCATCATCGTCGATCCAAAGGGAGATATGGGAAACCTGCTGCTTACTTTTCCCGATTTGAGCCCCCAGGATTTTGAACCCTGGGTTCACCCGGAGGAAGCGGAGGCGGAGAGAATTACTGTCAGCGAGCTGGCGGCGAAAAAGGCAGAGATTTGGCGCA
>CAZGCS010000153.1:0-2308 GCA_964524395.1 uncultured Mageeibacillus sp.
AATGCCAGCGACTATGGGTCATTTCACAGGGAACTGGCGCTGATTCTGGCTCCTTATTTTGAGCCCGGAGATACGGTTTGCGACTGGGGATGCGGCCTGGGAAGGCTGAGCCTGGAACTTGCGCCTTCTGTCTCCCGGATTATGTGCGTGGATCGCGATTCCCTTGCGCTTGAAGCGCTTGGACGTCAGTTGGATCAGCGTGCCATTGGAAACATTACCATTGTGGAGGCCGGTGCCGAAGACTGTGATCTTGTCTGTGACGTCGGCTTGATGAGCTTTTTCGGCACACCCTACGAACTGATGCGGCGCCTGATGGGTCAGTCGCGCCGGTTGCTGATCCGCATCATGAATGCCGGCCGTACAGATGGCCGGGAGAAGGACGCTTTCATCCGGGAATGTCTGATCAGAGAGGGCCTGTCTTTTGAAATAATCGAAAAGGAGCTGGAGTTCGGGCAGGTTCTGACGTCTTATGAGGATGCGCGCAGGTATGTGTGTTTCCACTGGCCGGACCGGGCAGCGGAGGGAGCCGACCAGTATCTGCGCGCCCATTTGCGGGAGACCGGATCTGAAAAATTCCCCTATTACCTGACCAAGAAGAAGAAGCTTGCCCTCTTCCTCGTCAATACTTCCGCTTTGAATTGACTTGATTTTGAGCCTTTTGGTAACCATCAATACTCTTTCACGGAAATTTTGAAAACTACGAAGAATATTCTGTATAATTACACTACGTTGGCTTGTAACAACACCACCTGAGTTTTGACGATTCATGGTCCGGTCCGGATCCGGGGCGTCTGAGCCCAACCCTAAAGGAGGTATAACATGGCTTACTGCAACAACTGTGGTCACCCGATTGACGATGGGGCCACCTTTTGTCCATCCTGCGGCACGCCGGTAGTCAAGCAGGCTGAGGGAGCCCCTTCCCAGCAGGTTCCACCCCAGCAGCAGTACCAGGCACCCCCGCAGCAGCACTATCAGGCACCACCACCGCCGCCTGGTCAAGGACCGGCCTTCCTGAACACGCCGGATACGACCGCGCACTATTCGCGTGATGACATCGAACAGAATAAGGTTATGGCGATTTTTGCCTACATCGGGCTGCTCTTTCTTGTACCGCTGCTGGCGGCACCCAACTCGAAGTTTGCCCGCTTCCACGCCAATCAGGGCCTGGTGCTGTTCCTTTTTGAAGTCGCAGCGAGTATTATCCTGGTCATACTGGGTATCTTGTTTGTCTTCATTACGCCGGCACTCTCAGTTCTTTCAACTATTTTGTGGTTATTGGTCTGGCTTGCTGCCATCGGGTTAATTGTGCTGGGGATCATGAATGCTTCCAGCGGCAAAGCCAGGGAGCTGCCTCTGATCGGAAAGATTAAGCTCATCAAGTAAACTGGATCAAGTCGATCTTTAAGATCTGAATGAAAAAGAACCCTGCGTCCCGCGGGGTTCTTGCCGATTGGGGGAATGTTCCAATCGTACTTGACAAATGGCGGGAACTGTCCAACTCTTATAGCCATGATCAAAACATTTAAATACATGCGCAGGCGGGATTGGCTGCTTGCCTTTGTTGCGTCCCTGCTCACGCTCTTGCGTGTCTATTTTGAACTCAAAATCCCCGAGTTTATGAAAAAGGTGACCGAGCTCATCATGACGGACGGGAGTTCCCTTGGGGACATCTGGACGACGGGGGGCTGGATGTTGCTGACGGCTCTGGGCAATTTAGCCGTTATGATTGTGGTCGCCACACTGTCTGCCCGGGTGGGCGCCTGCTTTGCCACCCGCTTGCGCACTTTACAGTTCGACCGGGTTTCCACCTTTTCCATGGAGGAGATCAACCGCTTCTCGACAGCCAGCCTGATCACCCGGTCGACCAACGATGTCACGCAGATCCAGTTCTACACGGCCATGTTGATCCGTATCATGATTCCCGCGCCGATTACCGCCATCTGGGCCATTACCAAGATTACAAGCCAGGGCCAGACGCAATGGTCGATCGCCATGAGTGTGGCGGTTGCCGTTTTACTGGTCATCATATTTGTCATCTTCAAGTTTGCCATGCCGCGATTCCGAAAGATTCAGACTTTAACCGATAACATCAACCGGATTACCCGCGAGCACCTGCTGGGTATCCGGGTTGTCAAGGCCTATAATGCGGAACCCTATCAGGAAGCCAAGTTCGAGGAAGCTAACGAGGCTTTGACCCACAACAACTTGACGGCTCACCGCATCATGATGGTGCAGGGGCCTGGCATGGGCCTGGTCATGAATGGCCTGAGCATCGCCATCTACTGGATCGGGGCGGCACTCATCGAGG
>CAZGCS010000154.1:0-2169 GCA_964524395.1 uncultured Mageeibacillus sp.
CAGGTTGCGGGCATGGGCTTCAAGCTGGGTGTGCTGACCAATAAAAACGACCCGCTGGCGACCCGTGTTATTTCAGATTCATTCCCTCCCGGACTATTTGGGGCTGTGCGGGGCGCGCGCCGTTTTATTCCGCTCAAGCCGGATCCCCGGTCAACCCTTGCCATGTTGCGGGCACTGGGTGCAGATCCGGCCGGATCCTTTTTCATCGGCGACAGTGATGTGGATATTTTGACAGGCAGGGCGGCCGGTATGCACACCATCGCCGTGACCTGGGGTTACCGGCCCACAGAGGAGCTGGAGGCCCTTGCTCCCGACTGGCTGGCGCAAAGCCCAGAAGATATTACCGAATACATCCGCCGCCATCAATAAAGGCCTGCTTGTATTCTTATTGCCCGGATTCGCGTTTTAGCCGTTCCTGTTCTTCCAGAACCTTCAGATCAATTTTCCCTACCAAAGTCTTGGGGAACTCGTCGATGAATTCGATTTCTCTCGGTACTGCGTAGGGCAGCAGCCGTTCTTTGACCTTGGCCTTGACAAGTTCCTCGAGTGCCGGACGATCCGTTCCTTCCCTGACCCGCAAAAAGACCTTGACCACCTGGATCTGGTAAGGGTGGGGAATCCCGATCGCCGCCACTTGCAGGACCTGGGGGATTTCCGCGATGATATTTTCGATTTGCAAAGGATAGACATTGACCCCGGAGACCTTGATCATCCGTTTCAGGCGGCTGGTGAAGTGATAGAAACCATCCGGGTCGCGGTAGCCCAGGTCACCCGTTTTCACCCAGATTCTGCCGTCCTCGTGACGGACCAGGGTTTCAGCGGTAGCTTCTTCCTGATGAAGGTATCCTTTCATTACAGTCGGCCCGGTGACAAAGATTTCACCGATTTCGCCATCCGGCTTGAGTTCACCGGTTTCCACGTCCGCAATTTTCATCTCCATGTTGGCCAGTGGCAGACCAATACCATTGCGGTCGGAGGAGACATGATGGGTCAGGCAGCAAACGGTGACGGTCTCGGTCAGGCCATAGCCTTCCCGCAGGCGGGCGGATGACCCGTGTTCCGCCAGGAACCGGTCAAAACGCTCTTTCAGTTCCGGCGTCAATGAATCCCCGCCGCAGAACATGGCGGTAAAGCAGGAGAAATCAATTTTTTCCATGACCGGGTCGTTGAGAACGGCTTCAAACAGGGTCGGTACACCTGCCATCAGGGTCGGTTTTTGTTTCTTGATGATGGAAGCTAATCCCTTGGTCGAAAACTGGGGTACCAGGATGGAACAGGCGCCATTGACCAGCATGGCATGCATGCCGATGCATAGGCCAAAGCCGTGAAAGAGAGGGAGAACATCGACAAAAGCTTGTCCATAAGGTCGTGGCGAGTCGATCGGATAACCAAGAGCACTGAAAATTTGACAGGCAATGCCGTTGAAATTGCGATCCGACAGCATGATGGTTTTGGCCTCTGCCGTGGTGCCGCCGCTATGCAGATAGGACGAAACACGGTCAGGATCGGAAGCCTCCTGGAGCTGGTCAAGATCCATTCCAAGGCCGGACTTTATCATGTCATCCCAGCGGATCCACATCTTGTTGCGGGGCATGAGTTTGTTGGCTTTGCGCGATTTGGTCAGCCAAAGTCCCACACGGCTCAGGGAATCAGCCGACCGGGCCATGGGAGCAATTAACACCTGCTCCAGGGGAGACTGCTCACGCTCCTGCTCAATGTAAGAGGCCAGGCGGCTGAGAAACAGTTCGGGAAAGCAGAGGTATTTGCTGCCGGTTTCCCTGACGATTTCCATGACACTTGCCGCAGGTGCCAGTGGGTGAATCATGTTGCAGATGCCTCCAATGCGATTGACCGCGTAAAACAGAATGACCGTCTCGGGGGTGTTGGGCATGACAATGGCGAAAATATCGCCGGCTTTAAAACCCGATGACAGCAGACCGCGGGTGCAGTCATCAATCTGGCGGTCAAGTTCGCGATAGGTCATCCGGGCGCCAAGATAGGACAAGGCCGGCTCATCAGGCCGTTCCCTGCACATTTTGTTTACAATGGAAAACATGGTTTCATGGGGAATCTCGAATGATTCCTGAAAACTGGGGTCGACAATTGTCGGATCGGGAAATTGCTTGTACATGGGGAACCCTCCTTCTCCGGTTAGCGGTTGCTGCCAAA
>CAZGCS010000155.1:0-2075 GCA_964524395.1 uncultured Mageeibacillus sp.
CGGGCAATCTGCTGGCCAAGTCACTGATCTATGGCGGCGGCGCGCGTTCCGCAGGTTTTCTGGCCGGCGCGCGGGCTCCCGTTATCCTGACCTCCCGGTCTTCTTCGAGCCGGGAAAAGCTCTATTCCATTGCCTGCTCGGCCTTTATTACTTCCAATGTCCCCTGAAGGAGTCGCGTCACTGTTCATGAAAATTCTGGTCATCAATCCCGGTTCGACGACAACCAAGGTTGCCCTCTTTGAGGATCTGGAGCTTGTCAAAGAGAAAAAAATCAATCATTCAAACGAAGAGCTCGCGCAATTCGATTCCGTCCGCGAACAGCTTCCCATGCGTGTTGACCGGGTACTTGAGTTTCTGAAAGAAGAAGGGCTGGAGCTGGCATCCCTGGATGTCATGGTGGCCCGGGGCGGTATGCTTCCGCCTGTCAGGCACGGGGCTTACCGGGTCGATGAAACCCTGGCCGCCACCCTGCTGGATAGTCCGGCGGAAGAACACGCGTCCAACCTGGGCGCGGGGATTGCCCGCCAGCTGGCGGGGGACAGGCAGATCCCCGCTTATATTTACGACTCGGTATCGGTGGATGAGCTCATGCCCCTGGCCCGGCTGTCCGGTGTCAAGGGCTATGACAGGCGCAGCTTCAGCCATGTTCTCAATACGCGGGCGGTGGCGCGCAGGATCGCGGATCGCGAGGGATTTGACCTGGAAGAGGAGAATGTCATCGTGGCTCATCTGGGAGGCGGCATCTCGCTCAACCTGCAATCCAGGGGCAGCCTGATCGATGTTGTATCTGCCGATGAAGGGCCTTATTCAACGGAACGCGCCGGCGGCCTTCCCGTCTTCACCACTGTCCGGATTGCCAGAAAGGAAGGCCTTGATGCCCTTTACCGCTATGAGACCGGCCGCGGCGGCCTTCTTTCCTACACAGGCTCGAATGATGCCGTGGCCATCGAGGAAGAGGCCCTGGCAGGCGACGGCCGGTCACGTTTGCTTTATGAGGGAATTGCCTATCAGACAGCCAAGGCCATCGGTGGCCTGGCCACGGTCGTTAAAGGCCGGGTGCGGGCCATCATTCTGACCGGCGGCATGGCCCGGTCGGAACTGGTCACCGGGGCGGTCGAAGAGCGCGTCCGCTTCATTGCCCCTGTTTACGTTTATCCCGGTGAGCTGGAGATGGAAGCCCTGGCCGCCGGTGCCCTGCGGGTGATGCGCGGCGAGGAGGAGGCCAGGAATTTCCGGCCCTAGCCTTCAGTCCTCACCCCGGTCGGGGTGCTCCATCATGTCTTCCCAATATTCTTCGATGTTGGCCGCCTGTTTGGCCTTGACGTGCTTTTCGCGTTCCTGGCGTGCCTGCTCGGCAGCCGCCATGGCTTCATTGGGGGTCAGCTCCATGAGGGCGGGGTTGTCAAGGAGCGAGTCGAAGAGTTCCAGGCTCTTGATGAAGTAGTAGCCGTCGCAGATGCGCTCATCCAGAGTGATGTTGAGGTCGATGGTTTTTTTCCATACAACTTCCTCGGTCCGGATGTCGCGGTAGGGTTTGAGGTAAATCCGTCCGATGGCGCAAAAGACGGAGGTGGTCCCGAACTCGTACAGATGATGGAACATGGCGTCACCGCCGATGCTGCCCATGTGGGAGATAAAAATCGAGGAATAAAGCGGGATCAGCTCCATCAGGGATTTCGGCATCATGCCATGGAAATCAAGGGCGCGTGCCATGGCAATGATGAAGCGCTTGACGAAACGGGGCAGCTTGGTGATCATGCCGATGAAGCGGTCGTCTTCCTTGCCGGTCGTCCCCTTAATCTGGTCAACGCTTTCCGCCATCTTGTCCCTGACTGAAGCCAGGCTGTCGTCACCGTCGAAGCGCACACGCGCCACGGATTCAAGGCCTTCATCGGTCAGGGCTGTTTTGACAACGTAGAGAATATCGAAGGAGTTGTGCTGATAGAGCCGTCGTCCCGCCACGAAACGGTTGAGGTTGGGCCGGCGGGTGAAGGTGTGCAGACAGGCCGCCGAGATGATATTGAAAACGGTGATCCGTTCGCCTTTTTTTCGTTGCTCACGGATGTATTTCTGCA
>CAZGCS010000156.1:0-2025 GCA_964524395.1 uncultured Mageeibacillus sp.
GCAATCGAGTAGGAAGATAGGGATTATTTCCCTATCTGTCCTCTCACACCACCGTGCGTACCGTTCGGTACACGGCGGTTCCTTAGCTTACAACCTTTAGGGAGCGGTAGTAATCAGTAAAGAATAGATAACCTGCCTGTTGTAACCGTTCGTTGGTTATAGTAGTACTTAGAATGAAGCTACCAGCAGTATGCCAGTAACTTTTTCTTGTATTTGACCATTCCCACGCTTTTGATTTCTTAACGCCAAGTTTAATCAGGTTGGCTAATCTGGTCTTTATACGTTTCCATTGTTTCCAAATAACCATTCGTAGCCTCCTGCGATACCATTCATCCGTTTGCTGTAACAACATTTTCATATCTGCTAACTTAAAGTATTGAACCCACCCTTTTATATATTGGAATAGACTCTCTTTACGTCTCTCGTTTTCCCAGCCGTTGCTTCTTGAGGTCAGCTCCTTTATCTTGGCTTTCATCTTTGCAACGCTTTTGGGATGAACCCGTAGCCTGACTTCTCCTTTCGTTTTATAGAAAGAATACCCTAAGAATTTAATCTTACGGTAGTTTACAGTCTGGCTCTTTTCACGATTGACCTTTAAATACAAGCAGTCTTCTATGAACTCCGTAACGCTTCGCATTACTCGTTCGCTGCTGCGTTTACTCTTGCAGAAGATTAGAAAATCATCTGCGTAACGGACAAATTTGTGCCCTCTTCTTTCTAATTCATTGTCTAATTCATTGAGCATAACATTACTCAACAATGGACTTAAAGGTCCGCCCTGCGGAACGCCCTCTTTACTCGGATTTACGACCCCACCCACTTGCACTCCTGCGTTTAAATAACGATGTATCAATGATAATACTCTACCGTCTTTTATAGTTCGGGATAGTATTTCTATCAGTCGGCTATGGTTTACGGTGTCAAAGAACTTTTCTAAGTCCATGTCTACTGCGTATTGATAGCCTTCCGTTATCAGCTGTTTACTTCGCTCTAATGCCTGATGCGCACTGCGTTTCGGTCGAAAGCCGTAGCTGTTATCCGAGAATTGAGGCTCATAGAGTTTACTAAGTTCTTGGGAAATTGCCTGTTGGATAACTCTGTCCACCACCGTGGGAATACCTAACATGCGTTTCTTTCCTCCCTCTTTAGGTATCTCTACTCTGCGTACCGGATTAGGGCGGTACTTCCCTTGTAGAATACTGCCTATTAGTTCATGTTTGTGGTTTCGTAAATAGTCGCCTAATTCTTTGACTTCCATTTTGTCGTTTCCTCCCGCTCCCTTGTTTTTCTTGACGGCTAAGTAAGCCTTATTTAAGTTCTGCGGTGATAGTATCATCTCTAATAGTCCATATCCTTTCCCCTCTGTGTTGTCAATGTTTCCTGTTTCAGTTATCCAAATAAAGGTCTGCCCTCCCACATAGCCTTCGGATGCCGTCCTATTCTTTTGTGGGCAGGTCTTTGATATTACAAAGTTTTTCTGCATTCCTCCCATTATTTGGTAACTTTCATCGAAAATACATTCACTAAAGTTCAACCCTTCCTAAAGCCTATCATTGCCTTAGTACTATGGTATCTGCTGACTTCTCACGGCTACTGTTGTCCGTATTTCTTACTCCGTTTCCATACGTCCGTGAGACCTCCCGTGGTAAGGTAATTAACTTTCATCCCATCCCTCCGCCCTATTTACACCTCGCTGTCCGTGTAATCTTTGGACTTCGACTTGTGTTGCAGTCTTATCCCAGCGACTATGCCTGATAGGATTCGTGTTCCTCGAAGCAGGACTTTGCCTACGGCTTCCTTCAGATTCCACCTCGCGATGGACACCCTTGCCCTCAGCTAATGGTTGGCGATTACAAACCTCCATAGTGGACTTTCACCACCAAGTTAATTACCATGCACGGCACACAACAAAAAACGCTGTAAATATATTATTTACAGCGTTTTAATAATTTTGATTGATATTTATTGTACTATTTCACCTCCTCAAAATCTACATCAGTCACCTCACCATCATCCTTTGGCCCC
>CAZGCS010000157.1:0-2006 GCA_964524395.1 uncultured Mageeibacillus sp.
TGCAGCCGCAGGGCTTGACAAGCGAACCAGGGGAAACGATTGATCTTTCCGATATCCGGGCCAAAGGGGAGGTCAGGCAGGCTACCTCGATCGCTGAACTTGACCGCGTCCTGGGAGGAGGCCTTGTCGCCGGATCCCTGGTTTTGCTGGGCGGTGATCCAGGAATTGGCAAGTCGACCCTTGCCCTCCAGATTCTTGGTCATTGCGATTGCTCGGAGGTCCTCTATATCAGCGGGGAGGAGTCGGCCGACCAGATCGCGCTCAGGTACAAGAGATTAGGCCTTTCGGATAAAAATATTCCACTTCTGACGACAACAGGGCTCTCTGCCATTGAAGAGGCATTAACCACGCTCAAGCCTTCCATCGCAGTCATTGACTCCATTCAAACGGTTTACTCGGATGAGCTTCCGTCCGCGCCAGGCTCCGTGGCTCAGGTACGCGAGTCGGGGATGGGATTTTTAAGGCTGGCCAAGACCTGTGACATCACCATCATCCTGACGGGTCATGTGACAAAGGAGGGTGCGATTGCAGGGCCACGTGTACTCGAGCACATGGTCGATACGGTTTTGTATTTTGAAGGGGAAAAAGAAAGTCCGCTCCGCATCCTGCGAGCGGTCAAAAATCGTTTTGCCTCAACCGGGGAAATCGGAATCTTCGAGATGACCGAAAAGGGCCTCCTTTCCGTCGACCAGGCGACCAGCCTTTTCCTTGACAGTAAACCGAAAAATGTCGCCGGGTCTGTTGTCAGCGCCGTTTTGGAGGGTACGCGCCCTCTGCTGATCGAGATCCAGGCGCTGACGGTTCAGTCAAGTTACGGAACACCTATCAGGATGGCTCAGGGGATCGACCGTTCAAGGCTGATCATGCTGATGGCCGTTGCAGAGAAGAAAACGAAAATTGATATGAGTGCGCTTGACGCATACGTTAATGTGACGGGAGGGATGCGGATCAGGGGGACTTCCGTCGATCTTGCCATCCTGGCCGCTTTACTGTCCAGTGTGCGCGACGAGCCGGTTTCCTTTGATGCCGTGGTACTCGGGGAAGTAGGGCTGACGGGAGAAATCCGTTCGATTCCCCGTATAGCGGACATACTTGAAGAGGCTTACCGGGCCGGCAGAAAACGCTTTGTCGTCCCGGCTCCGGCCAAATCCAAGTTGCGCAAGTTTGAAAAAAGAGATGACATCAGGGTTTATTATGTCAGCGAGTTGAACGAAGCCTATGATCTGCTTTTTTCAAAAGAAGGCAGGCTATAGAAAAATGGACGCAGGCGCCATGCAGGCAATCGCAATCTTGTTGGCCGCCGGACGTGGCAGCCGCTTTGGCAGCGGCGAAAACAAAGTCTTCCAGAAGATCGGTGGAATCACGGTTTTGGAGCGTGCGGCCCGTTCATTGCTTGAGCATCCGGCGGTCTCTTCCATGATCGTGGTTGGAGCTCCGGACGAGAGGGACCGGATTGGTTTGCTCCTGGCAGGATCGATCACCGGCCAGGCTTTCAGGGTTGTTTCAGGGGGCAACAGCAGGCAGGCCTCCGCCTTGCTGGGCTTGCGGGCGGCAAGGGAAATGACCGGCCCGGGCGGGGAGCGCAGGGTGATTGCCTTGATCCATGATGCAGCGCGGTGCTTTCTGTCAGCGGAAACGATCACCAGCCTGCTCGAAACGATCGGACGCTTCCGCTGTGGGGCAGCTCCTGCTGTTTTGGTCAAGGATACCGTCCGCCTGTTGGATGAGGCCGGGCATTCGATTGTTGAAACCATGCCGCGCGAGCGCCTGGTTGCCATGCAGACGCCCCAGGGCGCAGATCTTGATGTGCTTTTGAGCGCAGCTGAATTAGCGGAGAAGGAAGAGGTCAGGGTAACGGATGACCTGGAGCTCTTGACCCGGATCGGCTTTCCTGTACGCCTGATCAAGGGCGATCCACTCAATATTAAAATTACGACACCGGAGGATTTCCTGTTCGCGGAGGCATGTTGCGTTCAGGGAACCTCTTGATGCTGTCAGCCGGACTC
>CAZGCS010000158.1:0-1991 GCA_964524395.1 uncultured Mageeibacillus sp.
GTACGATGCCCTGGGGTCCGATGTACATCCAGCCGCCCGCGGTCATCTGGCCGTAACTCGATACGCCCATGGAGGACGCGCGGTTGTAGTCTTCAAGATTGTCGTACTGACCGATCATAAGGCCATTGGTCAGGATCACACGCGGGGCTGAGCGCGGGCTGTGAAAGAGACCGACCGGGTGCCCTGAAAAAAGGACCAGGGTCTGTTCCTCTGTCAGTATTTCCAGGTACTGCTTGATGAGCCTGTACTGCATCCAGTTTTGACAGACGGCGCCGGTTTCCCCGTAGGTAATCAGTTCGTAGGGGTAAAGGGCGACTTCAAAATCCAGGTTGTTGTCGATCATGACCTGGAAGGCCTTTCCCTCAATACAATTGCCCTTGTATTCATCGATTGGTTTGCCATAGAGGCGGCCGGGGGGCCTGTAGCGGTAGCCGTATATCTTCCCGTGCCGGTCCAACTCTTGCAGGAACTCGGGGGCCATGGTTTCATGGTGCCGGCTCGGAATATAGCGCAAAGCGTTTTTTAAGGCGGTCGCGCGTTCCTTCTCAGATAACCTGGCTTCACGGCGCGGGGCCCGGCGTATGCCCGGGTCAAAAACAGGCGGCGGCGGCAGGGGGCCGTCGAGTGAAATAGAATGACGGGGTTCGGTGATGTAGCTGTCCATGGGACCCTCCTCTCGTAAACGAGCCTTCGTCTAAAGTATACTATCGAATAAGAGATCGGTCAGCCGGGAGGTAGTTTCAATGCGTTGGTCAGTGGGCATCGATCTGGGCGGAACCAACATGGCAATCGGCCTTGTAGATAGCGATTACAGGATTGTCGACCGGGAAAAGGCTAAAACGGGGGCGCCAAGATCGGCGGAATCCCTGGCGGACACCATGGCCTTGGGTGTCGGACGGCTGCTTGAAAGAAATCTGCTTGATCCGTCTGATCTGGACGCCATCGGGATCGGTTTGCCCGGCCTGGTCGATCAGCAAACAGGCCTCCTGATTGAGGCCGCCAATTTATCCCTTGATCACGTTGACTTTCCTTCTCTTCTTGGCCGTGCTTTTCCCCGGTCAATGATAAGAACCGGAAACGACGGCGACTGTGCCATATGGGGGGAGTACCTGGCTGGTGAAGCCAGTTCATTTGCGAGTGCGCTCCTGCTTACCCTGGGCACCGGGATCGGCGGGGGATTCGTCTGTAATGGCAGGATTTTCCGGGGTGCGACGGGTCTGGGAATTGAGCCGGGACACATGGTGATTGAGGTGGAAGACGGGCCGCTCTGCTCCTGCGGCAGGCGGGGCTGCTATGAGATGTACGCCTCGATCCGGGGCCTGAACCGTCTCATACAGGAGGGTCTGCGCGAGGAGTTGTCATCCTCCCTGCACCGCTTCATCAGCAAGGATAAACCGTCAGGCAATGTCAGAGCTTTCTTTGACAGTGTCCGGTCACAGGATTCTGCGGCTCTGCAGATCATGGAACGCTATGCCGGCTTCCTGGCTGCGGGAATCCGGACATTGACCGTGCTCTACCGGCCGCACCTCATTCTTCTGGGCGGCGGGATCAGCCATGCCGGCGACGTATTGCTGGATTCGCTTCGCAAAGCCCTTGATCCGGAAAAGCCGGACGACTTTATTCTGTCTCCGCCCCCTGTCGCGATCAGCCGGCTCGGCAATGACGCAGGAATCATCGGCGCCGCCATGCTGCATAGAGAAATCTTGTCGAGCTGACAGTTTAGCGTCTTGTATTTGAATATAATTCGGTTATAATGATTCCACTGGAATTTGATCTGCTTCCGGCAGTGACAGGAAAGCGTGGAATGATTATGGACCCCATACTTAAAGCACTCGAAACGGCCTTAGCGGAAAAGAAAGATACAGTGCTCGCCACTGTAACGGCGAGTTCGGGCGCAACCCCACGGGGGGAGGGAGCCCGCATGCTGGTCGGTTCCGAGGGCCGTCTTGCGGGAACAGTCGGGGGCGGCGCGGTTGAGCTCCATTCTCTTA
>CAZGCS010000159.1:0-1918 GCA_964524395.1 uncultured Mageeibacillus sp.
GCGCGCACTTCACTCAATTGCGGCTGAAGCTCTCCACCCTGATAGGCGCCAAGAAAGAAGACTACGGTTTTCAGAACACCCGGGCGCGGTGAATAAGTCGATGACCTTTTAAAACCGGGCAGGATGGTGACCCGGACACCCGTCTCCTCATAGACTTCACGAACAGCTGTCTCCTGGTCGCTTTCCCCCGCTTCCTTGTGACCCTTGGGGAAGGACCAGTGGCCCGGCTTGTGCTGGACCAGCAGAACCCGTGTCCGGCCTTCGATTTCGTGAAAAACGATAGCACCACAGGAACGCTCGGCAGTCATGACCTGTCCCGCCGTACGGGGAAGGACCGGGTGGCGTCGACGCCCCGGTAAATGGGATTGATCCGATTTCATATCTAGAATCATACCACGTGGTATCCACCATTCTTTTCCAGGACTGCTGTTTCAGTTAGAATGGCAGGGTGAAAATCTTAAGAAAGTTAAGGCGGTCATGAATCATCCCTCCCCACTCCTCGTCGTGACGACCAAGTCAGTCAACCCCTGGAATAATCTTGCCCTTGAGGAATACTTAATGGGTTGGTGCCAAAGTGACTCAGATGAAGGCCCGCAAAGGCGCTATGGCGCTATCCTCTATCTTTGGCAGAACCAGCATACGGTGGTCATCGGACGCAACCAGAACGCCTGGGCCGAATGCCGGACCGGCGCACTGGAAGAGGACGGAGGTTACCTGGCGCGAAGGAGTACCGGCGGTGGCGCCGTCTTCCACGATCTGGGGAACTTGAATTTTTCCATCATCTTGCCCCGGTCACGCTTTGATCTGGGCCGCAGCTTTGATGTGATCCTGGCTGCCGTCCGCCTTCTCGGTATCCAGGCTGAGCGGTCAGGGAGAAATGATATTCTGATTGGTGATCGAAAATTCTCAGGCAATGCTTTCCGCTATTTGCGAGGTGTGGCACTCCACCACGGCACCCTCATGGTCGACACCGATATTGAACCGCTCCTGCGCTACCTGACCGTTTCCGATCTTAAATTGCAATCACGCGCAATCAAGTCAGTGCGTTCCCGCGTAATCAATCTGGTCGAAGCAAAAAGCGACCTGACACTTGCGGCCTTGTCAGAATCCGTTATTGATTCATTCGTGGCAGAGTATGGGAAGAATGCGGGAATAGAAAGGATCGATGCGGCCATGATCCCGCGTGACCAGGAGCTGGCGCGTCTTGAAGAGAGCTACGCTTCCTGGGAATGGCGATACGGGAATGCCATCGATTTTGATGTCAGGATCGAGACCGGAAGATTCCCCTGGGGACAGGCTGAATTGCTGTTTAAGGTGGAAGAGGGGATGATCGCCCAAGCCATGATTTACAGTGATGCGCTGGACAGTGATTTCATCGGGCAGATCGCTGCTTCACTGGCAGACCTTCCCTTTGACCCGCAAAAAATCGCCGACCGCGTCGCCAGCCTGGGAAAGGCAAGCGATTCAGTCGGCGAAATATCTCAGCGGACCATCGCGGATGACCTGGCTCAGGTCATCCGCCAGCGGTTATTCTAGTTCCTCGGCATCCAGACCAGGACCATGGCATTGACGACAACGTTGCTCTTGAGCGGTTTAACCGTTGTTGTAATGATATCGTCAGCCGCTTTGTCATAGCGGTCACTCAGCGCCTTGATGTCTTTTTCCATGTCGTCATTGAGCAGGGCCATTTGCTGTTCGACCCGCTCCATGGACTCTTCAGCCCGGCCTACATTGCCGGATGACTTTGACGCGCGCGACAGACTCTTTGCCGCGGTCGCCGATTTGTAGACATTCGACTGGGAGACCAGTGATTTCCCAAGAACCGCGCCGAGCGCCGCCGCGCCGAATGAAATAGCCGACTGAACCTTGGCGTCCTTGGCCTGATCCTTGACCCGGTCAACACGCTCCTCCGCCTTGG
>CAZGCS010000160.1:0-1915 GCA_964524395.1 uncultured Mageeibacillus sp.
GTCCAGCATTTTCTGTTTGATCTGCTGGTAGGTCATGCCTTCGGGAAAGGTGATGGTGACCGGCTGGGGCCGGTTGGTCAGGACGATCATGATCTCGTCGTAGCTCATTCCGGGCAGGAGATAGTGGGTTCCGTACTTGTACTGGCCGTCGAAGCCGTTGAACTTGGACAGGAATTCGAAGGCAAAGGTGTTGCCGATGAAGCCTCTCTCCTTGAGCATGACAGCAATGTCTTTGGTGTTTGCCTGCTGCTCGATATAGATCTCAACCGCGTCCGGTGTGTCCTTGTTGAAGGGGGCAAAGCCGCGCGCGTCAAACTGGTCTTTCAGGTAACCCAGCCGCTTGTCCTGTTCCCTGACATAGCGGTAGCCGATACCAAAGCCGATAAAGACAGCCCCGATCAGCAAGATGACGATGACCAGAATGATCAGTGGTTTTACGATTCTTCGCGGCATGGCATCCTTTCCCCGGTCCCTTCCCGGACTGATCTATTTTAGCACGATCCAGAAAAGTTCAAAAGAAGGGCCAGGGCGGGACAGCCAGCGGATGATAAAGGCCGAGACTGTCAGAAAGGGGATAAAGGGGAGATCGACGGCCTTTTTTTGTCCCAGCGCCCGGGCCAGGGAGAAGGGGAGAGCTAAAAGGAAGGCCAGGCAGACCATGTGTACGGAGGTGCCCGCAGGCAGCATGAATCCGGCCGCCAGCGCGAAGAGGATATCTCCTGCCCCCAGCAAGTCTCGACCCGCCGCAAGGCGCGCAGGGAGGGCCACTGACAGAAGCAGGAGGGCGCCTCCACTTGTGCGTAGAAGTTCCGTGACCTGAACCGCCCAAAGCGGCAGGCTTGTACCGGGAACACTTGTGTGAGGATTCAAGGCCCGGGGAAGAGCGGTCAGCAAGGTGAACCAGGCAAGTTCCCGGTCCAGGACCTGCCGTGTGCCTATGTCCCGCCAGGACATGATCAGGGAGGTGAACAGGGCCCCCAGGGTGCAGGCTGAAGAAAAGGAGGTTTGGGTCATGTCCCGGCAGGATAGCCGAATAAATCCGGGCTTCTGCCGGGCAATTACGCCGCTGTCTGCTGTCAAGCGCTTTGTCACGTGGTACACTCGGATTGTTGCGAGACTGACACCAAAGAGCGGAGGAAGACCTATGCGCATGTTAGAAGAACGCAGGGAACTGATTGAATACGGCAAAAAACTGCTCACCGCACGCCTGACCAGGGGAACAGGTGGAAACTTGAGTATTTGGGATCCTGAAACCAACCTCATGGCCATTTCTCCCAGCGGCATCCCCTATGAGGAGATTCAAGTGAATCAGGTGGTCCTCATGGATGTCGAAACGGGCAAGATCGTGGAGGGGGATGCGGTTCCGTCCAGTGAATGCGACATGCACCGGTTTTTTTACAAGTACCGCGATGACCTCCGGGCCCTGATCCATACCCACACGACTTACGCGGCCACGGTGGCCTGTCTGAGACAGGATCTGCCGCCGCTTCACTATCTGCTCGCTTATGCCGGCGTCAATGTCCGCTGCGCGGAATATGCCACTTACGGAACGGTTCGCCTGGCCAAAAACGCTTTTGAGGCCATGAAGGACCGCAATGCCTGCCTTCTGGCCAATCACGGCCTGCTGGCGGGGGGCGCCGACCTCGCCCAGGCTTTCAATGTGACCGAGGAGGTCGAGTTTTGCTGTGAGCTTTACTGCCGGACCAAGGCCATGGGGGAACCCGTTATCCTGGATGAAGCGGAGTTGACCATGATGATCGGCCGCTTCAAGAATTATGGGCAGCATATGGAGGAGCATGAGGCGATTTAGGCCGGAGGGACCGGCCCGGCGATCTTTGCTATAATGACCCTCGATCTTTTTACGAGGTAAATGAATGGATAAAACACAATTGGCTGAAAAGGTGCGGTCGCACCT
>CAZGCS010000161.1:0-1905 GCA_964524395.1 uncultured Mageeibacillus sp.
CTACATTATGAAAGCAGGCATTAACACCTACTGTCAAGGACTGGCCGCCCAGTCGGAAATAAACTGATGGATCCGGTCAGCCGGAATCATGAGGCCATGCCTGAAATGGCGAAAGCTTTCCCCTCCTCCCAGGGTGATACCTGCGATCTCCCCCCATGCATTCAAAATGGGGCCGCCGCTGCATCCTGGGATTCCATAGGCGGTATGCTGGATAATTGGATGCTGTGGGGAGCTTGGCCCATCTTTAAAATAGCGGGGAGCCAGACTCTTGATCCGCCCGTAGGTGACCAGGTTTCTCTTCCCTTGCGGAATGCCGATCGAGACAATGGGATCCCCGGCTTTCAGAGCCCTCCTTGTCAAAGGAGGAGAGGAGAAGTTGCCCTCGGAAGCAAAACTCATGATGGCCAGGTCATAGGCTTCATCGCTGTATTCCAACCTGGCCAGCGGGTAGCGGGTGTAGAAAACGGAGAGTCCGCCTGACGGCAACTCATTCGTTTTTTCAACATACTCTCCTATAGCCAGGTCTCCATAACCCAAGACCCGGTATAGATCCTCTTCTTCTCCCCTTGTTTCCAAGGCATGAAGTGCAGTCAAAAAATAGAAGCAGTCTTCGTCTTCTCTGAAAATGACGCCACTGTGTGCAGATCCGTAGCTTGACCTGTTCTCCCAATGGGTCCCATTCTCCCAGTGGGTCTCATTGATCAGGAGGAGCGTGGCTTCCATGACGTCCTGGGTGACCAGACCGAGTTACATAATTATTTTAACATTTTCAATCTTTGGTGGCATATTATCAACATACAAATGCTTTGATTCATTTATCGAGGAGGAAGACTATGAAAAGAAAGAAATTGTTTGATCATCAAGAATATGAAAAACTTGAATCAGTTGCTGGGTGGGTAGTGTTTGTCATATGGGCCGCGATTATACTCAATGTAATTATTGCCGTCATAACTGTGATAGCCGCAGTTAAAGCAGAAGAACCGTGGTTTGCCATTATTCTTTTGCATCTTGCAGTAATCATTGGAATTTGGGTATCAGGGAGCGTAGTAGAGGCGTGGCTTTCTCATTTATGTCGAATGGAAAAAATCGCTTGGGAAGGACTTGGAAGAATGGCCGATATAGAGAAATTAATTACTTCTATGAACACCACTAAAGACAGTCCGCAATCCTGATAAAGCACGGATCAAGTGAAATGCTATCCACCGTGCCAAGCTTATTTTGATAAGGTATTCATACATCTCAACCGATATTTGAAATGGTCTTGAGAAGGGCAGTTTTGGATGGTCAATTTGTCTGCTGCTCACCCGGTATGAAAGCCATCGCTTCTGTTGGCGCACACACGTTGTTTTGTCAGATGGCCGGCTCCTATCTTTGCCAGATGACCGGAATTAACTTCAGCTAAGTTTTTTGAGGAACTCGGCATCCTTGCCGACCTGCCCGACGCGGAGGAATGAATTGATTTTACTGTGTGATGTTGGCAGAAACCGCCTATGCTGAACAGGCGGTGTCTCTGTTGGAACCAGTATACAAGGAGCTGACATTTTCATACAAGCCTGATCTTTGCCTCCTTGATCCCGGCCCTCTTCTCTATTTCATGGAAATCCGGGGCAGCTTGGATCGGGGCCTGCATTTGTGTATGCTCTACCACAAAGGCCCGGCTGTATTCCGGCTGTACGAAAGGCAGAAAAGACAAAATGACAACAGATCAACCAGGGCACGGCTTTTCCCTTGACCGTATCAGACAGCTGCCCGAACTCAGGGCGGTCCTGCATGAATTCACCCACGAAAAAAGCGGCGCCCAGCTGATTTGGCTGGAACGCCAGGAGCAAAACAAGACCTTCTGTGTCACCTTCAAGACCCTGCCGGAAGATGACACCGGTGTCTTCCATATCCTGGAGCACTGCG
>CAZGCS010000162.1:0-1892 GCA_964524395.1 uncultured Mageeibacillus sp.
GCCTCACTCTTTTCTCCTGACTCAAGATCGCCGGATAAGGCAACCGCCATACCGGGTGCGGGCCAGGGCCGACGATGATTCTCATGAATACTAAACCAGAAGAGCAAAGCTTAAGGGAACTCAAGCGGGGAGATTGTAACGAAGTTGTGGCAATCCTGTTAGAATCAAGTATTAAAGGCTTTATGGGCGATGATGCGGTGAATTTTTCGAAAATTCCAGCTTGATCAGATCCGAAAGTGTCAGGTATTCCACCTCATAACTGGAATTCATATCCGGTGGATAAGCGGCAGTTACCGCATAGAGACCGTCGTCAACCTCACCGATCCGGGAGTGAAGGGAAACAGCCGTCTCCGTCAGGACTTCCCTGACATCGTCGTCAAGGCCCTGACCCGTGAACTTCATGACACTCTCCTTGGCGGTCCATAAGATCGCAAAGGCGATATCCGGCCGGTCCGATTGGGTGATGGCTCTCAGTTCGCTGTCGTTACAGATCTTTTCCGCAAGTTCTTTCTCAAAGGGTCCGACACATTCGGTGTCAATGCCCACATTCAAGTCGGAAACGACACAGGCGACCGCCCGTTTGCAATGGCTGAGATTGAAATGGATAGAAGGATAGGCTGCCAGCCTCGGTTTACCCCTCATCCCATACGAAAGCATGGGTTGTTCTTCTATGCCGTATTCCTTTCTCAAGGCATGGATCAGGAGAAGCCAGGCGATTGCTGACAGCTTCTGATCCATGGCATAGCGAAAGGCAAGGGCTTTTTCTTTTCGTTCCGGCGGCAGAATCCGGAGTATGCGGGACAGCATCTCCTCCGTAATCCGTCCGGGATTTTCAAACAGATAGACCATGGATCAGGTGCCTGAGGTGGACACGTCAAAATAACCGAGGCCGTCCAGCGCTTCAATCGCAAGTTCCATATAGTATTCCGTGGTGAGGGGCCAGTGGAATCCAGGGCGGCGCAGTACATCCGGCCTAAAACAGTTGTCGACCTGATTCCGGCAGAGCGGTGCCGCTTCCATCTCCATACTCCCGGAAGGAAAGGCAATGTAATGGGAAAGCAAATTGATCTTGGTTCCGCTGATCGCCAGTTTGGTGTCAATGATTCTTTTCTGTGCATGAGGAAGACGGAATCGAGTCATGCGGCCCCTCCCCGATTGTTTACAACAGGATCAATTGCTTAAAGCGATGCCTGTTGCCAGACAATTTGCTTTATTATAGCGTGAAACAAGCTGCGTATCGCGCATAAAATAAAGATGAAAGTATCATTTTATAAGTGTGTTCTTGTGGTCCGGGCTTCCTGTCCTGCCAACTATTGGTATACTCAAATCGCGATATCGTCTTTTATGAGAACCGCGGCAAGTTTATTTTAAATGCAAGTGAGGTCAAACCATGTGAAAAGAATTGCCTCCACCCTGGTTCTTTCGCTCGTCCTGCTAACACTTTTCCCTGCTCTTTTCCCCGCTTGCGCACAAGCGACGTTTGTTTCTGCCGACGGGACAGCGATTGCGGAAGCAGAAGTGGAAGAAAGCATGGTGCCTGAATTTTCCTCGCCCCGGGAGATGAACGAAGCCAAAGCGAAAATGGGGGTCCGGACAGGCAGTATTCAGGACGCTTATACAGAGCAATATCTGCCCGGTACAAGCATCCTTTACTTTGAAGGCATCTCCGACATGATCGTTGCCCTGACGTCGGGAAAGATTGACGGCTTTATGACCGTCGCGACGCGCGTTCCATTCATTCTCCGGGAAAATAAAAAGCTGGCAGCCTTTGAGCTGGAGGGGCCTTTGGACCATGCGGCATTCATGTCGGCCCGCACTGAGTTTTCGAGAGAAGTACTGGTGCTGCTCAATTCCTATATTTTGTCTGTCAAAAACAGTGGTCTTTTCGATGA
>CAZGCS010000163.1:0-1848 GCA_964524395.1 uncultured Mageeibacillus sp.
CACTGGCTGAAAGCAGTCAGGATACCGGAAACTTACACTGCATGGGGATAAAAAAAGCCTGTCCAGGCAAAAGAAGATGGATTTCGGTACGTAACGGCAACCCATGATATCAACAACACCCGAAGCGGCCAAGTCATGAAAAAACTGGGCATGCAGTAAAAGTACTCCAAATACTGGAATTTGCACCCCTTTCATTTCATCGAAGATCTCGAATGAGCCGTTTGTCCCTGCGCCGGCGGCTTCCCGCCCACAGGCAGGTGAACCTGCTGGGCTTTATCGTATTCTGCATTTACAATATCAATGACATGCTGTTCAGAACTGCTGGGCACCTTGAAGTTCAAAAACAATAACGGACAAATGAAGGAGCGGGTGAAAATGAAATGTTCCAAAGCCAAGGCGAAATGGAAACAGGCGAACTTATTTCCCATGCAAGAAATATCGCCGTCAGTTCGCGGATCGAATGGCTTGCTGCTGAACAAAGCAAAAGGGCTTTTTGGATTTGAGACAAGAAGGACGATTGATCTCTTCGAAAACCCGAATGGTGGGCGCTTCCCAAATGCTTATGATTGTCCCGCATGCTAGAAGGTATATTGTGAATTTGATGTCATAGAATAAGTGAAAGTCTGATCTGACTGATGAGAAGAGCACATGAGAATATTCGCTTTGGAATTAAATAACGACATCAAGGGCCTTGATGAAAGAAAAGCTTACATCGAATCCTTGATTTCCAGGCTGCCCTCTCCTGACCTGGTCTTGCTGCCGGAATTGGCACTATGCAGCTACATCCCTAACCGGAAGGTGTGGAAATTTGCGGATGATTGCGGCAGAGACAGCTCAGCCTGGGCAATGGAGATGTCGGCGAAATACAATACCTTTCTCGGAGTGGGATATGCCGACTATGAAAATGGGGATTTTTATAACCGCTATCTGATTGCTGACGGAAAGCGTGTATATGGCATCGTCACAAAAAGTGAAGGGGAAGCGGCCGTCTTCAAAAGGGGTTGGTTTGACAGCATCATCAAAACGCCCTTTGGGAATGTAGCCGTTGCGATTTGCTACGATTCCAGACGTAAGCATTTTTACGAAAATACTAAAGATGAAAAAATCTCACTGATCGTATTCCCCCACGGCAGCCCTGCTGATCCCGGCAAAGATTCTGAGGAAACTGCCGCCAATGATTATTTGTGCGACACCTACGCAGATGCTTTTGGCCTTCCAGTGGTCTATATAAACAGTGTTGGAAAGCTGGAGCCTATGCCCGGCATCATGGGTCTGCTGATGAAATTATCCGGATTCACAATGAATGGGAAAACGAAGATCCATGCTCTTGGAGGTGAACGCATTTCTCACGGCTTGAACGAGGGGGAAGGCCATGAAATAGTGCTTTCCGATAAGAAAAGGAAAAAGGAAATTGCTTTTTACGGGGATGACCTCATGAAAAGCAACCTGCTCTTTCGACGGCTGATCCTGAAACCTGATATTTCAATCGGTATTCGACAATATAAAAAGGGACTGAAAAAGCATGGCCATAAATGAAAATACGCCAGCCATCGAAACCGGACGGGATTAGTGGAGACACGGGCAAGGAAACTGAAGGACCGTCGCCGACTCCGGCGGCATTGTTCCTCATAGAGGGAAATGGATGAGTTTCCACAAGGTACAGACCCTCAAACGACCACAAATCTGACCTTATGATACTATGAACAGGACTATAAAGGATTTGGCTCAAAACACTATAAAGAAGCAGTTTTGACAGGCACATTGAGTAGATTCTCATTCAGATTGATAAATAATAAAAACAAGTAAGGAACGAATGGTTGTAAATCAGACTTAGTTAAGGAGAAAGTA
>CAZGCS010000164.1:0-1847 GCA_964524395.1 uncultured Mageeibacillus sp.
TGATCCACGGTTTCCAGCGAGCGGACCGCAGCATCAAAGATTCCTGTATGGCCGATCATGTCACCGTTGGCAAAATTCAGGATAATGACATCGGGCGTGCTTTCCTCCATGGCCTCCAAGAGGCGGTCAGTTACCTCAACAGCACTCATCTCCGGCTGCAGGTCATAGGTCGCCACTTTCGGTGAAGGCACCAGGATGCGCCTTTCGCCGGGAAAGGCTTCCTCCCTTCCCCCGTTGAAAAAGAAGGTCACATGGGCGTATTTTTCCGTCTCGGCGATCCGCAGCTGAGTCAGTCCGGCGTCCGCGATTACCTGACCCAGGATGCCTGTCAGTTTCTGGGGAGGATAGGCCGTTTTGTAATCCTTGAAGGCCTCAAAGTCGGCACTGTATTCCGCCATGCCCACATAAGTGAGTCCAAGCGGTGAGCGCGCGACAGGAAATTCCTTGAAACCGGGCTGACAAAAGGCCCGGGTCAGTTCCCTGGCGCGGTCAGGCCTGAAGTTAAAGAAGATAAAACTGTCGCCACTCCTGATGGGGGCGACAGGCTTCCCGTCCCCGTCCACCATGAGGACCGGTTGGATAAATTCATCCGTCACACCGCGCGCGTAGGAGGCGCGGATGGCAGCCAGCGGATCGGTCGCCCGTTCCCCGTCAAATCCGACCGCAGTGAGGGCCCGGTAGGCCTTTTCCACCCGGTCCCAGCGGTTGTCCCGGTCCATGCCGTAATAGCGGCCGCCCAGGGTCGCGACACGCCCCAGTCCCGTCTTGCGGAGATGCTCCAGGAGAGCTTCCATGTAGCCGGCACCGGATTCGGGCGGGGTGTCACGGCCGTCGAAAAAGGCATGGATGGCCAGGTCGTGAACCTTATTCTGTTTTGCCATGTCAATCAGGGCAAAAAGATGCCTGATGTGGCTGTGGACACCGCCATCCGAAAGCAAGCCGGCCAGATGGAGAGTGACCTTATTACCGGCAGCCCGCCTCATGGCCCACAGAATGGCCTCATTATCGAAGAAAGTCCCGTCCTCCACGGCATTGCTGATTCGCAGCAAATCCTGGTAAACGATTCTTCCGGCGCCGATGTTGGTGTGTCCCACCTCCGAGTTGCCCATTTGGCCATCGGGAAGACCGACATCGCGGCCGCTGGTTTGGATCACCGACTCCGGCCAATTTTCCGACAGGCTGTCAAGATACGGCGTTCTGGCTGCAAGAACGGCATTGCCTTCGATCTTTTCCGAGATGCCCCATCCGTCCAGAATCAAGAGTGCAAGGGGGCCTTTGGGTCGTCCAGTCATGGCATTACCCCTTGGCGATGGCGCCGAACTCAGCTGCATCGAGGGAGGCCCCCCCGACAAGCCCGCCGTCAACATGCGGCTGGGCAAAAAGGCCGGCCGCATTCTGGCTGTTGATGGATCCGCCGTAAAGGATTTTGGTATTCACCGCCGCCTCGTGCCCATACAGATCATTCAGCAGGGTCCGGATGAAGGCACAGGCCTCTTCTGCCTGAACGTCGCTTGCCGTATCCCCTGTGCCGATGGCCCAGACCGGTTCGTAGGCGATCATGATCTGGCAAAGCGAATCGGCGCAGACCCCGTCAAAGGCAGTCTCGACCTGCTTGCGCAGAACCTGTTCCGTTTCACCTTTTTGACGCTGTTCCTTCACTTCACCCACGCAAACGATGGGCCGGACACCCCAGCCAAGGGCTGCCTTCAGTTTGGCATTCACCGTTTGATCCGTTTCGCCAAAGAAATGGCGCCGCTCCGAGTGACCGATGACGACATAGGGAACATGCATTTCAGCCAGTGTTTTCATGGAAACTTCGCCCGTATAGGCGCCGCTGTCTTCCTGGT
>CAZGCS010000165.1:0-1842 GCA_964524395.1 uncultured Mageeibacillus sp.
CGCTGGGCCTTGGCGACTGTCCGCTCCATCCATTCCAGGTAATTGCGAATGTCCCGCTTGAAAGCGGGGACGGATGCCAGCCGGACCATGCCGCCTACAGCCGGTTCCTGATCGAAGAGATGAATTTCATGGCCGCGCGCCAGCGCCGTCATGGCGCACTCAAAACCCGCAGGTCCGGCACCGACAAGGGCGATCTTCTTCTTCTGAGGAGCTGCCGGTGGCTCCGCAGGGAGCGTCAATTCAAAGGAAGTCCTCGGATTGACGGCACACATGGGGTGACCGCCTTCAATGAATTCATTGATACAGGCTTCCTGACAGCCGATACAGGGCCGTATATCCGGGACGCGGCCGGCGTAGGCCTTGTTGGGCCATTCTGGGTCGGCCAGCAGGGGGCGCCCCAGCATGACCAGGTCACACAAGCCGTCCGCCAGTGCCTTTTCCGCCAGATCGGGATAGCCAAGCTTCCCGACCGCTGCCACGGGAACGGGCAAACCCTGGTTGGAAACAAGCTGCTCCGTGTCAAAAAATTCTTTGACCAGGGCGGATGCTTCGAGAAAAAGACCCGGCTTCATCGTGGCAGGCGGATGCGGCAACCACCAGTTGTCGTAACAGCCCAGGTCCACATCGAAGAGGTCGACACCCGCTTTGACCAGATTCTTCATATAATCGAGTGTTTGTTCCAGGCTGCGTTCATTTCTGAACTTGCGCAGGGATTTGACTGTTTCCATACGTTCGTCATAGATCGCACGCAGGGCAAGAGACAGATCGATCCGGTACATGATCGGATAATCCGGTCCCGTGCGCTTGCGGATCTCGCGGACCACATCCAGTCCGAAGCGCTGCCAGTCGCCATAGCGGCCGATCTTCCGACGATTGAAGGCCGTATTGGTCATCTGTTCCAAAAGGTAGCCCTCATGGCCGTGCAGATAGACGCCGTCAATGGCAGCTGCTTTACTGTCAGCCGCGGCCTGACCGAAGTTTTTGACAAGCCTGCCAAGCTTTCTGCCCGACAGACGGATGCAGGGAAGGGCGGGCAGGTAGTAGTTTGGATTAAAGGAGGATGATACCGGAAATTTATGTTGATTTACCAGACACTGGGGGTTCCCTACACGACCGAGTCCCGCTGAGAGCTGGATAAAAAAGCAGGCGCCCGCAGCATGGATGGCGTGCGACAAATCACGCCAGCCGGACAAATGGGTACGGCTGCCGAGAATTTTCGGGAAATAGGTGAGCCCGCCGGGTTCCGTCAACGAAGGGTCGATACCGAATGAAACCGGAACCAGGCCTGAAGTGATCAGGCCGACACCGCCTTTGGCACGCTCTTCGTAATAGGCAATCATGGCACGGTCGGGCCGTCCGGTCTCCTCCGCAAGAGAAATATTTCCCATAGGTGCCATCACCAGGCGGTTTTTGAGGGTAACTCGGTTGACCTGTAAGGGTGAGAAGATTGCCTTGTAAGGATAAAGAAGCTGGGTCATCCGGCCTGCAGCCTCTTTCTCGGGATCGAGAAACCAGTTGCCGGTGTCACCAAGCCATTCCTTCAGCAAGGCCTCAGGATACTTCTCCATCTTGTTCCACCTCCCTTGACGAATCTACCAAAAATAATAACATGTATCCGCCACACAGCCAGCTGCTGGCCATTTTCGTTTACATTGTTAATTTACCTTTTTATTGTTACCATACAGGCGGTTGAAATCCACGAACAAAACCTGGAGGTGAACAAATGATTATCGGTGTCCCAAAGGAGATTATGCCTGGGGAGCGTCGCGTTGCCGCGTCGCCTGAAACAGTTGCGAAAATGGTCGGCGATGGCTTGACCGTCCTGGTCGAAAAAAACGCCGG
>CAZGCS010000166.1:0-1841 GCA_964524395.1 uncultured Mageeibacillus sp.
CAATACCCGCGCCTGGTGGGCGAGACCGGTGGCAAGGACTTTGTCTTTGCCCATCCGACAGCCCATGTCGAGTCCCTGGTCACCGCTCTGGTCCGGGGCGCCTTCGAATACCAGGGTCAGAAGTGTTCCGCCGCTTCAAGGGCCTACATTCCCCAAAGTCTCTGGCCCCAGGTCAGGGAGGGAATGCTGGACGAAATCCGGCAGCTTAAGATCGGTGATCCGGCTGAATTTAACACCTTCATGGGAGCCGTCATCGACCGGACCTCCTTTGACAAGATCAAGGGCTACATCGACGCAGCGCGGGCTTCAGACCTGGCCGAAGTCCTGACCGGGGGCTGCGACGATTCCAAAGGCTTCTTTGTCCAGCCGACGGTCATCCTGGCCAAAAAGCCGGACTACGTCACCATGGTGGAAGAGATCTTCGGGCCTGTCCTGACTGTCTACGTTTACGAGGACGAGGCGCTTGACGAGGCCCTGCGCCTCTGCGACACCTGCACTCCCTACGCCCTGACGGGGGCTATCTTCGCCCAGGACCGCCAGGCCCTGGTCATGATGGAAAAGGCGCTGGCGCACGCCGCCGGCAACTTCTATCTGAATGACAAACCTACCGGTGCCGTGGTTGGCCAGCAACCCTTCGGCGGCTCACGCGCTTCGGGCACCAATGACAAGGCCGGCTCACTTCTCAACATGATCCGCTGGACCAGTCCGCGGGCCATCAAGGAGAATTTCGTACCCATCGTGGGAGTCCCCTACCCTTACATGGAGGAGGCGTAAATGGCAGAAACCAAACCCTCGCTTCGCATCGGGGAGCACCCCATCCTGGATTTCGGCCATGGAGAGGCCATTCCCTTTACTTTTGACGGCCGGGCCATGGCCGGCAGGGAGGGTGACACCATCGCCTCGGCCCTGCACGCCAACGGTGTCAAGGTGCTGGGCTACCATTTCAAGACGGGACGGCCCCGCGGCTACTACTGCGCCATCGGCAACTGCTCCTCCTGCCTCATGATCGTGGACGGCAAGGCCAATGTGCGGACCTGCACCGAACCCCTGCGGGCGGGCATGGTGGTGGAGACACAGTCGGATCGGGGGTTGCCGGATGTTTTATGAGCCTGATATCGCCATCATCGGCGGAGGGCCGGCCGGCCTCATGGCTGCCGTCACGGCGGCTGAAGCCGGCGCCACCATCCTGCTGGTTGAGCGGGACGACCACCTGGGCGGCCAGCTGGTCAAACAGACCCATAAATTCTTCGGGTCGGAAAAACAGCACGCCTCGGTGCGCGGCATCGAGATCGCCGACCTTTTGAGTCAGAAGCTGGCCGATCTTGCCGACCGGGCCCGGGTATGGACCGGGGCCACTGCCATCGGCCTTTACGAAGACGGTGTCCTCACCCTTGAACATCTGGGCCGTTACAAGAAGGTCAAACCCAAAAAGATCGTGGTGGCCACGGGCGCTTCGGAGAAATACCTGTCCTTTCCCAATAATGACCTGCCCGGTATCTATGGGGCGGGCGCTGTCCAGACCATGATGAATGTGCATGGGGTCCGGCCGGGACAGCGCGTCCTCATGATCGGGGCCGGCAATATCGGCCTGATCGTGAGCTACCAACTCCTGCAGGCAGGTGTTGAAGTGGCGGCCATCGTGGAGGGTTTGCCCACCATCGGCGGCTACATGGTGCATGCCAGCAAGATCCGGCGGGCGGGGGTGCCCATCCTGACCTCCCACACCATTGTACGGGCGGACGGTACCGATGCGGTTGAATCGGCAGTCATCGCCCAGGTCGACCCCTTCTGGAATGTCGTTGCCGGCACGGAGCAGACCATCCCCTGCGATGTCATCTGCA
>CAZGCS010000167.1:0-1828 GCA_964524395.1 uncultured Mageeibacillus sp.
CGGAAGTTGTTTACGCTGAGGGACAAGTTGGGCTTTCCCATGATCATGAGATTGACGGCCCAAAGGCCGATCTGGGTCAGGATACCGGCCAGTAAGGCCGAGATACCGAAAAAGACGTGAAAGGTACCGGTGACAAGACCCGCCAAAGCGCCGGCGAGAAAGGCGCAGGCCAGCGCGACCCAAAGGTTGCAGCCGCGGGTCAGCAGGACGACGAAGACGGCTCCTCCCGTACAAAAGGAGCCGTCTACGGTCAGATCCGCGATGTCAAGGACTTTGTAGGTGAGGTAAACACCGATGGCCAGGATACCCCAGATCAGCCCCTGCGCCAGGGCGCCCGGAAGTTGATCCAGGAGATTTGAGAAACTTAAATTCATGGCTTTATCAATCGCGGGGTTTAGTCCGTGATTGCCTCGTATTCTTCAGGCATGACAAGGCCGAGTTCCTTACAGATCTCCTCGTTGTACATCTTGGTAAAGTTAGGTGCGTACTCAACAGGCATATCGGCGATCTGAGCCTGACCGGTCAGGATCAGCGCAGCCATTTTGCCGGTCGCGTAACCCAGATCGTAATAGTCGATGGACAAGGTCGCCACGCCGCAACCGGCGCAGGTATCTTTTTCCCCCGTGATAACCGGTATCCGTGCAGGCCGGCAGATGTTGTCAATGATGCCTGTATTGGACGCGACAGTGTTGTCTGTCGGAAGATAGATGGCCTCCACTTCCGCGATGGCGGCAATGGTGACACCGGCGAGATCGTTTGAATCGGTGAAGGGAAAGAGCCTGGCTGTATAGCCGTCCGCTTCAAGCAGGTCGCGGATGGTGTGGACCTGGTAAAGGGAATTGGGTTCACCCGAGCAGTAAATCAGCCCGATGGAAGACAGGTCCGGGAAGAGCTCCCTGAACATGGCGGCCTGGCGGTCCAGCGGTGCCAGGTCGGAAGTGCCCGACACATTGCCACCGACAGTTCCCTTGAAGTCCTCGATTCCCAAAGCAACTCCATACTCAGTAATGGAGGTTCCCAGGACGGGGATATCCGCTGTTGCAGTCGCCGCGGCCTGAAGGGCGGGAGTCGCGTTGGCCATAATCAGGTCGACCTTGGAGGCGACAAATCCGTTGGCGATGGAAGCGCATGTGTTGGGATCGCCTTGAGCGTTTTGAAAGTCAAAGCTCACCCGATCCCCCAGTTTTTCAGTGAGGGCATCTTTAAAACCCTGAGTAGCCGCATCGAGTGCGCCGTGCTGAATCAGCTGCGAAATGCCGACCAGATAAAACTGATCGCTCCCTTCTGTCGGGCTTGCGGTGTCACTTGTGGCGGCGCAGCCTGTTGAAATGATGATCACGGGGATCATCAGCAGGACGGCGAAAATGCTTAACGCTCTTTTCATGATCTGTTCCTCCTTTTCGAGTATTTTAAATTCGATCATAACGCGAACTCCTTGATTTGAATAGTGAATGAATGGAAATTCAGTGAAATACACATCTTTTCGCTCACATCGGCCGGAAAGTTGCATAAAGATAACAAAGAAGTGGGGGTGGCCGCCCCCACTTCCTGATGCTCAGCGTCCGGCTGCCTGCCTGATGACAGTCAGGTCTTGCAGAATCGGGCGCGTTGCCTGACGGCCATACCGCTTGATCAGGTCAAGGGACCCGCTCCAGAGGATACCGTCGGCGGCCTCAAAAAGAAGGTTCGCCTGCCCTCTGTCCACAAAAGGCAGATCGAGGACGACCGGCAGCCCCGACAGCTTGGCGGCTTCTTTGGCCAGGCGGGAAGTCTGTGCCGGCTCCGGCGACGCAAGGACATGGACAAAGTCCCGGGCTCCATCAAGCAG
>CAZGCS010000168.1:0-1794 GCA_964524395.1 uncultured Mageeibacillus sp.
TGCCTGTCCGGACCATGGAGGATTTGAAGAAGAAAGCAGAAGCCATGGCCGGTGTTCCCGCACGAAGGAAGACTGAGGGCCGAACTGTCGCCAGGGTCATCAACCGGGACGGGGAGCAGCAGGATCTGATCCAACAGGTTTCCTGAAGGGGAAAAGAGTGATAAACAAAGGGGGCCGTCTCAGAAAGAGATGGCCCCCGCAGGAAGGAGACAGATCCCCCTACGATCTTGTTGATGCGTAAGAGAGATCGACCGC
Source organism: uncultured Mageeibacillus sp. (assembly GCA_964524395.1). Classification (GTDB taxonomy): domain Bacteria; phylum Bacillota; class Clostridia; order Saccharofermentanales; family DTU023; genus UBA4923. The sequence continues at coordinate 256 of CAZGCS010000168.1, forward strand.
TCTTTTGAAGCGCTTCTGTTCGATCATGAAGCGAAGGGTCTTGTCGATGGTTTCGTCCATGGGCCGGATGGTGTAGCCCAGTTCACGGGCGGCCTTGTCATAGGAGAAATTGTGGGGGGTGCTCATGGTGAACAGGGAATAGCCGGTCAGGACCGGAGTCTTGCCGGTTTTTTTCGACCACCATTCAGCAAAGGGAGCCGCAAGTTTCGCCAGCCAAAGCGGAGCCGTCGATTTGAAGGGTTTGCGGCCGGTCAATTCAGCCGCCTTGTTCATGATTTCCAGGACACTCACATTGTGGCCTGTCAGGTTGTAGCTTTCACCTGTCCGTCCGTATTTGGCGGCCGCGATCAGGCCGTCGGCCACGTCATTGACATCAACAAAATTATAGGAACCCTGGATCATGGCAGGCAGTTTTCTGTCGACCAGTTTCTCAAAGAGCCGGGTGAAGTTGCCGTCCAGGTAGTCATTGGGACCGATGATGCCTGAAGGCTGGACGATGACCGCGTCCAGGCCGTCCCTGGCCGCGTCCAGCACCAGCTGGGAGGCCATGGCCTTGGATTTGGCATAGTCGCCGTGAACCAGATCGGGATCGTAATGGCTGATTTCTGTAATTTCCGCATGGAAATCGCGGGGCAAAGGCAGGGTGTGAACCGTGCCGCAATACAAAAACCGCTTGACCTGATACATTTTTGCCGCTTCCAGCATATGGCGGGTGCCGCCGGGGTTGACCCTGTAGACCAGAGGGCCGGCCTTGGCGTAGATAGTGATCAGGCTGGCCAGGTGGAGGACGTAGATTTCTTTGTCCTGCAGGCCGGCAAAAAGTGGCCCGAGACTGGCCGCCTCAGTTACATCACCTGAGATCACCTCACAGTTGAGACCTTCCAGGGCCTTGGGACGCTCTTTTTCCAAAATGAAGGCGCGCACCCGCTCACCTTCCAGAAGCAGCTTGCGAACCACGGTGTTGCCCAGGTGGCCTGAGGCTCCGGTTACCAGCCAGATTCTTTCTTTTTTTCTCTCATTCACTGTCATCGTCATTTCTTCCTGCCTTATAACTTGAGGGAGGGAATCCACCCCTGCCTCCACAATATTAACAATTTATGAACGATGAATTTCCGACCCCATGTGAAAGAAAAGTCGCGATAATGTGGCATTTCCCCTCTGCTAGAGCCAGACTTTGTACTTTCGGATAAAAGCGTATTTGGCGGCGGAGACCAGGAGCATGTAAGCCGCGACGACAGCACCCAGCAAGAGAAAGAAAACACCGGGCAGGGGCGCCAGCTTGAGGAGGCCGGCCAGGGGTGAGAAGGGGAGGAGGGTCAGGATCGCGATGCCCATGGCCGTCAGGGCGAGGACCGGAGCCGAAGCCCGCGACTCGATGAATGGAACCCTGGAGGTACGGATCATGTGGATGACCAGGGTCTGGGTCCACATGGAGACGACCATCCAGCCGGCTTGGAAGATGGCGATAAACAAGGTGATTTGCTGCGGATCGGTCAGGGCGCTGAAGGGGGCCCCCACCACGGCGGGCGCAATCCAGAG
>CAZGCS010000169.1:0-1786 GCA_964524395.1 uncultured Mageeibacillus sp.
ATATTCAGCAAGGACTGGACCTCCTAACCCGCATTGGTCGGATAGTAGATGTCGATGGCCGAGACCACCTCCCCATCCAGCCTGAAGATAATACAGGGGCTGGCCAGATCCCCCTGGATCCCGGAGATGGAGTAGACCATCTCGTAGTCGCTCTCCCAATAATAGTCGTCTCCGTAAGCCGCGATCAATTCCTCCTGGCTGTCGCCAATCCGGATGCCGCGTGCAGTCTGGTAGTGATCACTTGTCAAGGAGGCCAGATACCAGATATCCTGACCGCCGTCAGGATTGGTCAGAATAGCCACCCCTTCGCAGGCAAATTCCTTGTCCTCCTCTTCGAACAGGCAGCTCGGGGCCGCGTAAAGCTCGCAGTGATCACCCAGAGCAGCAAGAAGCGGCCGGGCATCCTGGCGGATAGGAAGCCACTCATCTCCAAGCTCAAGACCAAAATCTTTTTCAAGCGTCAAAGGTGCCGGCGAAGAAGAGCCACAAGCGGACAGCAAGCCAAAAATCAACACAAGCACCGTAAAAGACCGATCGTTTTCAGCCCCTTCATGGCATATTTCATCCCTTTCCCCTCTCTCTATGGCGTTTTCTCAAAGTACTCGACCCCTGTGAAATTGATGTCGGAGACCATGTACTTCCTGGCGTCCCAATCCGTATAATGCCACCATTCGTTGCTGACCGACTGAAAGCCACATTTATTCATAACCGTAGTCAGATAGGCCAGATTAGTCTTGGCTTCATCCGACATGGGCCGGTTGCGCCGGGCCTTCTCATTAAGTTCCATGACCTCCGAAGGCATCTCCAGCTCATTGCCCTCCTGATCAACCAGGGTGATGTCCACCGAAACCCCGCGGTTATGATAGGACTTGCCCGCCGGCGAGACGTAGGAAGGATCCGGTACCTGTTTATACAGGATGCCCGAGACCGAGCTGGGCCGGTAGGCGTCGTAGATCCGGAGCCGGTAGCCGTCCTCTTTGACCATCTCCTGGGCATCGGCCAGCTTCCTGGCGGTTCCCTCCTGGATCAGGCAGGTATCCCGGGAATAAAGCGGCCGGCCAATAAAATTGTCGGGGGTCGCGAACACCAGGTGGTAATCAATATCCGGTGCGAAAAGACGAAGATCCACCAGCTGGTTGACCCGGACAGTCCGGCTGCCGTCTTCCTCCTCAATGATTTCCTCCTGCCGGGGAAGCCTGGCGAAAAAGAGACGGCCGGGATCGTAATCGATCAGGAGGTCGCTTCGGACATAGCCCTCCAACAAGCTGGGTAAGACCGTCACCCGGAACCAGCCCCGGACAATCCCGCTTGACAAAACCTGCTGACCCAAAGTCAGGCCGGTCAGCCATCTGCCCGTCTCCACCGATGGTTCTTCGCGCACGTTGATCCACTTGTCCCCGGCCATGAGCAGGAGGGCCTCTTCAAATTCCCCCTCCCAAAGAGCGATCCCCTCCTCGTCCCGGGGAAGGTCAGCGGCCGACCGGATAATAGGTGGCTGTGTGGGCTCCGGTTCCGAAGGTGAGGTTCCTGGTGTCGTCTGTGGGCCGGGTCTTGTGGGCGAAGCGGTCTGTGACGGCTCCGCAGCCGTCCCAGCAGACGATGAAGGCCCCTTCCCGCTGCACCCGGTAATCAGGAGGATTGCCGTCAGCAGAAAGAGGGCTGCCAGGCGGCGGCATGTCATTTTCCGTTTCATTTTCACCTTCTTCCTGGTTGATTCAGACAGTCTCCCATCCTTCATCCTAATCAGCTGCGGACGTCGGTTCCGTACTGGTCACCCCGGTCGTAT
>CAZGCS010000170.1:0-1753 GCA_964524395.1 uncultured Mageeibacillus sp.
TGAATCCCATCCCCACCCTGGCCCTGCCGCTTATCGACAAGGCCGGCACATCCGCCACCCTGATCCGGGACCGGGTCTGGCAGGCGGTCTCCGAGGGCCCTTTGGCTTATGAGTCACTGATGCGGGATCTGGCAAAAGTCCTGACCCCGGCTGCAAACGCCGCCGTCATGCAGGCGGTGACCAGCCGGGAGGGTTTCCTTCTGGATGAGATGATGGCTCTTTCACTTCTGCTGGCTCCCGCCTTTTTTGACCGGGATAAGCTGGACCGGATCCAGGGAATGCAAGGCGGGCTGTCGGGCCGCCTGGTCAAGGCCATTCGCAATGATCCCGCCGCTGTCCTGGCTGACGGCAAGACCCCCTTCGACCGCTTCGTCAGTGAGCTGGCAAGCCGGACCCACCCGGCCAGCCGCATCCGCCGGGCCATCCTAGCCGCAGCATTGGGCATCGAGGCGGACCAGGACGCCCTGACCCGGGACGGACCATCCTACATCCGCGTCCTGGGCTTCAACCGGCGCGGCAGGAGGCTCTTGTCCTTCATGCGAAAGGAGGCCAGCCTCCCCCTCATCATGCAGGCATCCGACTTTCGCGGCCTTGAGCAGGAAGAGGCAAAAAAGCAGGCCGGGCTGGATCTGCAGGCCCAGGCTTTATGGAATTACCACGCAAACCTCCACCGGCAAAGCGAGTTCGAGCGCCAGGTGGTTCAGGTCCGCTGACATGCAATGTGTTAGAGTATTTCAAGTAATCCAACAAAGGAGGTTGCACGTATGAAGAAAAATGTTTTCGACACCCTTCTCGAGCGCGGCTACATCGCGCAGGTCACTCACCAAGAAGAGGTGCGCCACTATCTGTCGCAGGAAGGTGCGACCTTTTACGTAGGCTTCGATCCGACCGCCGACAGCCTGCATGCCGGCCATCTGGTCCAGATCATGATCATGAGCCATATGCAGCGGGCAGGTGTCCGCCCCATCGCCCTCATGGGCGGCGGGACCGGCTACGTGGGGGATCCTTCCGGCCGCACGGACATGCGCTCGGTCATGACGCCTGAAGTCATTGCGCACAACGTCAGCTGCTTTATCAAGCAGATGAGCCGCCTGCTCGATTTCTCCTCCGGAAAAGTCATCCTGGACGACAATGCCAACTGGCTGGTTCCCCTGAACTACATCGAGTTCATCCGCGAGGTAGGCCCCCATTTCACAGTCAGCCGCATGCTTTCGGCCGACTGCTACAAACAACGTCTGGACTCGGGACTGACCTTCCTGGAGTTCAACTACATGATCCTGCAGGCCTACGACTTTCTCATGCTCTTTCGCAAGTACGGCTGCCGCCTTCAGGCCGGCGGCGATGACCAGTGGTCCAACATCATCGCGGGCGCCGAACTGATCCGCAAAAAGGAGCAGGAGGCCGCCTACGGCCTGACCTTCCAGCTGCTTGAGACCTCCGATGGCAAGAAAATGGGGAAAACAGCCAGCGGTGCCATCTGGCTGGACGAAAACAAGTGTTCCGTCTACGACTTCTACCAGTACTGGCGGAATGTTGACGATGCCAAGGTGTCCCAATGCATGCGCTTTCTGACCTTCCTTGACATGGAAGAGATCCGTCAATACGAACAACTGGAAGGCGCTTCCATCAACGAGGCCAAGAGCCGCCTGGCCTATGAGGTCACCGCCATTGTGCATGGTCATGAAAAGGCCAGACAGGCCCAGGAAGCTGCCCGCTCTCTTTTCAGCGGCGGCGGCGATGACGCGTCGGTTCC
>CAZGCS010000171.1:0-1743 GCA_964524395.1 uncultured Mageeibacillus sp.
TCAGCCTCTCTGTCTGGGAAAGTGAGGAGGCCGTCAGCCGCTGGCGGCAACTGCCGGAACACCGTCTTGCCCAACGACAGGGGCGCGAGCTGATGTTTGAGGAATACCGTATCACGGTCACCGGAAAAATCCGCAGTTACACCATGACAGACAGGGAGGAAGCGCTGGAGGATTCCAGGCGGGAATACGGTTCCTGATCATATGTTTTCACACCTGAACCGGAGGTAGGAATGGATCTGCTGGAAGCGATCAAGTCGAGACATTCAGTACGAAGCTTCACCGTCCGCAAGATCCAGGGTGACCTGGAAGAGACTTTGCGTGCGGCAATCAATGAGTACAACGGGAAGGGCGGCCTTGGAATCGTCAAGTGCCATTTTGAGATCGGTGCGGGACAAGACAATTTTGAGTGGGCCCAGAACCCGGAGGGAAAATAGATGGAAAGAAAAATTGACCACCAAATCACCGGATTCCGGACCCGGGACGGTGCAGGCGTGAGCCTGGTACGCGTTCTCGGCAACCAGACAGTGGACCTGTACGATCCCATCCTGCTCCTGGATTCCTTCGACAGCATTAACCCTGATGATTACACAGCGGGTTTTCCCATGCATCCGCACCGCGGCATTGAGACCATCAGTTACGTCTGCCGCGGACGGATGACCCATCGTGACAGCCTGGGCCATGAAGAGACGATCGGCGATGGCGAGGTGCAATGGATGACCGCGGGATCCGGCATTATGCACGAGGAAATGCTTCCTGCATCGGACCGGCTCCTGGGCGTCCAGCTCTGGTTGAATATGCCAGCCCGGGACAAGATGGCGCCTCCGGCCTACCACAGCATCAAGTATGATGAGATTGAGGAAATTGAATTCAAGGGTGGCAAGCTGAGGCTTCTGGCCGGCCAATACGGGGACAGACAGGGCTATCCGGGTAAATACCTGCCACTCGACTACTATGACGTCCACCTTGAACCGCACGCCTCGCTCACCCTTGAGACGGGGACCGACCGCTCTGTCATGATTTTCACCCTCCTGGGAGATGCCCTGGCCGGCGGCGAACCCGTCAGGGAAAAGACAGCCGTCAAGCTGACGGCCGGAGATCATCTTACCCTTGGATCAGAAGAGCACGGGGCCCAGATCCTCTTCATGAACTCAGCCCGGCTTGCTGAGCCGGTCGCCTGGGGCGGCCCCATCGTCATGAATACAAGAGAGGAAATCAAACAGGCCTTCAGCGATCTGCGGGAGGGCACCTTCCTGCGTTCCGGTATAAGCTACTGATCCGCACCGGCACCGGACGGGGAGGCGGAAGATGGACGACGGAAAAGAGAAGGGAACGGATGATGTCGAGCGCTGGGACGCGCTCGACCGGCAAGGCCGCCTGCTTGGCTTTGACTTGATCCGGGGCCGCGACATTCCTGCCGGTATCTTTCACGCCATTGCTGAAATTTATACCGTCACCTCCAAGAAAGAAATCCTGGTTACCCGGCGTGGCAAGAAGACCCTGTGGCCTTTTTGCTGGGAGGTCACGACAGGGGCCGTGGTCAGGGGAGAGACGCCGGAAATGGGAGCCGTCCGCGAGCTGGAGGAAGAAACAGGCCTTAAGTTAAAACAAGAAAGTATGGTGCCCGTTTACCGCATCCTTCACCGCAATGAGATCTATTTTGGCTATCTTATTTTTGCCGGTCGGGACGTGCCACCCGTCCGGCTGCAGGCAGGTGAAACGTCCGCCTATCGCTATTTACCCTAC
>CAZGCS010000172.1:0-1739 GCA_964524395.1 uncultured Mageeibacillus sp.
CTCACGTTTTAAAGGAGGACGGCCCTTACGGCTTTAAGCCGCAGGGTCCGCGTTTTGATGCCGAGATCGTCAGGATATTCAACGAGGGGGACCTGGAAGCTCTCTTCACCATGGATCCTGCCACTCTGGCGGAGGCTGCCGAGTGTGGCCTGCGTTCCTTCCAAATGATGACGGGAGCCCTGGACGGCAGATCATATGAGGCAGAGCTTTACTCCTATGAAGGCCCCTTCGGTGTTGGTTACGCAGTCGCCTCCTTCACTCCAAACTGACAGAGGTGGTCATGTAAATGAAAAACCCGTACACAGTGCTTGCCCGCGCCTCAATCGAATCCTGGCTTCTCAGGAAAAAAAGGCTGGAGATTCCGGAAGATACTCCGGACGAGCTGCTTTGCAAACGTGCAGGTGCTTTCGTCACGCTTTACAAATCCGGTTGCCTGCGCGGCTGCATTGGAACCATCTCACCCGTGCAGAACTCATTGGCTGAGGAGATTATTTGCAATGCAGTGGCTGCAGCGACTGAAGATCCCCGGTTTCCGCGCGTCCGGCCGGAGGAACTGGCAGAACTCGTGATCAGTGTCGATGTGCTCGGTGAAGCGGAACCCATTGAGACAATGGCGGACCTTGATCCGGTCCGCTATGGCGTGATTGTTTCGAAAGGTTTCAGGCGGGGGCTCCTGCTCCCCCATCTTGACGGCATCGACTCAGCAGAGGAGCAGGTGTCGATCGCCCTTGCCAAGGCGGGGATTCATTCCGATGAACCCTACAGGATGGAGCGCTTCGAGGTCATCCGCCATGAAGAATGAGAAAAGCGGGACGGTTGTCTGTCAAGTATGCTGGCGTCACTGTCGCATCCAGGAGGGCGGGTTCGGCTATTGCCGGGCAAGGACGGTTACGGATGGTGTCGTCATTCCCGCAAATTACGGAGAACTGACAAGCCTGGCGCTGGATCCTATAGAGAAGAAACCACTCGACTATTTTCACCCGGGAAGCTACATCCTGTCTGCAGGCAGTTATGGTTGCAACATGGCCTGCCCCTTTTGTCAGAATTATGAGATTGCGCGCGAAGCCGGGGCCTCAAGACGTACGGCCAGGGTAAGTCCGCAAGAGCTGGTTGAGAAGGCGCTGGCTTACAGAACCAGAGGGAATATTGGCATCGCCTTCACCTACAATGAACCCCTTGTTGGTTACGAATACGTGCGCGATACTTCAGTCCTTGCCAGGGAGAAGGGACTTGAAACGGTTGTGGTCACCAACGGACAGATCGAGGAGGAGCCACTCGAAGAATTGCTTCCGTTCATTACAGCCTGGAACATTGATTTGAAAGCCTTCAGCGATCAAGCATACAGGAAGCTGGGCGGCCGGCTTGATGTGACCATGCGGACCATCCGCCGGGTGGCAGAGCTTTCACACCTTGAGGTGACCACCCTGGTTGTGCCGGGCCTGTCCGATAATGAAGAGGATATGAGGCGCGAGGCAACCTTCCTGGCCTCAATCGATCCCCGGATCCCGCTTCATCTGTCGCGCTATTTTCCCTGTTACCAATACGATGCGCCCGCCACGTCCAAAGAGACACTTTACCGGCTCCGGGACATCGCCAAAGAGTCGCTGGAACGGGTCAGGCTTGGCAATATCCATTAATCGAAAACAGGCCTGCCTTCACCCGGGTCCCGCGGGTCCATGGAAATCATTTCATAGATTTCAAGCGCCTGATCAATGAGCTTGCGCAGGCCGGGGACTCTT
>CAZGCS010000173.1:0-1727 GCA_964524395.1 uncultured Mageeibacillus sp.
GCGGTTGTCTTGGGGAACTCCGTATCACGCAGCGATATGGAACGCACGGCCTTGTAGGCAATCAGGCCGCTGTTTACTTCCTTAACCACTTCACTGATCTTGTCCTTGATCTTGTCGTCGGTCAGGGCCAGACCCTTGAGCTCCGGATCCTCGTCAACGGCTTCACGGTCGGGGAAGATTTCAGCATGGATCAGGCTGTCGCCGTCCTTTCGCTCCTTGCCCGATACGACAGCCTCCGCAATCAGCGGGTGCTGGGTCAGGAGGAACTCAATCTCCTCGGGGAAGATGTTCTTGCCGTTCTTGGTCACAATGATATTGGCCTTGCGCCCCGTGATGATGATAAAACCGTTCTCATCCAGGTAGCCGAAGTCACCGGTATGGAACCAGCCCTCCTCGTCGATGACCTCCCGGGTCGCCTCTTCATTTTTGTAGTAGCCCAGCATGACATTGTCGCCACGGCCCGCAATTTCACCGATGCCGTTCTCGTCCGGATCAAGGATCTTGACATCGACACCCGGCAAGGGCAGGCCGGCCGAGCGGTTATTGAAATAGTGAGCGCGGTTCAAGGCCAGGATGGGGGCGCACTCGGTGAGACCGTAGCCCTGGATGCAGCCGAAGCCCAAATCCTGCATGTCGGCCATGAGCTCGGGTGCGATGGCCGCGCCTCCGGCGATCAGGAGCCGGATATTGCCGCCGAAATTTTCGTGGACCGAGTCAAAAATCTTGCGTCGAAGGTCGATGCCGACTTTACGAAGGGCTTTGGTCAGCTTCAATCCGAAGTTGAATTTTTTGGCCAGCTTGGGATCGCTTTTGACCTTCTTCATGACGCCCCGGTGGAAGGCCTCCATCATGAGGGGCACAACGAGAACGATGGTGGGTTTGGCCTCCTGCATGTTGGGTACGATGTAGCGCAGACCCTCGCACACAGCGACCGAACAGCCCCGGTAGAGCGGGCAAAGGTAGCCGCAGGTACACTCGTAGGTATGGTGCAAAGGCAGAACCGACAAAAAGGTATCATTCTCGTCGATATTGACCATGGAACACATGCCCATGAGGTTCTTGCAGATATTTTTGTGGCTCAGCATGACGGCCTTGGGGTTGGAGGTCGTTCCCGATGTAAAGAGCAAAATCTGCATGGTCTCCGGATCGAGTGGCAGGTCTTCATAGGCCGTATTGCCTTCCTCCAGAAGCCGGGCTCCGTCTTGCAGAATATCCCAGAAGTACAGGTCGCTTTCACCTTCCTGCGGCAGATCAAACCCGATGTAATGCTTGACCCCGGGAATCCGGTCACGGACACTGTCGACGACGTCCTTTTTACTCCTGGAAAACAGAAGGATATCCGTCTCCGAGCTGGTCACCAGATTGACCACCTCATTGGCGGGCTGCTCTTTGTCCAGCGGTACCACCACAGCCAGACCGTTGACGACGGCCAGATAGGTCACATACCATTCATAGCGCGTTTCCGCGTAGATGGCGACACGGCTCTTCTCGCTCACTCCCAGCTGCATCAAGCCCGTTCCCAAGGCGCGGACATCGTCGGCAAATTGCTGGTAGGTAATGGGCAGATAGGGCCTTCTGTGGTCAATTTTGAGATCAATCGCCTCCTGTGAGCGCGGCATAATCCGGCGGGCAGCGATAGGATCCTTGGTCCAATAGGCCGTTTTGTCTGAATAAAGTTTCTCACTTTGGCGGAGCATGTCGCGCAGATCCGTGATCTCCCGCACCTC
>CAZGCS010000174.1:0-1712 GCA_964524395.1 uncultured Mageeibacillus sp.
TTTCGAATGACCTTCCATGATTAGGGGGACCCTTTATGCTAGAATAATAGCGAATCAAGCGTTTCGTTAAGGCGTTTCCGGCGAGGGGGAGCCAAAGGGCATGATGATCGATGACGTGAAGAAGCGCGAGCTTGTAGCCAAGGCCTTTGAGGCACGCCAGGGGAGTTATTCCCCCTATTCCAGATTCCAGGTCGGAGCCGCCTTGCTGACATCAGACGGTCGAATATTTACGGGTGCCAACATTGAGAACGCTTCCTATGGTGCCACCATATGCGCGGAAAGAACAGCAGCTGTCAAGGCTGCTTTTGCAGGTTCAAGGGAATTTCTGGCGATCGCGGTCGTCGGATCGGAGGAGGGGTCAGCCGGGGAGGAGATGGCCTATGCCTATCCCTGCGGGATATGCCGCCAGTTTCTGCGGGAATTCAGTCCCTCTTCCGGCGACATGCTCGTCCTGGTGGCCAGGACGCCAGACCAATACCTGGAGACGTCTTTGGAGGCGCTCCTGCCCCACTCTTTCGGCCCGTCGGATCTTGGATACCTGCATCAATAAAGGAGGATCGGCCCGCAAGGGCCATCATCGCATAAGAAGATTGACTTACCAGAAGTCATCATCAAACAGGAGGAAAATATGAAAAAAAGAATCTTTGGCCTTATCATGGTGCTCATCTTGATACTGGCGCTTGGCGTCGGTTGCGCACCAAAAGAAGGCGAAAAAACGGGAGCGAAGAGAGTCGCCCTGATTACCGACCTGGGCGGAATCAATGACGAGTCATTCAACCAGTCTGCCTGGAACGGCATGGAGCAGTTGAAGGAAGACGGCTACGAAATCTCTTTCGTTGAATCGGAGAAAGAAGCCGACTACGCCGTTAACTTTACCAACAAGACTGAGGAAGGCAATGACCTGGTCTGGGGGATCGGCTTCCTCATGGAGGAGTCCATCATCAATGCCTCGAAAGAGCATAAGGATCAAATGTTTGCCATCGTCGATGCCGGCTTCCCCGAAGGCGAATATCCCAATCTGATCGGCGCCATGTTCAACTCAGAAGAATCGTCTTTCCTGGTCGGTTACATTGCCGGCCACGTGACAGAGACCGATCATGTCGGCTTTGTTCTGGGCATGGAAGGTGACGTCATGTTCCGCTTCCAGTACGGCTATCTGGCCGGTGTGGCCTACGCCGCCAAGGAGCTGGGCAAGGATATCCGGGTGGACGCGGTGACTATCGACACCTTCGGCGACACCGCCAAGGGCAAGGCGACTGCAACCAAGATGTTCAGCGACGGCGCTGATATCGTCTACCATGCGGCGGGGCAAGCCGGTTCCGGCTGCATCACGGCTGCCAAGGAAATGGGCAAATGGGCTATCGGCGTTGACCTGGATCAGAATGAACTGGCACCTGACAATGTCCTGACCTCGGCCCTGAAGAATGTTGACCAGGCAGTCTACCTGCTGTCCAAACGCTTCCTCGAGGGTGAAGATGTCGGCGGCAAAACTTTCTTCTTCGGACTCAAGGAAGGCGGTGTTGGCATTGCGCCGAGCTCCGACAAGCATGTTCCCAAGGATATCCTTGACAAGACGGCCGAAATTGAGAAGAAGATCGTCGACGGTGATATCACTGTACCGATTACCGAAGCGGAATTCGAAACATTTAAAGGCAAGCTCGGATAGCCGGTGAAGGCTTCCCGGATGTAAGCAGAATGCCCGGACACTCCTT
>CAZGCS010000175.1:0-1703 GCA_964524395.1 uncultured Mageeibacillus sp.
CCCGTCCTTATCCTGAAAAGACAGGATATCCTCCTTGCGGCCCTCGATCTCGATAAAGGGGAAAGGGGAACCGCAGGGGCAAGGCTCCTCATGCAGGACGATCCGGTCCGACACATAGTAGCGGATGAAGGGCTGGACCAGGTTGGCCAGATTGGTGAGCAGGATGCCATCGCTCTCCTGGCCGGGAGGTACCGGGCGCATGTCCTGGTCGACTGGTTCAATGATCACCCAATCCGCATTAAGGTGCAGGTGGTTTTCCTTGCAAAGGCAGGCGACTTCGCCGCCCTCCGTCGAACAGTAATTGTTCAGCACCGGACAGCCAAAACTCTCTTCAATGTAGCGGAGGTCCTCAAGGGAAAGGTGTTCGGCGCTGCATGCGATCAGATCGGGTGAGATATCCAGCCTGCCCAGCTGCTTCTGGCTGGCCAGGAGGCGGATATTGCTGGGGTATCCGGTGAGAAAACGGGGTTGGAAGGCGTTAAGGCTCTCCACCATTTCGCCGGTCGTCATCTCTACGAAAAGAGGCATGATCTCCCCGGCCTGACCCGCAGCTTCATAGGCCTGTTTGGCCCTCAGGAAGGAAAGGTAGGTGGATTGATAACCTCCGCCGGCCAGCACCCCCGCCGTACGCGGATAGGGGAGAGAGGGAACCGGGCTTCCCTCCGCCTTGCTGCTGCCAAGCAGGCGCTGTGAGATCAGGGCCGCATGGATCAGGTTATGGCGGTCGTCCCGGACAGTGCGCAGAGGAATGCCGGTGGTGCCGGAGGTTGTGAGCACCCGGTAGGACCCCAGAAAGGGAGTCAGGGCCGAGACCTCGTCCGGGTGGGCCAGATAACGGTCGAGACCGGAGCTGGTAATCTCAGGGTCGCAGACCCACTCATCCAGCCGGGGCATGGCTTCTTCCCGGAGGGTCAGGGGAATATCCGATAGCTTTGGGCAGTCGGGCAGGTTCCGGTATTTTTCCTGAAGAAAAGGGGAATGCTGTCGGGCATAATCCAGCAAAATCAGGAGACGCTCCATCTGAAGGGCCTGAATCTGCCGGGCTGACATTTGGGAGGCCTGCCTGACAAGGGCCGTGGCCAGCCAGGGGGTCATGAGAGGGATGGTCTGCATAGATGTTGCTCCTATCTGGATTTGGGCAGGTCCGGATGCTCGAAAAAGCCCAGGCTGATCAGGTCGCGCAAAAACTTGTGAAGGTAGTCCTCATCGGTCACCGGCCACCGCCAGGCCATGCGCAGAAGCACCTGGCTGGTGTAATGGTTATCCACGGGGACAGGGGTCAGGGCCTTGCCTCCGGCCATGCCCTGGTAGGCCACAAGACTTGTCAGGTATTCGGCCCGGCCCGCATCGCTCAGGCTCCGGGTCAGCGCCTTGTTATAGGTTTCGTCTTCCACCAGCTGGATGGGAATCCCTTCCTCCTGCATGATGGCGACGATGTCGCCCAGGAAGATGGAATGGTCGTTGTAGGGGTGAAAGACCCTGCAGAGGGCGGGTGTTTTGGCAAGCAGGACCACCGCCTCAGCCGTGCTGTCGATGGGGGCCATGCCGGCAGGCGCCAGATAGGCCGAATAAGGGAAGGAGCCGACGACGCTGTAGGCCCGTAAGCGTCCGAGGAAGCTGTTGGCTGCCGCGTTCATCTGGAATTCACCGTCGGAGTTGCGGGCCATCAGGTTGCCGACCCGCATGATCTTGGCGTCCAGCTT
>CAZGCS010000176.1:0-1701 GCA_964524395.1 uncultured Mageeibacillus sp.
GAGGTTATGACATGGCAAAGTTCATGCTCGGCCGCAAAGCCGGGATGACACAGATATTTGATGAGAACGGGCTGGCGATTCCCGTCACCGTCATCGCCTGCGGCCCTCTTACCGTCATCCAGAACAAGACGGAGGAGAAAGAAGGCTACGGAGCGGTCCGTGTTGGCTATGAGGAAACGAAAAAAGGAAACCGTCCTCACAAGGGTCAGTTCGAAAAAATTGGCGTCAAACCCATGCGTATCATCCGTGAATTCCACACCGGCGAAGCTTATGAGCCCGGTCAGGTGATTGCGGTTGATCAGATGTTTGAGGTTGGTGACGCCGTTGATATTACGGGAAGATCCAAGGGAAAAGGCTACCAGGGCGCCATCAGGCGGCATGGGATGAGACGCGGTCCCTCTGCGCATGGATCCAAGTACCACCGCAAAGCGGGCGCCATGAGCGCCGCCGCGACGCCGGGAAAGGTGCGCAAAGGCAGAAAGCTGCCCGGTCAGCTCGGCTACACTCGCGTGACTGTTCAGAACCTCTCGGTCGTCCAGGTGGACGGCGAGCGCCACTTCCTGGTTGTAAAGGGTGCGGTTCCCGGACCAAAAGGCGGCCTGCTCGAAATCAAAGCGACCGTCAAGTCGAAAAAGTAGGAGGGCCTTATGCAACTTGATGTTTATAACATGGACGGTGACGTCGTCGGAACGATCGACTTGTCGGATGAGATCTTCGGAATCGAGCCGAACCAAGACGCCGTATACCGTGTCATGCTCGCGCAACAGGCCAATCAGCGGCAGGGTACACACAAAACAAAGAACAGGACCGAAGTGCGTGGCGGCGGCAGGAAGCCTTTCCGCCAGAAGGGAACCGGACGGGCACGTCAGGGTTCAATTCGCGCTCCCAACCACGTCGGTGGTGGTGTCATCTTCGGACCCGCACCGCGTTCCTACCGGGTCAGGCTTCCCAGGAAGCTGCGGCGGCTGGCGCTTTTGTCCATGCTTTCCTCGAAGGCGGGCAGCCAGAAGCTTGTCGTGCTGGATCAGCTGGTGGTCGAGAATGGGAAAACGCGGGTCATGGCCCAGGTGTTGAAGAATATCGGGGCAGACACAACATCGCTGATTGTCACGACGGGGAAAAAGGAAGACGTGGTCAGATCCGCGCGCAATCTTCCCGGCGTCAAGACAGCCGCGGTCAACGCCCTGTCCGTACTTGATCTGCTCAAGTATGACCGGCTGGTCGCCACGCGCGAAGCGCTCGAAACACTGGAGGAGGTCTACGCGTCATGAAAAACCCGCACGATATCATCCTGAGACCGATTATTACAGAGCAGAGCATGGGAGATACCATGCTTGGGAAATACACATTCGCCGTGGCCAAAGATGCCACGAAAACAGAGATAGGCAAAGCTTGCGAGTTGCTTTTTGAAGTAAAGGTCATCCAGGTCAATACCATGAACTTTTCAGGCAAAAAGCGCCGGATGGGCAAGACCAGCGGTCGCACGGCTTCCTGGAAAAAGGCCGTCGTAACCATCGACCTCGATCCCTCGGCGGCGGAGTACGCGCTCCCCGGCGGCAAGAAGGGGACGAGTCCGAAACGTTACAAGACCGAGATCGCGGAATTCGGATTTGGCCAGTAAACCGGTCGCGTGAAAGAAGGAGATTATTATGGCTATTAAGAGCTATCGCCCGACTTCTCCCGCCAAAAGGCAGATGACCG
>CAZGCS010000177.1:0-1657 GCA_964524395.1 uncultured Mageeibacillus sp.
GTGCCCTTTGGCGCAAGCCGGCATCTGCCTGTTTGTGCCTGATCTAAGTATAGCGCTTCTGTTGGTGGTGCAATGCGCCAAAGACATGAAGTTTTCGATTATGATGCCGCCATGAGAGGGACCTGCAAGCCGATCTGTTGACAGTTGCCCCGTGCTCTCCGGCTCTTGCACCATTCCACTTGAGCCAATATAGTAGACAGGTAAATTTTTATGTTTAAAGGCAATTGGAATATGAAATGTAAAAAAGTAAGGTCTCCCTTTATTTGTTTGATGGCGCTGATTATCTTATTTGGCATCCTTTTACCTCTGGCCTGTTCTCCAGCTTCAATAGACGAAACGGCCGGCAAAACAAGCACAAGCCGTCCCGATGACGATCATACACTTCCAAGCTCTACCACAAGAACGACGACTTCAACGACTACAACAACCCCCCCTCCAACAACGACTTCACCACCTCCTCCGCAGGCAGATCGTTCGGCAGCCTATATTTATGAGTTGAATCCCAAACTTACACCTGTCAATTATGATTCGCCGGCTCTGCTGGCTCCCAGTGAGGATAGGGGTCAGGAATATATTGACAGGATTACTTTTATCTGCGATTCACCTACTTATTGGATGTGGCCGCTTGGACTTCTGAGTGATGGAAAGAATTCCAGGCAAATCTGGACCGGACCTGAAGGAACAATGACTTTGTCTTACCAGAGCACCTATCACATTCTTGATCCTTACGATAAAAAGCAGCGCCCGATCCGTGAAGTTGTAGCCTTGCACCCACCGGATATTCTGATCATCGCTTTAGGCATCAACGGTATAGGTTTTATGGATGAAGACGCTTTCAGCCGGGAATACAAGGATTTAGTGACTGATATCCAGGAAATCAGCCCTGATACCATCATCATTCTCCAATCGATCTACCCCATTACCACCAGGTACAAAAACTACGGCTTCATAACCAATGCCAAGATTACAAAAGGCAACAGCTGGATTATGGCAATTGCAGAAGAACTCGGCTGCTCCTATCTGGACACCATTTCTGTTCTATTGAACGATGAAGGCAAGGCTAAGGACAAGCTGATGTTAAATGACGGCCTGCACCCAAATCGCGAAGGATTGACCGTGATTTTGGATTATATCCGAACCCATGCCTATGTGGGGCATGAATAAGAGTAAACCAGCCTTTATTAACGCTTCTTCTAAGGGCGGATTAACTTTTGCTCAAGCAAGGCTTGTCCCTCGTTCTGGCGAAGAATGTATGGGAGCCGTCATGACAATCAGATTGTTTTCATTTATTCTGGCTGCCGGGCACCACCTCAAAGCTGGTTTCGTCCAAGGCTTGATTTTTGCTTAGAATTTCCTGGACATCTTTCCTTTCCACGAACTTATTGGCGAAAAGGATGGCCAGCGGATAGTTGTCTTCATCCAGGTAGGCAAGGGCAAATTTTCCTTCGTCCAGCCTGCCCCAGATATGAGTTTTGTCCCAGGTCCTTGCATTGCCCAAATACTCAAAAGTTTGATCATATTGGTCTGTCCAAAAATAAGGAACCACACCATAGTTGCTGCTTTTTTCATTTAAAATATTGCGCGCGATGGAAATCCCCTGAGTCCAGGCGGTTTCCCAATGTTCAATGTGGATCAGTTTATTTCTGTAAGGCCACAT
>CAZGCS010000178.1:0-1650 GCA_964524395.1 uncultured Mageeibacillus sp.
CCCGCGCCCTGACCTTGAATCCCAAGATTCTTGTGGTGGCGGAACCGACACGGGGAATTGACATCGGGGCAAAAAAACTTGTCCTGGAGCACCTGGTCAAGATGAATGTTGACGAAGGGATGACCATCGTCATCATCAGTTCGGAACTGGTGGAACTACGCTCCATATGCGACCGGATTGCTATTATTTCAGAAGGGAAAGTAGCGGAAATCCTGCCGCCTGATGCTTCTGACGCGGCCTTTGGCCTGGCCATGTCGGGCATGTCCCTTGCCGGTGTTGAAGGAGGGGTCAAAGATGAGTAATGCGAAACAAACAATCCAGCGCATTGGCTGGCCCCGGCTGATCATCGGCCTGTTCTTCATCCTGCTGATCGTTGTATCACCCATCATGGGCTTGAAAATTGCCGACGTTTTCAGTGATGTGCTTCGCCGGTGGTCCATGTTTGGTATCCTCATCCTGGCCATGGTACCCGGCGTACAAAGCGGCATCGGATTGAACTTCGGTGTTTCACTGGGAATCGTCGCCGGTTTGATCGGCAGTACAACAGCCATCGAATTGTCTTTCCGGCACGGCTCGCCCCGGCCCTGGACCGATCTGGGCTTCGCGCTTCTGATCGGGATTCCCATCGCCATCCTGCTGGGATATATCTACGGCCTGCTGCTTAACCGGGTCAAGGGCTCGGAAATGACCGTGTCGACCTATGTCGGCTTCTCGGTCATCGCCCTTTCCAACATCGTCTGGCTTCTGCTGCCTTACAAATCCGGCGTGCTGATCTGGCCGATCGCGGGTGAGGGCATGCGTAACACCATCAACCTGGAGGAGAGCTTCGGGGGCTTGCTGAGTAATCCGCAAGTGGTCGGCAAGATGCCGACGGCCCTCCGCTGGCTGGCCTTTGAAGTGGGGGGTGTGGTCGTTCCACTTGGCATGATCCTCTTCTTTTTGTTCATGTGTTTCGCGGTCTGGCTTTTCCTGAGAAGCAAGAAGGGAATTGCCATGAGCGCGGCCGGCGAGAACGAACTCTTCACCCAGTCCAACGCCATCAATGTCAATCAGATGCGGATTCTGGGCACCGTGCTTTCCACCGTACTCGGCGCCATCGGCATCATCATGTACGCGCAGGTCTTTGGTTTCCTGCAGCTCTATAACGCCCCGCTCATGATGGGATTCCAGTGTGTGGCGGCAGTCCTGATCGGCGGCGCGACGACGCGGCGGGCGTCCGTCACCAACGTCATTGTCGGAACCCTGCTCTTCCAGGGTATACTGACCACCTCCCTGCCGGTCATCAAGCGCTTGATGCCTTCCGGAAGCACCTTGTCGGAAGTGGTCCGGATCATCATTTCGAATGGCATCATTCTTTACGCTCTGTCGAAAACGAAAGGAGGAAACCAGATTGAAAAATAACTCAGAAATGAATCAGTCGGCCGTTTCCCCGCCGGACGTCCTGCTTATGCAGAAAGAAACGCCTTTACAAAAAACATTGGGCTGGCTTTTTGAGAACAAGGTCATGCTGATGTTTGTCGCCCTCTGTATCGGGGCTGTTGCCGTTTCCGGCAACACAGTGGGCTTTGTTCTCGGGAATGTCCTTATTCGATTTGGCCGTAACGGCTTTACCGTCCTGTCCCTGCTCATCCCCGTATTGGCGGGAATGGG
>CAZGCS010000179.1:0-1650 GCA_964524395.1 uncultured Mageeibacillus sp.
CAGAATCATGAGGATGGCCGATAAAAGTGGTTTGGGTCTTCGCATGGCGCAGTTCTTTCCTCGCTGACGGAGATCAACTCTCCTCTGTAGATCGTCTTTAAATTATAGAAACAATGTGCCGATCAAGGCGATCGGCTATAGGTTAAGACAAAGATTAGAACTAGAGGGAAGGGGGGGCAAATTTCATGCTGAAAAGTAAAAATTGCGCTGATCCTTTTGGTGGCGACTCTCATCCTAGAGATCCTGCTCTTCGGGGCCGTGTCGAATTTTGCCACCCCGGAAAAGAGAATCAGGCAAACCGTTTTAAATTGCTTTTGAGAAATGGCAAGAAAAGGTGACAGGATCGCCGGGAACGCCAGGCGTGAGATTGAGGCGGAAACGGATAAACCTGTGATCGGCCCCAAGAGTGCCCTGGACTTTTCTCGCCTTATTAAAGGTGTCACGAATGATGTAACTGCTATAATTTTCGATGACGATGACGATAGAAATGAAGATAAAAGCAGTGATGAATAGACAGATTTCGTCTTTGTATTAATTAGCGCAGCCTTTACCAAATATAACCCCTGTGGCAGAAGCGTCACAGGGGGTTTTTGCTTTTATTATGCAGCCGTATAAATGAATTCTTGGACCAAAGTTTGGACCAAATACAGATCAACCATCTTGAAGAAATGCACATTATCTGGAGTACTGACTTTGAAATAATGCTCTAATTGTGACTGAAATGGCTTGATATAAGGGTTGCAGGCAGCAACTGGCGTCTCCCCCATTGCAAACAATTCTGTCCTTGTTTTCGATAAAGTCCAATTATTTCCGAGAGGCAGGCTACAAAATCTCTGGTAAAAGACGGCAGATATCGTTTTTTGAGACTGGTTCGCTTATCTCTATCAAAAATATGTAAAATGCATCCTGATTCCCTCTGAAGAGAAGAAAATGCAGTCGCGCAAATCATTGCTTCGCATGACCGTGAATTTTATTACCACACTTGGGAAAAAACAGGGAGCACGCATTACTACGAGGTCGATTTCTTGATTGCTAACAAACAAAAAATCGATGCTCTTGAAGTGAAATCATCAGGACTTGGCAAACATGCATCTTTGAAAAACTTCATGGAGAAATATTCATCCACTGTCAATAACGTCATTCTGCTCTCACAAAAAGACCTGCATCGAAAGGAAGGTAGTCGATTTTTGCCAGTCTATATGTTGAATTACTGTCTTGAAATGAACAAACACTGAAAAATCCGCAGATGCTCTCCTCGATAACTTCGGGCGACATTTTGATATCATCACTTCATCGAGCGGCTGGCAAGGTATGCAAACAAAGCCTTGCTGCAAGAAGCAAAATCATGTCGTCAGGTTTGTATCAATTAAGGCATGGACACAGGCAAGTTCAGGCAGGCCTGCGCTTTCGTTTTATTAACCGCTGCTTCCAAGTCCGGGCGATCAACTGACGCGGCTGCCCTCTTCAATACTCTGCTAACTCTGGTATTTCTGATATGGCCGGATCAGACGTGGAATTTGCGGTGCATCAAAGCAAAAAAATCAAGCAGATAATCCATCATGATTGTGATGCACCTAAGAGTTATGGATATCAAACGACTCAGGTAAACTGAGAATACTGCCGTGCTGCTCACGTCCAGATGACCTCCTT
>CAZGCS010000180.1:0-1639 GCA_964524395.1 uncultured Mageeibacillus sp.
AAAGTCGTGTCCAAATAGAGGGGTTCCTCTGAAAGGTCTTTCAGGGTCAGGCTGGGCAAGGCAGCCAGGGCCTCGGGAGAATCAGAGGACATCTGCCAGGCTTCCAAGTCCGATGCCCGCTTCATGAGGGCCCGCTTGTCCCCGCTTGACCAGGTGGCGGCTTCTGTATTCAGCCGGGCCGCTTCGCGGGCGTCTCTTTCTTGACCATAGGAGGCGGAGGGCGTGGACTGCACCTCGACCCAGGTGTCACTGTCAGCAATCAATTCACTGAGCAGTTCTTCAAAGTACCCGGTTTGGATCTTTTCTCTCAAGCGGTCAAAGACAGGGCCCAGGGAAAGATAGAGGGCGGGGTCCCCGCCGTAGAGCCAGGCATTGAGTGTGGCCACGGCCAGGAAGATGCCCCGTGGCTCTTCCGGATCGAGCTCCCGGTAGAAAAGTTGATTCAGGGAAGCCAGAAGGTCTTCTTTGTCAAGACCCTGGTCTGCCAGGCCGGTCAGGCACTCGCGAATGGCCTCCTTGATCCCCGGGAAATGATCTTGCGAGGTATTATGAGCCTCGATTCCAAGCCAAGTCTGGGCGACACCGCTTGACAGGTACATTCGGAAGTCCTGTGCCAGTCCCAGATCCATTATGGTCTTTTTCAAGGGCGCCTCGTTGGAGCCCGCCAGGGCATCACAGAGGATACTGATCGCAAGCTGCTTGTCCAGATCCTCCCAGGAGGCTGCCAGCCTGGCCAGGGTCAGCCGGCATTTATCCTTTGGGTCTTCATCAGCACCGATTTCGTAGTCGTGCCTGACCAGACCCGGCCGGGGCTCCTGCCAGGCCAATTCTGCCTGGAGTGGAATTCTGTCATAGTACTGCAGGTAATCCCGATCCAGTTTTTCCAGGACCCGGTCAAGAGGCAACTGGCCGTCAAGGAAAAAGCGGGCGTTGGCCGGATGGTAAAACCGTTGGTGGGCTGATTTAAACTGCTCATAGGTCAGATCCGGGATAGCCTCGGGATCCCCCCCTGAGTCGAAACGATAGTTGGTATCGGGGAAAAGAAGGCGGAGAGTCTCCCGGCGGGCCTTGCGGGCAAGGCTTGAAGCGGCCCCCTTCATCTCATTGTAGACAACACCCAGGTAAGAGGGCTTCCCCTCTTCATCAAAGGCATAACCCCAGCCCTCCTGGCGGAAAATATCTTCATTGTCCAGCACAGAGGGATTGAAAACCCCGTCCAGATAAACATCCATGAGATTGAAAAAATCGGTTTCATTCCGGCTGGCCACGGGATACATGGTCTTGTCGCTGAAGGTCATGGCGTTGAGAAAGGTATTGACGGAATTCTTCAACAATTCAGCAAAAGGTTCTTTGACCTGATACCTCTTCGAGCCCCCAAGAACGCAGTGCTCCAGGATATGGAAGACACCGGTGTCATCTTCCGGCAGGGTCTTGAAAGTGACGCAGAAGGTCTTGTTTTGTTCCTGGCGCTCCAGCCAAATCAGCTGGGCACCGCTCTTTTCGTGGGTGAATTCATGCATGACCGCCTTGAGTTCGGGCAGCTGCCTGATACGGTCAAGGATGAAGCCGTGCCTGGGTTTCTCCGTTGTCACTTTACCTGTCCTGCCTTTCACACAGCCGGATCACAGCCTGGCCTTTG
>CAZGCS010000181.1:0-1616 GCA_964524395.1 uncultured Mageeibacillus sp.
GTTCCCTGCTTTCTTTGATTTCAGGCCGGCAGTATTTGTGTTTGTCTGCCACCTCAGCAAGCGACAGAAGGGCATCCAGTTCCGCCAGGGCCCTGGCAGTTTCCTGCAAAGCGGCAAGATTCGCGGCGACACTGGCCCGGATCTCTGTAAAGAGCTGGTACTCGAGCGATTTCCGTTTCTGGTCGGCACCCAGGATGCTGTCTTCTTTTTCCTTTAATTCGGCGGTAATGAAGCGTTCCGCATTGACAAGGGTTTGCTTGCGGGTGAAATAGTCCGGAACCTTGTCGAGCTGGCCGCGTGACACTTCATAATAATAGCCGAACACCCGGTTGTAACCGACTTTCAGGTTCTTGATACCCGTGGCCTCACGTTCCTTTGTTTCCAGGGAGAGAACGTAATCGCGCCCGTGTTCGGCCGCATCAAGCAGCTGGTCGAGCTCCGGATTGAAGCCCTGCCTGAAGATACCCCCCTCCGTGATAAGGAGCGGAGGCTCCTCGACCAGGGCCCGGGAAAGAAGCCCGGCAAGATCCTTTTGTTCAAAGATGACATTGCGCAGGTCAGCCAGGCCCTGGTCCTGATATTCCTCCAGCAGGAGGCGAAGCTCAGGAAGGCGGTCAAGAACGCTCCGCAAGGCAACCAGATCGCGCGGGCTTACAGTTCCCGAAGCGATTCTTCCTGAAAGACGCTCGATGTCGTAAAGGCCGGTCATGGCATCACGGAGGGCCTGTCTGGATCTGAACCGTTCCAGCAATGACGCGACGGAGGCTTGGCGGCGGAGGATCCTGGCCCGGTCGACCAGGGGTTGTTCCAGCCAGGTCCGCAACAGTCTCGCGCCCATGGCGGTCCGGGTGCGGTCTACAGCCCACAGCAGACTGCCGCGCCGCTTCCGGTCCCGGATGGTCTCCGTGATTTCCAGATTGGCGCGCGTGGCCTTGTCGAGCAGCATGAAGTCCCGCAGGACATAAGGCCGGATGGTGCCGATCTGCTCGGGCATTTTTTTCTGGGTGGCTTCCAGGTAAGAAATGAGGGCAGCCGAGGCACGCGGCCACAGCAGTTCGGATTCCGTGAAGGTCAGCCCCTGCCGGCCGGCCCTTTCGAGCGTGAAGTCTTCATCAGCCAGAATGGTGTAAGTCACTTGCTGGCGCTCGGCAAGTCGAAGAAACAGCCTGTTTTTCCCGAATGTTTCATTGACCAGATACTCGACCGGTTGCAGCCTTGACAGCTCATCAAATAACTGCGCCTCTGCCTGACCGGAGAGCATCTCCGACGTTTCAAAGCGGCCTGAAGACAGATCACAGGCTGCCAGTCCAAAGGCGCCGCTGAATTGGCAGACCGCACACAAATAGCGGTAGCTATGAGCGTCGAGCAGGTCCGGATCGATTTGGGTCCCGGGTGTCAGGACCCGCACGACCTCCCGGTCGACCAGTCCTTTGGCCTGGGCCGGATCCTCCACCTGATCGCAGATAGCCACCTTATAGCCGCGTGAGAGCAGGCGCCTGAGATAAGTGTCCGCCGCATGGTGTGGCACGCCGCACATGGGCGCTCTTTCCTCCAGGCCGCAGTCCCGCCCGGTCAGTGCCAGCTCCAGTTCACGGGAAGCTGTCAGGGCATCGTCA
>CAZGCS010000182.1:0-1612 GCA_964524395.1 uncultured Mageeibacillus sp.
CCGGGGCGTTTCGCAGATGAAAAGGAATGGAGGCCGATCCACCTTTTTCGATATCAGCCAAGGCCTTGTCGATGGCCAGGCAGGCACGGTTGGATTTCGGGCTGGTTGCAACGGCGATCACCGCCTCGGCAAGTATGATCCGGGCCTCCGGCATTCCAGTCATCAGGGCGGCCTGCCAGGCGTGGTGCGCCAGGGCAAAGATCTGCGGATTGGCCAGCCCGACATCTTCGGCGGCGCAGATGGTGATGCGGCGCCCGATAAAACTGAGGTCCTCTCCTCCCGCAAGCGCCCTGGCCAGATAAAAGACGGCCGCATCCGGATCGCTTCCACGCATGGACTTGATCATGGCGGAAACCGTGTCGTAGTGCTCTTCTCCGGACGCGTCAAAACGGGAAGTCTTCTTCTGCATGGAATCAAGAATGGTCTCTCGTGTCAAGGTAATGGATCCATCCTCATTGACGGGTGTGGTCATGGCCGCCAGCTCAAGGCCATTCAAGGCGATGCGGGCATCCCCGTCGGAAAGGCCTGCGATCATCTTGAGGGCGGCCTGGTCAATGCCGATCTTCAGTGTGCCCAGCCCGCGGTTTTCATCTTCCAGGGCACGCTTCATCACTTCAAGGATTTCCGCTTCTGTCAATGGAAGGAGCTGGAAGACCGTGGATCGTGAAATCAGGGCTTTGTTGACCTGGAAAAAAGGGTTCTCAGTTGTGGCCCCGATTAAAATCAAGCGGCCGCTTTCCACAGAAGGCAGCAAGGCATCCTGCTGAGCCTTGTTGAAGCGGTGTATCTCGTCAATAAAGAGAAGGGTCCTGCCACTGGGCGTCAGGAGCGGGTTCTCCGTGTCGGCAATCACCTGCTTGATATCGGCGACTCCGGAGGTCACTGCATTCAGCTGTTTGTAATTGGAACGGGTCGTGGAGGCAATCACATGAGCGAGTGAAGTTTTTCCGGTTCCGGGAGGGCCGAAGAGGATGATGGAGGACAGCCGGTCTGCCGTGATCATGCGCCACAGCATTTTTCCCTCGGCCAGAATGTGACGCTGGCCGACAAAATCGGCCAGCGTCTCCGGCATCATACGGTAAGCCAGCGGCTCCCGCCGTGCGCCTCCTGCATCATGGGCAGACAAGGTCATGGTAGAGCGGGAATCGCTCACAAAGCACTGCCACGCGGCTGCGGATCTCCTCCTGGCTCTGATCGAACTCAAAGATGGCCTTGGCAATCAGTTCGGCGATCTCACGCATCTCAGCCTGACCCATGCCCCGCGTTGTGACAGCGGGCGTTCCGATACGCAAACCGGAAGTAATCATGGGCGATTCGGTCTCGAAGGGAACCGTGTTCTTGTTGGTCGTAATATGAACGCTGTCCAGGCGGTCCTGCATGTCTTTTCCGGTCACACCACAGGCCTTCAGTTTAAGCAGGAGCAGATGAGTATCGGTGCCGCCCGAGACCAGGTCAATTCCCCGCTCCCTGAGCGCCTCACCCAGAACACGCGCATTGTCAACAACCCTGGCCTGGTATTCACCGAATGAGGGGTCCAGCGCTTCTTTGAAGGCGACAGCCTTGGCCGCGATGACATGCATCAGGGGACCGCCTTGCAGTCCGGGGAAAATCG
>CAZGCS010000183.1:0-1593 GCA_964524395.1 uncultured Mageeibacillus sp.
CCTTTTTACTTGTCATGACCGGTTTCCCGTCCCGGATCACTTGTCCTTACAGCATCTGCGGGTCGTCCTGCCAGCTGTAAAGGGAGGCCGGATCCTTGACATTGGTGTTGCGCCCCTCGGGCGGCAGATCCTTGGCCGATTCGGGATTGGCCGGCGTGGTGGGAACATTGAGGCCGGCGCCTCTGGCCTTGTCCTTCTCCCAGGCTTCGCGGCTGTCCGAGAGCATGGGTGTCAGGTCGACCGTATTGATGTCGATACCCAGCGCCCTGGCCACGCCCTTGCCATAATCGGGATCTGCCATGTGGCAGTGGACAATGTGGCGGTGCTTGATCTGCAGGGTGGAGTCACCCATATTCCTGGCCGTGTTCTCGAAAAGAACCAGTTGCTGTTCGGGTGTCATGGCCCGGAAGAGTTTGCCGGGCTGGCTGTAGTAGTCGTGATCGTCCTCGCGGAAATCATACTGGAGAACCTCACCGCCCTCCTGGACCGGTTCGGCCTCGGTGTAGTGATCTTTCCAGTTACCGTAGCTGTTGGGCTCATAGTGGAGCTCACTGCCCAGGTTGCCGTCAACCCGCATGAGGCCGTCGCGGTGGAAGCTGTGGGGATTCCTGACGCCCTGGGGGGCATTGACCGGGATCTGGTGATGGTTGACACCCAGGCGGTAGCGCTGGGCATCGCCGTAGGCGAAGAGCCGGGTCTGCAGCATGCGGTCGGGCGAGTAGCCGATTCCCGGCACGTTATTGGCCGGATTAAAGGCGGATTGTTCGACTTCGGCAAAGTAATTGTCGGGGTTTCTGTTCAGAACCAGCTCACCCACCTCCATCAGAGGGAAGTCTTCTTTAAACCACATCTTGGTCAGGTCAAAGGGGTTGTAAGGCATCTTGCGGGCCTCTTCCTCGGTCATGACCTGGATGAAGAGGGTCCAGCGGGGATACTTGCCCTGTTCAATGGCGTTGTACAGATCGCGCTGATGGCTTTCGCGGTCGCCCGCTACCACCATGGCCGCTTCCTGATCTGTCAGGTTCTGGACACCCTGATGGCTCCTGAAGTGGAACTTGACCCAGATCCGCTCATTGGCCTGGTTGATCAGGCTGTAAGTGTGGCTGGAAAAGCCATGCATGTGGCGGTAGGAGGAGGGAATGCCCCGGTCGCTCATGGTGATGGTGACCTGGAGCAGGGCCTCGGGCAGGGAGGACCAGAAGTCCCAGTTGGTGTTGGCCGATCTCATGTTGGTCCGGGGATCCCTTTTAACCGCGTGGTTGAGGTCGATGAACTTTTTGGGATCGCGGAAGAAAAAGACCGGCGTGTTGTTGCCGACCACGTCCCAGTTGCCTTCCTCGGTATAGAACTTGACGGCGAAGCCCCGGATGTCGCGCTCAGCGTCAGCGGCGCCGCGCTCACCGGCCACGGTGGAAAAGCGCATGAAGAGCGGGGTCTTCTTGCCAACCTCCGAGAAGATCCTGGCTTTGGTGTAGGAGGAGATGTCGTGGGTGACAGTGAACTCACCGAAGGCACCCGATCCCTTGGCGTGCATGCGGCGCTCGGGGATGACCTCCCGGTTGAAGTGGGCGTGCTTTTCGATCAGCCAGGCGT
>CAZGCS010000184.1:0-1584 GCA_964524395.1 uncultured Mageeibacillus sp.
CATAATCAGACGACGAAGGGATGGTAGCGTTGGCTTACTACAAGGATTTAAGAGATTACTTAGATGTATTAGAGAAAGATGGCAAATTAGTAAAGATATCCAGGGCCATTAATAAAGATACAGAACTTGCTTCCTTAGTGCGTTTGCAGTTTAGGGGTTTGCCTGAGGAACAGAGAAAAGCCTTTTTATTTGAAAATGTGTATGATGCCAAGGGCAAACATTATGGTATTCCGGTTGCCGTTGGGATTTTAGGGGCCAGCTCAGATGTTTATGCGCTTGGGTTAGCCTGTAGAAAAGATGAAATAAACGAGAAATGGATTGGAGCACAAGTTTCACCTATAGATCCCGAAATGGTAGAAAGTGGTCCGGTTCAGGAGGAGGTTCATTTGGGGGATAACCTGCTTGAGCATGGAGGCCTGGGGGAATTTCCAGTACCTATTTCAACGCCTGGCTGGGATATCGCCCCCTTTTTGGCTTCGCCTTACTGGGTGACCAAGGATCCTGAAACCGGTGTGAGGAATATAGGCACATATCGGGCCCAGATAAAATCCCCTACAAAGGCGGGAATAATACCAAGCAAGCCCACTAGAGGTATAGCCTATCATTGGAGAAAAGCATATGCGAAAGGTCAACCCTTAGAGGCGGCTATTATAATTGGCGCACCGCCAAACATTGGTTATGTATCTGTTTCTACCTTACCTGTTGGTGTTGATGAGTATACGGTTGCAGGGGGGCTTGCAGGAGAAGCGGTAAAATTGGTTAAATGCAAGACTGTTGATTTGGAAGTACCAGCAAATGCGGAAATTGTCATTGAAGGTAAAATCGCTATCGATGGCTTAGAGCCTGAGGCTCCATTTGGTGAAGCGACGGGGTACATGGGGCAGCAAGAAATGGCGCCCTATTTTATTGTGCAATGCATAACCCATAGGAAAAACCCTATTTACCAGACATTTATCAGCCAATTCCCTCCAAGCGAGAGTAGCGTGATCAAACAAATTGGCTGGGAAAATAATATTTACAAGTTCTTGCACTATGACTTGAAGCATGAGTGTGTAAAGAATGTGGCTGTCCATTGTTCTAACGGGAGTGACCGTTATGCCGTAATACAGGTAGAACGTTTTACCGATTCAAGTAGGATTTGGGACATATTAGATAAGGTGCCGAGGAAATTCCCGGCTTTCAGCAAGATAATTACAGTTGTAGATGAAGATATAAATCCGCGGGATGCCAATATGGTAAACTGGGCTATAACTTTCAGGTGTCAGCCCCACCGTGATATTAAAATCGTAAAATCGCCTGCTCCTGATTTCATGGATTTTTCACTGACGCCCCCTGGAGATGCTCTGCATCGGGATCATCGTATGGAGGCGGAAGAGTTGCCTGAATCGTCCAGATTATTAATTGACGCTACAATGAAATGGCCTTATCCGCCAATATCATTACCTAAAAAGCAGTTCATGGATAGGGCTATTACATTGTGGAATGAGATAGGTCTGCCTTCGCTGGATCTGAAAGAACCCTGGTATGGATACAATCTTGGATACTGGAGCGAGGAAGATGAAGAATTTGCTGACCTTGCTTTAA
>CAZGCS010000185.1:0-1558 GCA_964524395.1 uncultured Mageeibacillus sp.
AATAACAAGGCACTGGAGATCTACAACCCGACTGATACGGAGATTGTGTTGCAAGAGTCCAATTACCGGGTATATTTTTATTTCAATGGAAATTCGACTATAGGTGAGAATATTCAATTAACAGGTAAGGTTCCTGCAAAAGGCGTGTTCGTTCTATACCATTCAGGCATATTTAACCAGGGAACAGGTAATGCGGGTCTGCAACAAGCCATTAATTCGATAGATGATTCAAACAACAAGCAAGCGAATAGTAGTTCTTGGTATAACGGAGATGACGCGATTGAGCTTGTCAAGAATGGTGTTCCAATAGATCGTTTTGGTAAAATCGGGGAGGACCCTGGTACCCATTGGACAGGAAGTGCAGGCGGGGCCACAGTCCAGACTTCAGATCGAACGCTTGTGCGCAAACCAAACATTTTCAGTGGTTTTACGGACAATATCGAGAATTTTGATCCTTCGCTGGAATGGAAAGAATATCCCACAAATACCTCGACTTACCTCGGATGGCATTCGGTGGAATACACCGTCACCTTCCTGCCGGGATTACATGGAACGCTGGGCTCGGGTGAGGCCACACAATCGGTGGCCCACGGAGTAGATGCGGTGCCGCCGCAAGTGATCCCCAATGAAGGTTACCTTCACAGAGGCTGGAGCCAATCCTATCAGAATGTTACAAGCGATCTTACCATCACAGCCCTGTATACCCTTAAGACTTACACGGTTGCTTTCGATCTGGATGGCAAGGGCTTTCATGAATCAGGTTCCCTGCTGCAGACCGTTGATCACGGAAAAGATGCGTCTCCGCCGGCGGTGAAGCCCTTGGAGGGGTACTTGCTTTTTGGCTGGGATCAAAGATATTCCAATGTGAAAGAAAACAGGGAGATCAAAGCCCTGTATCAAACCTGGACATCACCAGGTGTCTTTTTCTCGGAATACGTGGAAGGAAGTGGCAACAATAAGGCCTTGGAGATTTATAACGGCACAGGAGATGTAATCGATCTTGCGGCCGGCCATTATCAGGTTCATATCGATTTTAACGGAGGAACCAGCCTCCCGACTATTTCGCTTCATGGAATGATCGAGCCGGGGGGAGTATTTGTTCTCGTGCACAGCGGGGCCAATGAAGCCCTGAAGGCAAAGGCGAACCAAATAACGTCTCACAACATGTTCAATGGCAATGACGTGGTGCTCCTGCTCAAGGATGGCGTGGTGATCGACTGTTTCGGCAAGCCCGGCGAAGAGCTGGACGCGGGGGTCGATGATAGCGAAAAGATTAAAGGCTGGATGGGCGGGGGGGTCCAGACAGGAAACCGGACTCTGGTCCGAAAACCCTGGGTCGGGGAAGGGGTGACGGGTATACCCTCTCAACTGGAAGATCCCGCTTTTTTCTTTGATCCGTCCTTGCAGTGGATTGCTTACAGGCAGGACAACTTTGATTACCTGGGTTTTCATGACAATCAATCCATTCACACGGTCACATTTGTTCAAGGCACAGGCGGCACATTGGAGGGTCAGCTCAAGCAGACTGTTTACAGCGGCCAATCGGCTTCGGCGCCAA
>CAZGCS010000186.1:0-1478 GCA_964524395.1 uncultured Mageeibacillus sp.
CAGGTTAAACGGACGCACTAGGGTTTGTATTCTTCCGCCAGTTTGTCCGCGACCTCCTTGGTTTGAAAGGCCGGTACTACCGCCCCCTCGTATTTCTCCTCGATAAAGGCTTTCACCTTGTCGCTCTGGAGCGCTTCCAGAAGCTTCTGCAGTTCAGGCCGCTTGGCGTCGCCCTCTTTAACTGCAATGATGTTGACATAAGGGCTGGATTCGTCCTCAATAGCCAGTGAATCCCTGACCGGGTTCAAGCCGTGCTCAATGGCGTAATTACCGTTGATGACGGCTGCGGCCGCGTCTTTGTAAGACTCTGGGATGGTGGGCGCGTCAAGTTCCGTGAATTTCAGACCCTTGGGGTTGTCCACGATATCCTTGGGCGTCGCGTTACCCGCCACGCCTTCTTTCAGGGTGATCAGACCGACTTGCTGCAGGAGCAGGAGGGCTCTGCCCTCGTTGGTGGTGTCGTTGGGAACCATAATCTCCGCCCCATCCTGCAGATCGGCCAGGGAGGCGTATTTGGTCGAGTAGAGGGCCATGGGTTCAACATGGATACCGCCCAGGATTTCCAGCCCGTACTTGCCGACACTGTTCTCGTGGGCAAAGTAGGGGATGTGCTGGAAGTAATTGGCGTCGATGTCCTTATCCGACAGGGAAATATTGGGAGTCACGTAATCACTGAATTCACGGATTTCAAGCGTGATCCCCTGCTCTTTCAATTCCTCGACTACCTGAGCGACGATGTCGGCGTGAGGAGCCGGACTGACGCCGATGACCAGCTTGTCTTCCTTCTTGGAACAGGCTGAGGCCGTGATGGCCAGGACTGCCAGCAAGATCAGGCTGACGGCTTTAATGATTTGTTTCTTCTTCATTTTTTTCTCCTTATTTTGTTTATAGAGAGGCGACGGGTTGATCCCGGCGCAAACTGTTTTCGAGCGCCCTGCCAGCCCATTGGACCAGTTGAACGATCAGGATGATGATGGCAACGGCGATGTAGAGCTTGACCGCATTCCTGCGGTAAAGACCGTAGCGGACGGCCAGGTCTCCCAGTCCTCCGCCACCGATGGCACCTGCCATGGCCGAGTTGCCGATGATATTGATGATGGTGATGGTCACTCCGTTGACAAGCGAGGGAAGCGCTTCTGGAATGAGGACGGTTTTAACCAGCTGGCTGACCCGGGCGCCGCAGGCCAGGCCGGCATCCAGCACTCCGCTGTCGACTTCCAGCAGGCTCTGCTCCATGATCCGGGCAACAAAGGGAATTGCTGCCACTGCCAGGGGAACGATGGTGGCCGTTGTCCCCGTTGCCCGCCCGATCAGCAGACGGGAAAGGGGGAAGACCACAATCATGAGGACGATGAAAGGCAGTGATCGCAACACATTAATCACGACATCCAGGACGCGGTAAAGCGCGGGGCGGGAGAGCAGCCCCTCCGGTTTTGTCAGGACGAGCAAAACGCCCAGGGGGAGTCCCAACAAAACGG
>CAZGCS010000187.1:0-1460 GCA_964524395.1 uncultured Mageeibacillus sp.
AACAGGTGGCTTTGAAGATGCGGAACGATGGCTCAACTTGATGCGGAATATTCAAGGCTTTCTCTTTATCTTATATCTTCAATTCTCCAGCCTATTTTTTCCAAAGAATGGATCTGTTGTTGCGTAACGCTGCTTATAGGTATTGCCAAACAAAGCAATGCGCGTGCACGAGTGAAGGCAACGTAGTGGCATTTTAACCTACTGATTATCCTAGAACCAGGTTTTGTGTTGGTCGCGCAGTTGCAAATCCAGGGCAAAATAGACTTTAGGTTTGAATCATGCCAGAACGTTTCAACAACCAAAGTCGATAAATGAGTTTTTCCCTTTGCTGAGTGTATACTGCCAAAATGTAATGTTATGTCCCTGCCTGTCTCTTCATCATGCAAGACAGTACAATTTGTTTGTTTGGTATCTATTTCGTTAGTCAAGGGCTCCGACCATAAAAAATAATCATTGACTCTTGCATAAGGCGCGTAAAAATCTTTGACTAAGCGTATCACAGAATCGACAACTTCCGACCAATCATTTTGACTTTTTAAGCTCATCTTGCATAAAGAATAGAAATGTTTGCGAAATGGGTTGATCTGTTCAGCTGGCAGGACATTGCATAACAATCGAAAAGAGTCAGTGGTTGCTGGTATGGTTTTACCGCAACATTGGTTTAGGTATTTCCGCAATCCTCGCGCAATCCAATTTGTAATCGAACTCATTTCTCCATTTGAAGAAAAATCCAGCCTTCCTCTTCTAAAGTAATCAATCATTGTCGTTGGCGAAGACGTGCGGGAAGATTTTTGAGGATCATACTGATCCCAATAATCGGGGATAGTTTTTGGTTTGTGCTTATCGTTGGCGTCTTTCTTCTTATGAACCATACCCAGGACATGGCACCCCTCAGAACTGTTTTCTGTCAGAGCAGTATCGGAAAAGCAATCAAGAATGAGATTTTTGTACGCAGACAAAACTGTTTGTGGATTATCTGCGTCAAAGAGAAAAACAGTATGTTTGTTATCTAAATGATTGTAAGTATTTGCATTACCCTCCATGACCTCTTTTGAAAGAGCAACGGAATTTGCCAATTTTGCAATTTGCTTACCGAATCTCATGCTGTCAGGCAAGGTGAGCGTCGTGGCCTTCCGCAATGCTGTGACTTCAGTCGCAGCTTCATTTGATTGATAAATAGCTTGATTGCTATCCCCAAAACATTGGGTTAAATGATCGCTATTTGAAGGGAATGCCATGTTAATGAGATCCCATTGAATGTTGCTAGTATCTTGGAATTCATCAATAAACAAAATCGGGAATCGATTTGTTATTAAGGCAGGCAAATGAGCAACTTTTTCTAATGCTCTCTTTGCAATTAACAGCATTTCTTCATAAGTATATTCACCCTCACGCATGGAGCCTTGATAGAGTCCGTATAGTTGGTGTAAATTCGCAAAACGAGAGGTGAGCCACATCTC
>CAZGCS010000188.1:0-1442 GCA_964524395.1 uncultured Mageeibacillus sp.
AAGTATGAACAAAACAAAATTACACAGCAAATATAGCAGGAACGGGCGCTTTATTCAACTGTGTCTCCCCATTGAAACTGAAGTATTTATCCCCGTGGACGATTCGGTTCGGTTGCTCGACCAACTGTTGGAGGAATTAGATTACAGCGCGCTGTATCGGTCATACGCGTCAACAGGACGCAATCCGGCAATCCATCCGAAGAGTCTGTTCAAAGTCATGGTCTACGCTTACAGCCAAGGCGTATACTCGAGCCGTAAGATCGAGCAGGCCTGTCATCTTAATCTGGCCTACCGTTATCTGCTGCGCAACGAAACAGCAGTCCCGGATCACAATACGATCGCACGCTTTCGAAAAGAACGGTTAAGCGGCTGTATGGAAGATCTCTTGGCCCAGCTGGTCATGCGCCTTTACGACTATGATGAGATCCATTTTGAGAATCTCTTCGTAGACGGGACCAAGATCGAAG
Source organism: uncultured Mageeibacillus sp. (assembly GCA_964524395.1). Taxonomy (GTDB): domain Bacteria; phylum Bacillota; class Clostridia; order Saccharofermentanales; family DTU023; genus UBA4923. The sequence goes on from CAZGCS010000188.1 coordinate 468, forward strand.
CCAATGCGAACAAGTACACCTTTGTCTGGAAGAAAGCGATTTTAAAATTCGAAGAGAAGATGCAAGTGAAGATCCGGGCTCTTGTGGACCGGATCGTCCCTTCGAATAACTTCCCGCATCCCGTCACATGGGAAATGATGGATGAAGTCCTCATTTTGCTGCGTCAAGAGATCGAACGTGAAGGGATCGTGTTCGTCCATGGCAAGGGCAAGCACAAGACCTCGCTGCAGCGGGACTATGAAACCCTGCAGGGATTGATGGAACGTCAAAAGAAATACGATGACTACAAACCCCTCTTCGGGGATCGCAACAGCTTTTCCAAAACAGATCCCGATGCGACCTTCATGCATCTTAAAGATGACCACATGCGCAACTCCCAGCTCAAGCCCGCCTACAATCTCCAGGTCGCGGTTGAAAGTGAGTACATCGTCGGTGTTGGCCTTTATGCTCACCGCAGCGACATGGGAACGCTGATCCCCTTTTTGGAAGACCTGGAAAGAAACCACGGGCGCAGGTATCGCAATCTCATCTGTGATGCGGGCTATGAGAGCGAAGAGAATTACACCTATCTGGACCATAAACAGATTAAACCCTTCATCAAGCCGTCCAATTATGAGTATTCCAAGACCCGCAAGTTCCAGCGCGAGATGGAGTTTCGTCTGAGTATGGACTACTTGCCAGACCAGGACGCCTACCGCTGCAAGGCGGGACGGCTTCTCACCTACCGCAATGACAAACAACGGATTAGTGCTTCCGGGTTCAAAAGCACCAGCAAGGTTTATGGATGTGAAAGCTGTGACGGCTGTAACTATCTCGGAACATGTTACCGGGGAAAGTACTCGAAGAGAATTCAAGTGGCAGAGACCTTTGATCGCTACCGGGCTCAAAGTCTTTCGAATATTACAAGCGAGGAAGGGATTCTGCTTCGGGTGAACCGCTCCATTCAGGCCGAGGGTGCATTTGGGGTCTTGAAGT
>CAZGCS010000189.1:0-1427 GCA_964524395.1 uncultured Mageeibacillus sp.
TCATCCTGACTCCTGCTTCGGGACCCTTCTGGTCAGCCTGTCCGGTATCATGGCAACCAAGCAGCTGCCTGTGCTATAAATACTATCATGATGACCAATCATCCCGTTTCCTGATTCGGAACAGCACGGTTTGGTGACAGTGTATCGTTTTCCGGAGGGAGTGGCCGAATGCAGCGAATAAATCTCAGGCCCTATGACGAGGTAAGCCGCTTCATTACACAAGAATGTCTCCGGGCATATACAGAGGAGGACGAAAACCGCGTTTCGGATCTTGTATTCCGTCTGTTGCGGTCGCCGCACCTCCCCATGCATTGCCCGCAACGCCATTACCTGATCCCCGCCGCCACGAAATCGGTGCCAGGCACCGAAGTTACCAAGTTATCGTGCGGGGGCTGTCTCAAAACACTGTAAAGTGATGAGGGAGGGACACTTCACATAAAGAAGTGTCCCTTGAACGTTTTTAAGACAGTTGGATATGATTATTTGTAGTAATAATAATTGTCCCAGAATCTCATACTGTTCCAGAGTTTCTAAAAGGCCAAGCTTCTAAAATTTTCGATGACATTGCCCAAAAAATAAGGACTTCGTTGCAAGCAAGCACAGTCGACCACACAATGTAATCATTTCGGATAGAGTCCGTATAGTTGGTGTAAATTCGCAAAACGAGAGGTGAGCCACATCTCGCCCTTTCGGTACAATAAGTTTTGAGAAAAAAATAGTACTGGAGGACAAAACATGGCTCACCTGAATATTACACTAGACGAGCAAACCTTGAAAGAACTCATGCTGGGAGATCGTGACGAAGCGGTGTCAAAATTGTTGGAAGCTGTATTCAACGCAGTGTCCGGAGCTTGAAGAAATTCCGCAATATATTCGTAAATTGCACCCATATCTGCCAGTGCTTTATTTGTGACTTCTAGTCTATATTGGCTCACTGATGGGCTTTCCGAAACTTGGCAAACGCAGTGGAAGCATCCTGTGTATTGCCTTGTTTCATATCCTCATAACCTGTCATCAGCTCTGCACGAAGCTGCTCCACCGTCATAGCGTCTGCATTGATACCAGCAGGTGCTTTGGGCAAGGATATATCAAAGGGAATTCCTCCTGTCAGAGTGATCTGACGCAAAAACATATCAACAGCAGTGGACATAGGAACACCCAATTGCTTCAAAACATCCTCTGCCTGCTGTTTAACTGTGGGATTTACCCGCAGATTCAGGGTCGTAGATTTTTCCATATCGTTAACTCCTTTTTCGTTTATTGTAACGCTATATGCGTTACTTATCAAGGTAAACCTTTGTTAGACAATATGAAGTGACCCCCGCGATTGTAAGATCGCGGATTTATCCGTAGTCTTAGCTGTAGAAACACAAACAGCGGAGATTACCGCATACAATGGGAGGTCACCATGAAGAGTATAGTTTTTG
>CAZGCS010000190.1:0-1422 GCA_964524395.1 uncultured Mageeibacillus sp.
GTTAGAATGCTAATGGATTATGGGGAGGTATTGTCCTCCCCGCGAATTTTCCGGCCCTGCCGGGAATCTGCCAATCTCTCAGGTTGACAAAGTGGAGGGAAAACAAGATGGCATTTGTTGAGAAAAAGGTTGATCACAGATTGGTGAGCCGCGAAGAGATTGAAGCTTTCGTCGCACGCCTGGGAAAACAGATATCAGAGGACTACAAGGGGAAGGAACTCTATCTGATCTGTGTGCTGAAGGGTTCGTTCATGTTCCTGGCTGATTTGATCCGCCACATTGATCTTCCCTGCGAGATCGATTTCATGTCGGTTTCAAGTTATGCCGGGGAAAAGAGCACCGGCATTGTCAAGATCAACAAGGACCTGGACAAGAATATTTCAGGCAGGCATGTTCTGATCATTGAGGACATTGTCGATACAGGCATTACCCTGGACCATCTGATGAACCTTCTCTCGACCAGAAATCCGGCCAGCCTTCGTATTGTCACCGCCTTTGACAAGCCATCACGGCGCCAGATCGATATTGATGTCCATTATATTGGCATGGAAATCCCCAACGAATTCATCGTAGGCTACGGCCTTGACCTCGACGGCTATTACAGGAACCTGCCCGACGTTGAGGTGCTGGCAGCAGACTAAAGACAGGACAGAGGCAGCAGGAATCATGATTACAGGAAACGATCGAGTGGCATGAACGCACCGGAACAACGAAAATTTGGCGGTTTTTCTTTTTACATCATTCTCATGATTGTGATCATGGCGGTCACTTTCATGATGTCGCGCGGCGACCGCTCCAAGGACGCGACTCTTTTTGACGTCGAACAGATGATCCAGAGCGGCACCGTCGAGTCGGTTACCATTGACGGCGCCACCCTCAACCTGAAGATGACGGAGGGCGCTGTCCAGGAGGGAAGCCCCACCAACATCAAAAAAGATATTCCTGTCGACTCCATCGACACCTACCTTGAGATTCTCCGGCTGGCCAAGGAAGAGGGTCATATTGAAGCCTTCGACTACAACCGGCCGACTGATTTCGGCAGCATCCTGAACGGTATCATCATGCTGCTCATGCTGGTGTCACTGGGTGCCTTTGTCTTCATCTCCTACGCCAGGCGGGATGGCGAGGGCAAAACAGCCCTTTCTTTCGGTAAAAGCAGAGCGACCCTGGCCGATCCGAGCCAGATCCGTGTAACTTTTGACGATGTGGCCGGCGCGGAAGAGGAAAAGGATGAACTTCAGGAAGTCGTCGACTTTTTGAAGAATCCCAAAAAATACGTCAGTCTGGGTGCCAAAATTCCCAAAGGAATTTTGCTGGTTGGCCCTCCTGGTACAGGCAAAACCTTGCTTGCCAGGGCCGTCGCGGGTGAAGCCCAGGTACCTTTTTTCTCCATCAGCGGATCCGACTTTGTTGAAATGTTCG
>CAZGCS010000191.1:0-1403 GCA_964524395.1 uncultured Mageeibacillus sp.
TTCAGCATAACTCAGTCGCATTGAGTGCTCCTGTCGACCTGACATCCTGTTGATTCCAAACCCATGGTAGGGGAGTTTGTTCGGTTTTGCAAGGTTTCCGGAGCTGTCTATATGACAGTTATGTGACAAAAGCGGTGATTCTACGCTGTTTTAGCCGGTCAGGACCTCGTAAAGGGATGATGCTTCTTCTTTTTTGATATGTTCCCTGACGTCGAGTATACGGACACGAATTTGTTTCGCGCCATAACCGATTTCGAGAATATCACCGGCTTTGACATCCGTTCCCGGTTTTGCGCGCTTGCCATTTACCTCGATACGACCCGCTGCGGCCATTTCATTGGCAACTGTACGGCGTTTTACAATCCGCGATACTTTCAGGTATTTATCAAGCCTCATGGTCCCTGACCTCCCCGCTCTCACGCTCAGACCGTTTCACCCGGTCCCATAAGGCATCCATGGCTTCGAGCTTCAGGCGGCTCAGGCCGCCCTCCTTTTCCGCCAATTTTTCCATGGCCTCGAAACGCCGGACAAAACGTTGCGAACAGTCTGTCAAGGCCGCTTCCGGGTCAACCCCCAGCAGACGGAGCAGATTGACAACCGCGAAAAGCAGGTCACCTGCTTCCTCACGCACCCTTCTGCCATCCCCGTGTCCGACCTCGTCACACAGCTCCTGGAGCTCTTCCTGAACCTTGTCGTAAGCTCCTTCGGAGGAGGGCCAGTCAAACCCGACATCCGCCGCCTTTTTTTGAAGTTTTAAAGCCCGCGTCAATGCCGGCATGGCAAAGGGAATGGTACGCATGGATTCGGCAGTGCTTTCGTACCCCTTTTCGATCTTTTTATTCTTCTCCCAGGTTTTCAGAACCATCTCCGGTGTCGTTGCCTCATCGTCACCAAAGAGGTGGGTATGGCGGGAAATCAGCTTATGGCAGATGCCCGAGACCACGTCACCGAAACTGAAGGCGCCCTCATCCTCTGCGATACCGGCGTGAAAAACAACCTGCATAAGAACATCGCCGAGCTCCTCCCGGAGCTTGGACGGGTCCCCGCTCTGAATGGCGTCAACAGCTTCGTAGGCTTCCTCCAGCATGTTGCCCTGAATGCTTTCGTGTGTTTGAACGCGATCCCAGGGACAGCCCTGATCGCTTCGGAGAAAATCCATGATGGCCAGCAATTCGTCCATGGTGTAGCTTTCTTTTATAACGAAGCGTTTCTTGTCTTCCTTTGTCACATCCATGCCCGCTACCCCTTTCCCTGGCTGCCGTGGCAGGCCAATGCCTGACGGAATATGGCAAGATCCTTGTCAAAAACCAGCATCTTCGCTGCCTCATCCGGCTCCATCCAACGAACTGCGCGCACTTCACTCAATTGCGGCTGAAGCTCTCCACCCTGATAGGCGCCAAGAA
>CAZGCS010000192.1:0-1401 GCA_964524395.1 uncultured Mageeibacillus sp.
CGTTCTCTTCTCATGCTGCTACTCCTCAAAACTCAAGTCCGGCTTCACGCGCCGCATCCGCCAGGGCGGCCACACGGCCGTGGTAAAGATATCCGCCGCGGTCAAAGACAACTGTCCTGATGCCCTTTTCAAGGGCGCGCTCCGCGACAAGTTTACCGACCGCTTTCGCTGCTTCGATATTGCCGCCGTTGGGGTGCGCCTCCCTGACTCCCGTATCGAGGGAAGAGGCCGCGGCCATTGTATGATGCGTGCTGTCATCAATAATCTGCGCGTAAATATGGCTGGCGCTCCGAAAGACACCAAGACGCGGGCAGGCATTCGTGCCGGCAAGCTGTTTTCTCACACGCGCATGGCGGCGGAGGCGGACTTTATTGCGTGGTTCTTTTTTAATCATTTCTTCACGCTCCTTACTTCACACCGGTTTTCCCGGCTTTGAGACGCAGAACCTCGCCTGCGTAGCGGACACCCTTGCCCTTGTACGGATCGGGCAGGCGTGAAGCTCTGATCTTGGCGGCCATTTCGCCCACCATCTGTTTGTCAGCGCCTTTGACCGCGATACGGGTCGGGGAGGCCAACTCAAAGGTGATGCCTTCCGGTTCTTCAAAAATTACCTGATGCGAGTAACCCAAGTCCATAATCAGCTTGTTATCGCTCTTTTGGGCCCGGTATCCCACACCTTGGATTTCAAGGTTTTTCGTAAATCCTTCGCTCAAGCCGATCACCATGTTGTTGATCAGCGAGCGGGTCAAGCCGTGCAGGGCGCGTGTATCGCGAAGATCGTTGTCGCGCTCGACCATGATCTGATCTTCCTCGATGCGGACGCGGATGCCCGGATGGATTCGCTCCGTCAGCATCTGGTCACCCCGGCTCACCCGAACCTCATCCTTGTCGATATCGACCTTGATGTCCTTCGGGATGGGAATTGGCTTTTTGCCTATTCTAGACATAATGTCCTCCTGCTCTTAAGATTGTGGATCTTTTCATCCTTTTCAGAGTTCAGCTCCGGTTACCAGACATAAGCCAGTACTTCGCCGCCGATTTTCGTGCGGCGGGCAAACTTGTCCGTCATCACGCCTTTGGATGTCGAGATGATGGCAATGCCCAGCCCGTTCTGGACGCGCGGCAGATGATCAACATCGGCATAGACGCGCAGGCCGGGCTTTGAAATACGCTTGATGCCTGTGATAACAGGCTTGGAACCATAGTACTTGAGTGTCACGGTCAGCATCCCCTGCTGGTTGTCTTCGCGGAAGGTCACCTTCTCGATGTAACCTTCGGCAGCGAGAATATCCGCGATGGCGCGCTTCATATTAGAAGCGGGGATCTCACACGTCATTTTGCCGGCCCTCCCGGCATTGCGGATGCGTGTCAGCATGTCCGCGATCGGATCCGTAACCTGCA
>CAZGCS010000193.1:0-1383 GCA_964524395.1 uncultured Mageeibacillus sp.
CCTCATGCTGGGCGACGCCAAGGAGACTCTGGGTGCCATCATCCAGGCCTTCCGGGTCTGCCGGGTCCCGCAGGAGGCGGAGGGCGGAGAGGTATCGGCCGAAGAGGAAGGCGGCAAGTGGCTGAATGAGGCCAAACGGGTCATCATTGTACCGGGTTATGGCATGGCCCTCTCTCAGGCGCAGTCCCAGGTCAAACAGCTGATGTCCGAGTTGGAAGCCGCCGGCAAGGAGGTCAAATTCGCCATCCATCCCGTCGCGGGCAGGATGCCGGGCCACATGAATGTCCTTCTGGCCGAAGTGGATGTTCCCTATGACAAACTCCACGAGATGCAGGACATTAATCCCGCCTTCAAGGAGACCGATGTCGCCCTCATCATCGGCGCCAATGATGTGGTCAATCCCGCGGCCAACACGGCCGAAGGAACGCCCATTTACGGCATGCCCATCCTGGATGTTGAAGATGCCAGACATGTCATCATCTGCAATTATGACAAGCAAGCTGGTTATGCAGGTGTCGACAACCCCCTCTATGATGAATCCTACCGGTCTGATATTGCGCTCTTGCTGGGGGATGCCAAGGACACTCTGAATGCGCTGATCCGGGCCTACAGAAAATGCTGAATGAATAAGACGCACTCGTTCACAAGGAGGCCGCCCCCGGGCGGCCTTCACTTCGGGCGGGTTTTTTGCTGATTCAGCCAGTCTTCTTTTGTCAGCTCCCCGGCCTTTTCATATCGTCCTTTGAAAGGTTTTCTTTCGCGCTTTCATCATAGCCAAAATGATCCGTTCGGCAGGAAAGAGGGTATTGACAGGATGGACAAGATATTCTATTTTGACTGTACTATTTAATATAGTACAGTTGTAACAAACGGATGAGGAGCTTGCCATGGTCTATCTGGAGATCAACTACCAAAGCGGCGTGCCGCTCTATCAACAGTTGAAGCGCTCCTTTCACCGGATGGCGGCACTTGGGCTGATCAAGCCGCATGAGCAGCTCCCTCCGGTCAGACAGCTGGCAGCTGAACTCGGCATCAACCCCAACACCGTTCAAAAAGCGTACCGGGAGATGGAACAGGAGAAGTTGATTTACGCCATCCCCGGCAAAGGCAATTTTCTGTCCGACAGGGATGACAACAAGGAGCTTGAAAAAGAGGAAATCCGTCGCAATTTCCGGACAGCCGCTCATATCGCCTGGCTGACGGGGATTTCATCTGAATCACTGCATGGTCTTCTCGATGATTGTATCGAGGAAGACCGGGGCGAAACAAGAATGGAAAGGCGGGACTGATCATGAAGAAGGAAATAGGAATTCCGGGAAACGATGACGTGCCAGTACTGACTGCGGAAAATCTCAGCAAGAGCTTCGGACCGGTCAAAGCGCT
>CAZGCS010000194.1:0-1373 GCA_964524395.1 uncultured Mageeibacillus sp.
TTTTGTCTCACTTGGTGAATGTTTTAGGTTCCCCCCGGCCGGGGGGAACCTAAAATGCGGCTCATCTTCCTACGCTCCCTCATACTCCAGCTGAGTTTCCAGCTCATGCTTTTCCAGATGCTTCATACTCATATACATCTTGGAGCCCCAAAGGGAACTCTCCATGTATCTCAATCGGGCACAGACCAGCATAAGTGCCGATTCTCCGTCAGGGAAAGTGCCTACTACCCGGGTCCTTCGCTTAATCTCCCTGTTTAATCGTTCGATGACATTGTTACTTCGGATCTTCTTCCAATGTTCCCGGGGGAAATACATGTACTCTAGTGTCTCAACGACCGAATCCTCTACCTTCTTTGCCGCCTTCGTCAATTTCATTTCCCGAAGTCGAGCGATCACATCCTTGGACTTGGCGATGGCAGCTTGGCGATCCTCCTGAGCATGGATGGCCCGCAACATGGCTGCGACCAGCTTCATCTGACCTCGAGGGACGACAGATAGGACATTGCGAGTAAAGTGGACGCTGCAACGCTGGTAGCGGGCATCGGGGTAGGTTATATGAACCGCCTCTAGCAAACCCAGGCACCTATCGCCGATGAAGAGTTGAGTGCCTCGAAGTCCTCTTGCCTTAAGATCCCGAAGGAAATTCATCCAGGACTCCTTGTCTTCTCGCAAACCTTCACAGGCTCCAATGACCTCACGCTCACCTTCCTCATTGACTGCCATCGCTATCAGGATGGCCACATTCTCAAAGTTGCCGGCAAAGTTCCGCTTCAGGTAAATACCGTCAAGATAGACGTAAGGGTAGCTCATCTCCAATGGCCGCTGCCGCCATTCATCAATTTGGGCATAGACCTTTTGGTTGAGGCGGCTGACTGTCCCTGCACCTACCCGGGTTCCCCACAAGACCTCCGTGATGTCCTCTACACGGCGTACAGAGACTCCGGCCAGGTACATCTCCACCAAGGCCTCTTCAACACTGATCTCTCGTTTCTGGTAGCGTTGGATGATGGCCGTTTCAAATGTCAAGGTCCGAAGTTTGGGCATCTTGAGTTCCACCTCACCTGCCCGTGTCAGTAATTTCCTCTTGTAGTGCCCGGCGCGTGTGCTTTTACGCAAGGCCGTCCTCTCGTAGCGTTTCGCATTGGTCAGCTGGTCAGCTTCTTCTTCCAGGAGCGCGTTTAAGGTATCCTCTACACTTTGGCGCACCATCTCGCCCAGCTCTTCTTTGATGATTCCCTCGTTCAGTTGTATAATTTTCTCGGACATGGTTCTTCTTTCTCCTTGGTTTGTTTTTTCCTAAAATCAATTTTACCAAGTGAGGCGAGGCTCCATGTCCTCTTTATTCAAATGTGCGAAACTTATGCTACTTTATC
>CAZGCS010000195.1:0-1353 GCA_964524395.1 uncultured Mageeibacillus sp.
TAAGTATGAGTAAAAGTTTACTTAAGAAATCACTTGTCTTCTTACTGGTGGCAGTGATGGCATTTGCCGTGTTCGGCTGTGCCCCGAAGACACCGGTGGAGACGGATGCGCCAACAGAGGCGCCCGTGACGCCGACAGAACCGCCTGTCGAAGAAGGGCCCAAGCCTCTTGTTGTCAGCACGGGTACCCTGGACGGCAAGTTCAATCCCTTCTTCGCAACATCAGCATACGACGTGGATGTCGTGGGCCTGACACAGATCGGCTTGCTGTACTATGACAAGAATGGTGAACCCCAGGCGGGTGACGGCCTGCCCTGCCTTGCCGAGGATTTCTCGCAGACGGTTGATGAGGATGAAGGCGTTTCAATTTATGAGTTCGTCCTGAAAGATGACGTCGTCTTCAGTGACGGAGAACCTGTGACGGCCAAAGACGTCCTTTTCTCCATGTATGTCCTGAGCGATAAGATGTATGACGGTTCATCCACCTTCTACACCATGGCCATCCAGGGACTGGATGAGTACCGCCTCCAGGCATCAAAAGAAGCGGTCGATAAGGTCAAGGCCATGACCTCTGCCGGTTTGGACGGGGATGTCGTGGGGAAAATGGTTATGAATCCCGCCCCTGGCGTTACCACACAGGATCTGCAGAATTTCTGGGGTCCCCTCGATGAGATGGGCGTTGAATACGCGCAGGAGATCATCGATGTCTGTAACACGGTTTATGTCGACTACATCGAAGAGATGTTCGCGCCTTATACGGCTGAAGACGTTGCCGCAGACCCCAACAAGCAGGTTGCCTGGGGCATGGTCGCCTGGGCCTTTGGCGAACTTGATGAGGATGGTGAAGGCATCCTGACAGACGCGCTGGGCAATGAGTACGACCTTGAGGATGAGGATCTCTCACTTACCGCTGAAACATACTGGGAGGTCATGGTTGGCGCCTATGGCTACGGCGATCTCAACGGGATCGATGAAGAGGCTGCGGGTGCGCCGATCTCACAGCAGCTGACCGACAAATACCTCGCTGAGTACGGCCAGGTAGAGGGCGGTGTTCCCAATATCACGGGAATCACAACCGACACAGCCGGCTCAAAAGAAGTGATCAGGATTGTCATTGACGGCGTCGATCCGACTGCCATCTTCATGCTGGGTGTTACCGTTACGCCGCTTCACTACTACACAGACGGCTACGAAGGCGACTTGAACGAATTCGGTGTTGATACAGGCAATCCGGACTTCATGGACTTCCTGAAGACCAAGAATTCGCTGCCGGTCGGCGCGGGCCCCTACATCTTTGATGAGTACAAGGATAATGTGGTGTCCTACCACGCCAATGAGCTCTTCCTCATGGGCA
>CAZGCS010000196.1:0-1346 GCA_964524395.1 uncultured Mageeibacillus sp.
AGAGCCATTAGTCCAGGAGGAGGGTTAATACAATCCATGGCTAAAAAATATGAATTGCTCTATGTTCTGAATGGCACCTTGTCTTCCGATGAGTTGCGCGCGCAGATCAACCGCGTCAGCGCCATCGTTGAAGCGTCAGCGGAAATCGTCCAGGTGACGGAATGGGGGCGGCGCCGTCTGGCCTACGAGATCCAGGATCTGCGTGAGGGGTACTACGTCATCGTTCACTTCAATGCTGAACCGGAAGCCCCGCGGGAGATCGAACGTCTTTTGCGCATCGCCGACTATGTCCTGCGTTACCTGATCGTCGTGGCGGAAGGCTCCTTCATGCCTTCAGCCCGGCGCTTGACTGACGAGGAGGAAGCGGAAGAAGCAACAGAATCCGTGCCCCTGGAGCAGCCGGACGAGCAGGTGGCACAAGATGCCGTCCCGTCTGATGCGGACACGGAAGCAAGGGCTCCTGCGGAAGAGGAGTCCGGACAGGCACCACCGCAGGAAGAAGAGCCGGCCAGTGTGCCGGAGGAAGCTCAGGTCCTCGATGAAAACCAGGCGGAGGAAGTCGACGGAACGCCGGAGGAGGCGGAAAGGAATGAAGAATGAACAAAGCAATACTGATGGGGAGGCTGGTGCGTGACCCGGAGATCCGGACCACCCAAAGCGGCATCTCCGTATGCAATTTTACCGTTGCCTGCGACCGCCGGTCGCGTTCGGCTGACGGCACCAGACAGAACACCGCCGATTTTATTCCCTGCGTCGCCTGGCGCCAGCAGGCGGAATTCATCACCAAGTATTTTTTCAAGGGTGACCGGATTCTGCTCGTCGGGACAATCCAGCCCAGGAGTTGGGAGGACCAGGCGGGCCAGCGCCGCTATACCACGGAAGTGATTGTTGATGAGGTTGAATTCTGCGAATCGCGCCGTGGCGACAGGCAGGTCGATGTGGACGAGGGACAAAGGGACCACATCGCTTCGACGCCGGTCGACAGCGGAGGAGATGATTTCCTGGTCACACCCGATGAGGATGACACCGCACTTCCCTTTGATTTCTAATGCTTTGATCTTGATAAGGAGTAAAAAAATGGCAGATGTTAAAAGACGCGGAAGCTATCAGGGCCAAAAACGCTATGGCCGCAAGAAGTATTGTGTGTTTTGTGCCGATCATGTCGATGTGATCGATTACAAGGATGTCAATACGCTTCAACGGTATCTGGCGGAGAATTACAAGATTCTGCCCCGCCGCATGACCGGTACCTGCGCCCGCCATCAGCGTGCGCTGACGACCGCCATTCTGCGGTCACGCCAGGTTGCCCTGCTTCCCTACAAGGCGGAATAGCAAAACACGGTATT
>CAZGCS010000197.1:0-1339 GCA_964524395.1 uncultured Mageeibacillus sp.
GGCATCACGTCAGGGAAATATGATCTGGCCGGAGGCGGTCTTGCGATTACGGAGGAACGGCGCCAAAGCGTCGATTTCACTGAAAGCTACCATTCTTACAGTCAATGGATTATCACACGCGCTGTTGACAGCGGCGGTGATTCCGGCGGAAATGCCGGGGTCAGTTTCTGGGGCAAGGTTTCAACCAGCTTTCACAAAACCTTCGTCAGGGAAAGCCGTTGGAAGCTGATTGCCGGGGGTATCGGCGTCACCCTGCTTGTCTCAATCATGTCGGGAATAGTCGGAACCATCCTGGGCTTCGGGATCTGCCTGCTTCGCATGAGTCAAAGAAGGGGCCTTGGCAGCTTGGTCAAAGTGTTCATCAGATTAATTCAAGGCGTGCCCCTGGTCGTGCTGCTGATGATTTTCTATTACGTGGTGTTCGGTTCAGTCGACATCAATGCCATCATGGTGGCCATCATCGGCATCTCCATCAATTTTGGTGTTTATGCCGGTGAAATGATGAGGACCGGCATTGAGGCTGTCCCCAAGGGTCAGGTCGAGGCGTCCCTGGCGCTGGGCTACAACAGTATTCAGACCTTCCGCAAGGTCATATTCCCACAGGCGGCGCGCCATATCCTGCCGGTCTACAAAGGCGAATTCATTTCCATGGTGAAAATGACCTCCGTGGTGGGTTACATCGCCGTACAGGATTTAACCAAGGTATCTGACATTATCCGCAGCAGGACTTACGAGGCATTCTTTCCCCTGATTGTTACCGCGGTGATTTACTTCCTGATTGCCTGGGCTTTGACGTCTCTTCTCAATCTCATTGAAATCCGGATTGATCCAGGGAGAAGATCCCGCGATGTGAAGGGAGTGACTGAAGAATGATTGAAGTCCGGCATTTGAGAAAGGAATACCCCAATGTCACGCCGCTGACCGATGTCAATGCCACCATCGGCAAGGGGGAAGTCGTCTCTGTCATCGGTCCGTCCGGCACTGGAAAAAGCACTCTCTTGCGCTGCCTGAACGGCATGGAGCGGCCCAGCTCGGGCGAGATCTTTTTGGATGGGGTAAACATCTATCAAGATCCGGGCACCATCACAAAGGTACGCCGGAAGATGGGCATGGTTTTCCAGTCTTTCAACCTTTTTTCCCATCTGACCATCATCGAAAATACCATGATGGCTCCCGTGGATCTCTTGGGCTTGAGCCGGCAGAAGGCCTATGACCAGGCCATGAGGCTTTTGAAAAGTGTTGGGCTGGCGCAGAAAGCCAAAAACTATCCGGATGAATTATCCGGTGGTCAGCAGCAGCGCGCGGCCATTGTCAGAGCCCTTGCCATGAGACCGGAAGT
>CAZGCS010000198.1:0-1296 GCA_964524395.1 uncultured Mageeibacillus sp.
TCTACGATTACTTCATCCCCGGGCAAACAGTCAAAAAGGCTTCGGCGGGGCTGGATGAACTCAAGGAGTTACTCGACTTTCCACAACCCTGACCTCCAAAGAACCTTCTTATTCCCCCGCCAAACCCCGCAGGAGTTCTATTTCACCGGCATAGCCATCGAGCTCATTGGGTGTTTCGAGTGTAAAAGGCAGATGTTTCAGCCTGGGATGGCGGATCATGCTTACCAGAGCCTCCAGGCCGATTCTTCCCTCTCCGATTTTCGCGTGCCTGTCCTTGCCGCTTCCTCTTTCATTTTTGCTGTCATTCAGATGAAATGCCCACAGGCGGTCAAGCCCGACCAGGCGGTCGAATTCATCGAGAACAAGGTCCAGCCTGTGACCCACATCATAGCCTGCGTCATGGACATGGCAGCTGTCCATGCAAACGCCGATTTTGTCCTTGAGGACAAGCCCGTCAATGATCCGCGCCAGTTCCCCGAAAGAGCGGCCGATCTCACTGCCCTTGCCAGCCATGGTCTCCAGAAGCACCGGTGTGTTGATTTCATCCGACAACACCTGGTTCAGGGCCTCAATGATCATGGCAATTCCCTGATCCGGACCCTGGCCGACATGGCTGCCGGGGTGAAAATTGTAAACCACATGATCAAAGAACTGGAGCCGGTCCAGGTCTTCCCGCATGGTGTTGCGCGCAAATTCACGGATATGAGCTTTGTCGGAGCACAGATTCATGGTATAGGGCGCGTGTGCCACAATGGTTCCGATTCCATTTTCACGGGCGAAAAGGTTGTAGGCCTGGATGTCTTCCTTGTCCAGGGCACGTGCCGTTCCCCCTCTCGGGTTTCTGGTGAAAAATTGAAAAGTGTTGGCCCCGATTGAAAGAGCAGTCTTGCCCATGGCAAGATAACCTGCTGTGGCAGACAAGTGGCATCCTAAATAAAGCATTTTAATCGGTAATGATCAGAATGTCGTTTGGCATGGCCATGCCAAGGTAATCACGGGCAATGCGCTCAATGTATCCGTTGCTTTCGGCGATCTGGTCCAGGCTTTTCAGGGATTCGTACCTTTCGTACAAGCGGTCGCGTTCACGCTCCAGCTTGCGCCTTTCACCCGCCAGGCGGTCGAATTCACCCTGCTGACTGAAATAGGCGGAAAAACAGAGGGTCAGGATAATAATGGCAGCTACTCCGACAAAGAAACGCGTGAAAAAAGACAGGGATGATTGCCTGCGCGCCATTCTGCGATTTTCAGCATAACTCAGTCGCATTGAGTGCTCCTGTCGACCTGACATCCTGTTGA
>CAZGCS010000199.1:0-1295 GCA_964524395.1 uncultured Mageeibacillus sp.
TCAGCTGATCTCTCAATCCTTTGATACCAGAATAGCACCACCAATGCTTGTCTGAACCAGGCCTCTGCCTAAAAAGATTCTTAACGCCTTGTTCATGCAATCACCGGAGGGAACTTTGAACAAGACCTTTTGACTATCAATACCCAGCCGGCCGTATTTGTCACTGCCAAGAAGATGATAAGGTAAAAGAGCGATGGTTTCCGGATCTGTATTCTTTGCGATCCAGTCGGCCATGGCTTTCAGCTCTTCCTCCTCGCCGTTGAAGCCAGGTATGACAGGAATTCGGATATGAAGGGCCGTATCCTGCTTTGCCAGCCAGATCAGATTGTCAAGAATGTACTTATTGTTCATCTTGGTAAAAGCTTTATGTTTTACCGGGTCAAGATGTTTGAGATCGTAAAGAAAGGAATCCGCATACTTCAAGGCTGTTTCCAGATGACAACGGGGTATCGCCCCGCTGGTATCAATGGACAAATTGATCTCTTCCTTTTTGATCGCTTCCATCAGCGCTTCCAGTTCATCGATATTTTGAGCCAGTGGTTCACCGCCAGATAAGGTCACACCGCCCTGGGAGCGGTCAAAATACGGCCTGTCCCGCAGAAGGATCTTCATTATCTCTTTTACAGAATAGGATTTGGCGCTCATCAATAGTGAGTCTGCAGGGCAGACAGCGGCGCATTCACCGCAAGCCGTGCAGTTATTACGATCAATTTCAGGCCCTTTTTCAGGATCATAGACCAGCGCATGGTCCCCGCAAACATGTTCACAGTTGCCGCATTGGATGCAGCGGTCGCGGAAATAAAAGAGAACAGGCTTATCGGGCTGTCCTTCAGGATTATGACACCAGGGGCAGGACAGGGGGCAGCCGGCAAAAAACAGGGTGGTTCGAAGTCCCGGCCCATTTTCCATGCTAAGACGCTGTATGTCAAATAGATAAGGCATGCTTGTCCTCATAACTTCTATTTTTTGAAACTCAATCACTGGCAATAATATTACAATACCGAAAAGCAAAGATCTTGAACTGAAAACAAGGCCGTCTGAAAATACCGAAGGGTGTTAACAGACTGCCCTTTTATAACATGAGCCCCTTAGGTGAATCGCGTTGAAGGAATGCAGAACTAGTCTCTTTCGTGGTCAATAATCCAGCGAAGAATGTCAGAAGTATCCGCACCCCCTTGGCTGACCCTGAGTATGAAAGCGGCTAGTTCACCTTGTTCGTACTCAAGGACGATGCCATTTATGGCGGGAAAGACAAGCATGGCATGAGCACCGATTCTTTTATTGCCGTCAAGGAA
>CAZGCS010000200.1:0-1291 GCA_964524395.1 uncultured Mageeibacillus sp.
AGAATTCCACTTCACCCGCCTTGATGGTATGGATGGCGCACACCAGCTTTTCTTGCGGGTCTGTATGGCGGCTGATGATGGTCTGGACGGCGTTCACAATGGCCGCGCCCGCCGGGATTACGTCTATATAGGTATGCGGTGCCCCGCCGTGGCCTCTTGTTCCCTTAAGGTAGATCCGGAAATTGTTCTTTGAAGCAGAAGCGTAATCCCGGCTGGAAATGACCTTGCCAGTCGGAAGGCGAGGCTCAGCGTGAAGGGCGAAAAGTGCATCGATCTTGCCCGGCAATTTTCCGAGCAGCCCCTGGTCCAGCATTTTGGCGGCGCCGCGCGTGATTTCCTCGGCGGGCTGAAAGAGGAAGGCGACGCTGCCTTCCAGCTTGTCCTTATTTTCCTGCAAAAGCATGGCCGCGCCCAGTACGCAGGTCATATGGAAATCGTGACCGCAGGCATGCATAAGGCCGTCCCATGCCGAACGGGGTGAGTGGTCTTCCGGTTCCTGTACCGCGATGGCATCAATGTCAGCGCGAAGGGCGGTCAATTTCCCTTTTTCAGAACCTCTCAGAAGCGCCACAACTCCTGTCTCCATGCCAAGATCGATTATTTCAAGTCCTATCCCCCTGGCAAGTTCTTTCAAATAGCGCGTTGTTTCGTATTCCTGAAAACTAAGTTCAGGCCGGCAGTGGAGCGCTTCCATAATCGGGATCAGACAGGGCAGCTGATCCTCTGCCCGCCGCAAAATGGAATTCATTGTTCCCCCCATAACGAAACCTGCATCAAGCAGGTTTCGTTCAATTAAACTTTCGGTAACAGTCTACCCCAATTGCTTTCGAAGACTCTTCTCCCAGCTGTCCAGGGAACGGTGAATCACGCGTCCGGCAAATTGTTGCCGCAGTGCCTGCAAAGAGGGCGTCCTCTCCAGCAGCATGCGGCCGCTCACATGAGCAGGTTGAACGAGCTGTTCATCGGTGAGGAAAAGCATCTCCCGTTGAAAGGCTGATGCTTCGAATGCCCGGTTGAGTGTCAAAAGGAAACTTTCGTACGACCCTTCGGTATTAAAAAGATAGGTCGCTGCCTTTTCTTTGGGAAAGGCAAATTCAACAATGGCCTTCTGATTATCCTTTGAGGGAATAATGGCCCAAAGCGCCCAGGGGGGTACATCCGGTTCAGATTCCTCTTCCGGAGGCGGCTTCTCCTCTTCAGCCACCACACTGTCTTCCGGCGGCATCTCTTCCTCCGCCTCCGCCTCCTCCTCCACTGCTCCCCTGAACTCCTTATATCCAATGGCCAGCTT
>CAZGCS010000201.1:0-1273 GCA_964524395.1 uncultured Mageeibacillus sp.
CTTAAGCGTGATTGGGTGGCAGGCAACCTGCTGCGTGCTATCATAAAGATGCAGGTGTTGCTCGATCACCTCATAAAAGAGCGTTTTGCCAATGTAACAGGCAGGAACGGAATACTTGCAACCTTTGTAGCTTACAAGTCCGTCCCGGCTCACCTTGACGTGATCTTGCGCGATCTTGTAAAGAGTCATGATCCGATTGCTGGGAAGCGCGAGGAGTGACTCTTTTTCTTTTTGGAATAGGGCAAGGGGAACTTGGCCGGTTCCTTGGTGGATGTTCATGTTGGTTTCGTGGTTCAGTTTGAAGACCAAGTCTTGCAAGCCCTCATAATCCAGCTGCCCTTGGTAGCATTGGATGTCATCGAGAATCTTCATGGTACTTTCCACTTTTCCCTTGGTCTGGGGCCGTTTTGCGATGCATGCGCGGACGCGAAACCCCATGTCCTGACTGAATTGGTAAAAGCGGTCATTGACTTGGCCTTTGCGGTACTCAGTTCGCGCTTCATCCATGATGGTGCGAAGATTATCGTTCAAGATCTCGTGTGGAACTCCGCCAATCGTCTCGAAGAATTCGGTTAACGATGAGATGAGGATGCTCTGGATCCGACTTTTTGTCAGGACAAAGAGCCGAAAGCGCGAATAACTTAAAACCATGGACAATACGTTGACGATGATGTATTCGCCGTCCTTAGTCAGGTAGGAGATATCCTCTTTCCAGTCGATCTGTGCCTGTTCGCCGGGCGCTGTCTCAAAACGTACGGTACCCACAGGCCCTGCGGGTTGTTGCCCTTTTTGTCGGTCGAAATAAGCCTGAAGATGCGGACGACTTGTGATGTAACCGCGAAAAGTCGACTCCGGGCAATCCAGAATCTTTTCACGCGTCAGATAACGCCAAAGACTGGATTTGAAGTAGAAAACCTGGATGCTGTCAGGCCCCAAAAGATCCTTGATCGTGTCATAGTAAACGTCCAAGTAAGATGGTTTGGCTCGTTTGCCGCTTGGGTAATCTCCTTCGTAGTATCGCTTGGCTGTTCGGCGATCGCACAACATGTCGCGCGCGATCTTACTCATGTTAGGTTTCAATCCTGCTGCCTCCAAAATGATCTTCAGCCTCGGAAGATCGCGTAGCGAGTAGATCTCAACGCTCGTATCAAATTTGATCGGATAGTGCATGTTCTTACCTCGAATTAATCTTTGGTAAGAACTCTAGCGACTCCCATCATTTTTGTACATGCTTATCTCATCGAAACTGAGCATTTTAAGGCTAGCATTTACA
>CAZGCS010000202.1:0-1254 GCA_964524395.1 uncultured Mageeibacillus sp.
TCAGCATCGAGGCTTATCAGAAATACAAAGACAAGGGGTAGTCCCCGGATGGAGGTTGGATTGAAGGACAAGAAGGAGCAGGCCCAAACACTTGATGCCGTGCTTGCCAAAGAGCCGGCAGAGAAGGAAAAACTTGATCGGATTGACAGGATGGCCGCCGCCGCAGCCAAGGCCATCGAGGATAAGAAGGGCGGGGAGATCGAGGTCCTGAAAGTGACCTCCAAGACCACCCTGGCCGATGTCTTTGTCCTGGCAAGCGGGACATCGGGAATCCACGTCAAAACACTGGCGGAATCGGTTGAAGAGAAGCTGGAGGAAGAGTTCGGTTTGCGCCCTGACCACATCGAGGGCCTGGAGAACCGGAATTGGGTCCTGCTCGATTACGGTGACCTGATCGTCCATCTGCTGATGCCTGAAGACCGTGCCCACTACAAACTGGAGAATCTCTGGCGGGTCGACCCTGACAAGCGGCCGGTTTAGCCCTCAATCCGCTTTCGACGAAAAGACCCCTGGCCGGGAAAAGAGCTGAATTGGGCTTTGGCGCCATGATATTGGCATGGCAAGATCTTGGCAGGTCAAGTTTTCGGTCAGGGGGACAAGGGTATGGGTGGCCAGGAGAGCAGATGGTCCTATCCCGGCGCGGACCGCCACAGCGGGCGCCCCAAGCGGGCTCCGCTTTTCTTTTTCTTCGTCATGATCATCCTGTCGGCCGCCATTCTCATCCTGATCGCAAGAAAACCAGCCGGCAAGGCGGTCGTGGTCATGACGCGGGAAACAGAAATGACAACAAGGAGCAGCACTTCGCAGGCGCTTTTCCCTGTTCATGTCGATGGGGCCGTGGTCCGTCCAGGCCTCTATTATTTTGGTGAAAACAGCATCCTGGGAGACGCCATCGCCGGGGCAGGCGGTTTTACGGATCAGGCGGACGGCAGCGCCATCAACCTGGCCATGCTGCTGCAGCCCCACATGAAGATCTACGTGCCGCGTGAAGGTGAGGAAACCCCATGGACGCCCCTTGGCGGGGGCTTGCCGGCAGGAGAGACTAAGGTCGACTTGAACCGGGCCACGCGCCAGGAGCTGGAGACCCTGCCCGGGGTGGGGGAGGCGACCGCCCTGGCCATCATTGCCTACCGGGAGGAAAACGGGCCCTTTGAAGACATTGAGGAACTGATGCAGGTCCCCGGCATCAAGGAAGGGCGGTTTTCCAAGCTCAAGGACAGGATCAGGGTGTCCGGTCCCTGACCGGGTCAGGGG
>CAZGCS010000203.1:0-1251 GCA_964524395.1 uncultured Mageeibacillus sp.
GACCTCATTGTACGTGTGGCAGGCTACAGTGACTATTTCCGCAATCTTGACCTGGAGCTGCAAAACGAAATTATTGCCCGTACGGAACAGGAAGGATTCTAAAAACGATAAGGGTCAACTACCAAGACGACAGGGAACCGCGATTAAGAGGCTGACCACAAGAAGTCCACGATCTTTTGCTCGCAGTTCGCTCCAGCCGGATGGCATCAACGAATCGCTGAGGGAACGTTAACCGATGCGATCCTTGATCGAATCGTCTACAACGCTTACCAGATCCATCTTAAATCATCAGAAGATACGCCTTCTTTGAGAAAGAAATACGGCATAAACGATTAGTGGCCGACCTGCCGGAAATCGGACGGCCTTCTTTACTCTCACTGCAGGATCCATGGATCTGCTCTTTCAAATCATTAATCAGTCTGTAATATCCACATATCCAAGATACCGGTAGCCCCTCTTTGTTTCGGCATTTCCTCTTGGATGGAAGTGGAAGGCTTTACCAAAATGTTCACAAGCCACGGCGTAATGACAAAGGGCAATCCCCATATCTACCCTGGTGAGCTTATATGCAAGTGACATGGGTGGCTTCAATAACTGGCGATAGATTAAGAGTTTATCCCTTGTTTTTTCAAGGTACCAGGGCTGTATATTCAATCCCGATGGAGCCAGATGGACTGCTTTTATGCATTCATCATTTGGAGAATTAGTAATAGCTGAAATAGGTTTGCGCTTGAATTCAGATATTGTGCGATGAGGCGAACCTTCTGGCTTTCCAAAGGCAAGCACAATAATGTCGAAATGACTGCGCTCCTTTGTCGCGTCTTTGGATGCACCCAGCCAAACACCACCCAGTTCATGTGAATCCAGCCAAAGCATAAGCTGCTGGCCGATAAATCCTGCATTTTCCTCCTCTCCTTTTTTACCCTGTCCACTGATGATTAGATAGTGCGGCGCCTTAACATGAAATATTCCTTTTGTTTCGGAAGCAAAGCGATAATTCACTGGAGCATCAGGGTATAGCGGCTTAAATGTATTAAGCGCCGTCTTAATTTCCAGAAGTTGTTTTTCACTCAGGGGTTCAGCAGTGTAATTTCTACAGGCCTTCCGTCGGCCAATTGAATCAAATAAATCCATTTTTCAGTCTCCATCACGAATCTTTTTCGTAAGCCGCACTTCATGAAAGGGTGGTATTCAGTCTGTTCCAGCTGTTGATATTGTTGATGGCGAATACCAGGTCAACAATTTCTTTTT
>CAZGCS010000204.1:0-1251 GCA_964524395.1 uncultured Mageeibacillus sp.
TGATCAGCTTGATGGCCCGGATGGCGTCATCGTTGCCGGGAATGACAAAATCGACCTCTTCCGGATCACAGTTGGTGTCGACGATGGCGACGATGGGGATGCGAAGTCTCCTCGCTTCGGCGACCGCGATGTGCTCTTTTTTCGTATCAACGATAAAGACGCAGGAGGGCAGACTCGTCATATCCGCGACTCCCCCCAGGTTGCGCTCCAGCTTTTCGAGTTCCAGCCGTTTGGAGGCAATCTCCTTTTTCGGCAGACCCGCCCAGGCATCGCTCTCATTTTGCTCACGGAGTTCGTGCAGCCGTTCGATGCGCTTCTTAATGGTCTGGAAGTTGGTCAGGGTACCCCCCAGCCAACGGTTGTTGACATAGTACATGCCGCAGCGGGTCGCCTCTTCACGGATGGCGTCCTGGGCCTGCTTCTTTGTCCCCACAAAAAGAACGGTTCCGCCTCTCTTGGCGATCTCGTTGACGAACTGGTGAGCCAGCTCGATCTTCCGCATGGTCTTTTGCAGGTCGATGATGTAGATCCCGTTGCGCTCCGTAAAGATATAAGGAGCCATTTTCGGGTTCCAACGACGGGTCTGGTGGCCGAAATGTACGCCACCCTCAAGTAGATGTTTCATGGAAACGACAGCCATAATTCCTCCTGTTTTTACCTCCGGTGCGCTTCACTCCCCGCCTTTGCGGGCAACAGGAAAGACACACCGTGCGTTTTCCCCGAAGATCATAACATAAGTGGCTTAAGGCCGCAAACAGGCGAACCTGTGGAACGGCCGCGGGATAAATGACAAGGTAAGCTGGACAGTGAGGCGAAAAAAGACGTCTTCACCTACTCTTCCTGTTCAATCGCAAAGCGATTGTCACTGGCCCGCATCCTGCCTGTCATCATGGCCTGCGTCTTTATAACTGAGATAATTTCTTTCCAGCAGTTGGTTGATTACAGTATTCAAGCTTACATTTTCTGTGCTGGCCAGCTCTGCCAATTTCTTGTGGAGTGACCTGGACATACGTATCGTTGTCCGTCCGCTATATTCGCTTAAGTCATTCGGCTCTCTTATCTGCCTGTTAAGCTCAATAGCTGTCTCGAACCAGGCTTGTTTAGCCATGTTAAGTTCGCTTGCCACCTCATCAAATGAATGTGCATAAACTGCTAATCCGGGCAACTCTTCGATCCCCGCCTTATAAATAGACTCGCCTTCATCTTCAAGTTCGCTTATTACAACAGGATATTTCAGGTTCATGTAGTATT
>CAZGCS010000205.1:0-1238 GCA_964524395.1 uncultured Mageeibacillus sp.
GTGGGGACTGGAGCTGACCCGTGAGGAGACCTATGAGATCGTCGGTATCGTCGGATATCATGAGAACTATCACGAGAATATCTACGTCGCTTCAGCCGCGGTCGTCTCCCGGCCAACCGGTTATGACACGAACCTGGGCCAGGCAACCATTGTGAATGGCAGCACGGCAAGCTTCCTTTCTGAGATCGAGCCCTGCCTGTCCGATGATATTGTCGTCACAGCCTATGACCAGGGTTATCAGACAATGGCAGACTCCATCTCGGTCGTCCGCAAGGCCTCCATTGCGCTCTCGGTCATCTCGCTCTTCCTGACCCTGGCCGTTCTGATTTTCTTCTCTTATCAATACGCCGGTTCCCAGCGCGAGGCCGTCGGCATCATGCGCAGTTTTGGCGCGAGCAAAAAGGAGAGCCGGCGCTATCTCCTTGCAGGTTCAAGCCTCATCAGTTTTGCGGCCATTACAGGCGGGATTCTCATCGGCATACATTATGCGGAGGACCTGGTTTCCTACGTCCTTGAGTTTGTCTCTGACCTTCAGGTCGTGGACATTCGCTACAGCGACGGTTTCCATGGTTTGATCAAACCCTTCAGCCCTGTGCCTGCCTTGTCTTATAGCTTTGCTGCCGCCGTGGGGTTCGCGGTTCTGGCACTGGCGCTGGGGATGTTACTCTTTTTTGCCGAGCGGACTATAAGCGGTCACCTGATCAGTCACCGGGAGAAGGTTCATATACCCCGTCCTGTCAAGCATTCATCGGTTGCCTTCCGGGGCCCCTTCCGGCAGGCTGTCCTGGCAATCCGCAGAAGCAAGGGGCGCTCGTGGCTCCTGATATTCCTGGGAGTGACCACCCTTCTCTTCCTGGCTTCCATTCCGCAAATGCTCCGTTCCTACGACCTTGCGCGGAATAGACTCTATGAGGAGACGGTCCTTAAGGGCTATACCTCCAAAAGGGATGGACACTTCTCCGATCAACTGGTGATTCCCAATAGCCAGGCGAAAATCCTGCTGGATGATGTCCAAGGTATAGAGGATCTGTCGTACAGCTACAAGATGCACTATCAATATCTGGGCATCGACCGGCATGCGGACGGCTCCCTGGGGAATGCTGAAGGCATGCCCAGCGTCACGAGTTCCTACCAGTTTGAAAATGTACTGGCAGCCTTGCACTATCAGCCCAACATCGTCTTCACGGATCATGTGCGTCAGGCTCCGGAGTTCCTCTTCGCCGAATTTCTTGGCAGCT
>CAZGCS010000206.1:0-1235 GCA_964524395.1 uncultured Mageeibacillus sp.
ATCAAGATGGCCAAGGCCCAGGGCATCCATACCGATTTCGCCAAGATTTTCGGCTTGATGCTGTCCAACGGCCTGGTCGCCTTGTCAGGTGCCCTTCTGACGCAGTACCAGGGTTTCGCAGATATCAACATGGGGCGCGGAGCCATCATCATCGGATTGGCGGCAGTCATCATCGGCGAAGCCCTGCTGGCCTGGATCTTTCACAACTTTGCCCTGCGCCTGCTCAGCTCCGCCATCGGCGCACTGATCTATTTTGCCGTCATCCAGACTGTCCTGTGGCTCCGGCTTGATCCCAACTACCTGAAACTTCTTACGGCTGTTGTTGTGGCGATCTTCCTGGCCATCCCTCACTGGAAAGCCAGGCTTGTGCAACTCCCGACCGGGCGGAATGGAGGCAGGACCCATGCTTGAACTCATCAGGATCAGCAAGACTTTCAATCGGAACACAGTCAATGAGAACAAGGCCCTGACTTCTCTTTCCCTTTCAATCAATGACGGCGATTTTGTCACGGTAATCGGCGGTAACGGCTCAGGTAAGTCAACCATGCTCAATGCCGTGGCAGGAGTCCTTTCAGTTGACTGCGGGCAAATCTTCATTGACGAAACCAATGTCACGAGACTTGCCGAACACAAGCGGGCGCCCTACATAGGGCGTGTCTTTCAGGATCCCATGATGGGGACGGCAGCCAGCATGAGCATTGAGGAAAATCTGGCACTGGCCATGCGCCGCGGCCAGCGCCGCGGGCTCAAGTGGGGCCTGCCCAAAGGAGAGCGCGAATTTTACCGCCAGAAGCTCCAGGAATTGGAGCTGGGACTGGAAAACAGGCTCTCTGTCAAAGCAGGCCTGCTGTCGGGCGGGCAGAGACAGGCGCTCACATTGCTCATGGCTACCCTGAAAAGGCCCAAACTTCTCCTGCTGGACGAACACACGGCTGCCCTTGACCCCAAGACAGCCGGAACCGTACTTGACCTGACCGGGAAGATTGTCGCCCGCCACTCCCTGACAACCCTGATGGTGACCCATAACATGAAAGACGCCATTACCCTGGGTAACCGCCTGGTCATGTTCCATGCAGGACGTATTGTCATCGATGTCCAGGGCGAAAACAAGCGGCAACTGACAGTGGAGAAACTGCTGTCCATGTTTGAGACCATCAGCGATTTTGAGGAATTTGACGACAAGCTGCTGCTGTCCTAGCTCAGGGTTCCTCCCCATTTTCGCCGGCCCGCGCCAC
>CAZGCS010000207.1:0-1234 GCA_964524395.1 uncultured Mageeibacillus sp.
CATCCAGGTAGTCGCAGATGACCGGGAAATCCTCCTCATCCACATAGTAGATGCCGGGCCGGTACTGGTCCCCGTAGTCATTGCCCTGGTGGTCGCGTGTGGTCGGATCCGCCACACGGAAAAAATGAGCCAGGATGGCCTGAAGTGAGATTTCGCCGGGATCGTAAAGCAGCCGGACTGTTTCCGCATAGCCCGTGCTGCCACGGCAAACCTCCTCGTAGGTGGGTCTGGCTCCGCTTCCGTTGGCGTAGCCGGCCTCCGTTTCCAAAATGCCTGCCGGCAGGAGCTGGTAATAGCGTTCGACACCCCAAAAACAGCCGCCCGCCAGATAAATTGTTTTCTCTTTCATGTCATCACCGCTCCCTGTCTTTCGGTCACTTCCATCATAACCATATCCGGTATTTCCGCTGTCGCCCCAGATACCGCGCCCCTCTTTTTTTGCCTGCTTTTCGAGTTGCTCAAAATAATCGTTGAAGTGGGTGTTGGGTGGATAGCGGTGCTGCCACACCAGGCCTTCGCGGACCAGAACTTCATTGACCATGGTGTGAGCGTCCAGCCAAACGTAAGCCAGGAGCCGGTCATAAGGATCGGTCGGTTCGACATCGAATTGGAGGTAGGCCCGGCGGCCGGTAAGCCAGGCAGTGACCAGGCGCGAGACCGACTCACCCTGATGGGTCCGCAACTGCTCATCGTGATGCGAATACGATTCGGGGGCGTCAAGGCCGATCAGGCGGAGCCTGACCGGCCGGTCATCCCGCATGACGATCAGGGTGTCGCCATCAACGACCCGGAATATCTCCACCTCTTCCAGCTCAGAGAGGCGGACGGCTCCTCCGGGCCGGAGCAGGTCGTAGTCCTCAAGG
The DNA here is from genome assembly GCA_964524395.1 of uncultured Mageeibacillus sp. Taxonomy (GTDB): domain Bacteria; phylum Bacillota; class Clostridia; order Saccharofermentanales; family DTU023; genus UBA4923. Next base: position 864 of record CAZGCS010000207.1, read on the forward strand.
GGCAGATCAAATTGGCTCGCTGCCAGCGCTGCCTCCTCTTCGGACAGGGGAAAAGAGGCCGGGATCACAAGCGGGGCTGCATCTGTCCTTGCAGGGCCGGGGGTCGTCAGGACGGGCGCGGGCGTTGGGCCGGCATGTTCACGGCAGGCAGAAACGGCGGTCAGGGCAGCTGCCGCCATGATCACAAAAAGAAGCCAGGCCCAAGCCTTTTTCCTTGGTGGATTTTGTCTGCGCCGTATCACGCAATTGTGACAATTGTTCAAACTCATGATGTTTCTGCTCAACAAATGGACGTTATATTGTGATCGTAGCGAAATGCTACGACAACACCTCTTCATACGTCTCCTCGATAGGGACCCGCCCGGGTCCCT
>CAZGCS010000208.1:0-1212 GCA_964524395.1 uncultured Mageeibacillus sp.
TTCTGCGCGGTGGGTATACGCGGCTACGTTGCCGAAAGAATTCTGAGGCATGGTGGTTTCAAGGTCTCCAATCTGCTGGGCGGTCTTCGGACCCTGGACGCCCTGACCAGGACAGCGGCAAAGGAAGATGGAAAAATGGAGGGGAATGAGCCAATGAGCACCCGGCATCAGACAGGGTACGGTGATGAACCGTCCAGAATCCGCGACCTGGACGTCAGCGGCTTGAGCTGTCCAGGCCCCATTGTCGCGATCGGCAAGTTCATCAAGGAGCTGGAAGACGGTGAAGCCGTCCGGGTGAGCGCCACGGATCCCGGCTTTGCCCGCGACATCGTGAGCTGGTGTGAGAATACCGGCAATACCCTCCTGGAAAGAGGGGAGGAAGCCGGCGTCTACACTGCCCTGGTCCAAAAGGGAGGACGTGCACTTTCTCCTGCCGAATCAGGCTTCGTCTCTTCAGGCGACCCCGCCGGCAAGGATAAAACCATCATCGTTTTCTCGGGCAGTTTCGACAAAGTCATGGCGGCCTTCATCATCGCGCTGGGTGCAGCAGCCATGGGGGACAAGGTCCATATGTTCTTCACCTTCTGGGGTTTGAGTACCCTGCGAAAGGACTTCAAGGTGCCCTTGAAGAAGTCTTTCATGGACAAGATGTTTACGGGCATGATCCCCAGAGGAACCCGGGGCATGGGCCTTTCCCAGATGAATATGATGGGCATGGCGCCCAGGATGATGCGTAAGGTGATGAAAGACAAAGGCATCAGTTCACTGGAGGACCTGGTTCGTGAAGCGGCCCAAAATCCGGATATTGAGATGACAGCCTGCCAGATGACCATGGATGTCATGGGCCTGAAGGAGGGGGAACTGATCGACGGTGTCAAGATCGGCGGGGTCGCCTCCATGCTGAATGATGCCGACAAATCCCAGTTCACCTTGTTTGTCAGCTGAGGCCAGACAGAAGCAGGTCTTTTCATTCTTCCCTGATGGATTTGACCGTGCAGGTGTTTTTCAAAGTATTACCGATCTATCGTAAAAACTTCAGAAATAACACAGTTTTGCGGATTGATCATAAAAACTTCGATAAATCCAAAGTTTTACGGATTCATCGCAATAATTTTGGTATACTGGTTACAAGAGAAGGAGGGGGTGGTTGGAGTTGCTGATTAAACGACCGGATTATTTTAATAAACTGCTTGCTTACAAAGATAAGGAACC
>CAZGCS010000209.1:0-1149 GCA_964524395.1 uncultured Mageeibacillus sp.
CATTGGCAGAGGGGCGGGGGTGGCAGAGGTGGGAGACCACCAGGATCTCTTCATCCAATTGGCCTTCCAGGAGGACCTCGATCACCTCAATGTGTCCCGGATAAAGGCTGGTATCCACCTTGCCCGTGGCCTTGGGATAACGGGGCTTGGTTTTGTCCTTCCGGTAGTCTTCCTCCATTTGTTTGCAATGCTTGGCCAGCTCATCGCCTAATCTGGGGGTCAGAACAAAACCGAAAATGTTGGGTTCCTCCTTACTGTCCCGCCACCAGAAAGAAGAGTAATTTCGCACATCGTAAAGGTCTGCCCGGACCCGGGATCCTTCCACCTCCCGCATGTAATCCGAAATGAAGCCGATAGCACCCCTTTCCTTGAAAGCCCAATCCATGTAAGGGGCAAAGTCATCACGGATGAAGATCAGCTTGCCCTTGAGATCCAGGTCTTTGTAGTTATCTTGTTTTGAACCCTGGTCCAGGAGGACGATATCCAGAGGTTCTTTGGAAAAATCGATTGGGTAGCTCTTTTGAATAATGCAGATGCTGTTGGCTTGGAAGTCTGCCAGTCTCTTATGTTCAGGCTCAATCAAGTCCAGCCAGGCTCCTTGGCAGTCCCACTCCAAAAAAGACTTGATGGACAAATACCAGCGCTCTTCATCGAAAGGGTAGGAGAGCAGTCTGCTGTTGATGCCCTCTTTTTGAAGCTTTTGCATCACATGCTCCGCTGCCGCCCGGTAGCCCGTAGAGGCCTGGATGCGGTGGAAAGTGGTGATCTCCCGGACATCGTTGAGGATCCGGCCGGCATTAATGTGATTGCTGATGACTTGGATTTGTTCTTTCATGGGATCTCCTCACTTTTGATGCTTCCGCCCAGGCCAATAGCCTCCTTGCCGAACTTCTGGCGGATCTGGTCGACCGTTTGATCCAGTTTCTCATAGCGCTGGCGGTCTTTTGTATCCAGCTCATCGAAAAAAGACAGCTGTTCGACTGCCTGGTCGCTTGCGACCAGATTGGATCCGGTAATGGTGATGCTGCGGACCGGCGCGTCTTCACTCCAGGAGGCTTGGATCAGCTCCATGGCTGTATCGGCGATCTCCCGGGTCAGATGAGTGGGGGAGGGTAATGTCTTCTGCCTGGAGATACTCTTGAACTTGGG
>CAZGCS010000210.1:0-1141 GCA_964524395.1 uncultured Mageeibacillus sp.
GCTGAGATCCAGGTCGACATGTTCAGTTCATGGTGCGGATTTTCCGACAACTTCTTTTTTAAAAGCAGGGACATAATCCCCAGGACGCAGGCAACAAGTCCGCCCGCCGCGAATGCGAGCGGGAAGTTAATCATGGAAGTAACCATGCCCTTGCTGACATCGACATGATGGCTTCTGAACACTTCACAGGCCAGAATGACGGCTGACATGATGGCACCTACGTAGGACTCGAGCAGGTCGGAACCAAGCCCGGCCACGTCACCCACGTTGTCACCCACGTTATCGGCAATGGTCGCGGGATTCCTCGGATCATCCTCAGGGATATCCACTTCTGTCTTACCGACCAGGTCGGCACCCATGTCGGCCGCCTTGGTGTAAATCCCGCCGCCGACCCGGTTGAACATGGCAATGATGGAGCATCCCAAGGCATAACCTGAAACCGTGATGGTGAAGGTTGTCGGCAGGCCCCACCAATTGATGTGTTCGACGCCGTCGACGATATCGCGCATCTGTCCGAAGCCATGTCCGAATACAAGGTAGACAATCAGAATGCCAAGGAGTGCGAAACCGCCCACACAGAGCCCCATGACCGTACCGCCCCGGTAGGCCACCTTCAGTGTTTCACTCAGGCTTCGCGTTTCACGCGCCTTGTTGGTCACCCGGACATTGGAATAGGTGGCGATCTTCATCCCGATGTAGCCGGCCAGCGCGCTCATGATGGCGCCGATGACAAAGGCCGCCGCCATCTGCCAGGTGATCATGATGCCCAGTATCACCGTGATGATGGCCGCGATGATGGCAACGACCCGGTATTCATAATTGATGAAGGTCGAAGCCCCGATTCGGATAGCTGCGGCGATCTCCTGCATCCGCTCCGTCCCCTCATCCATCCGCTTGACGGCAAAGTAGTTGATGGCTGCGTAACCGAGGGCAAGCACGGTTCCAAAAGCCATAATGATGGTTAAGATGACAAGACTCATCTTCTCGCTCCTTCACTTTTACTTGGGAAAAAGCATCGAATCATGCAATCCCTCTCCCCTCTTATACTTCCCGATAGTAACATAAACGGGTTCACGACACGCAGTCCGACGAAAAGCCCGGCACCCTTTCGAGGTGCCGGGCTCTCTCATCAACAGGGCTT
>CAZGCS010000211.1:0-1120 GCA_964524395.1 uncultured Mageeibacillus sp.
GCGTTCCAGGCCAGTTCCGATACATAGAAAACCTGAGGCGAGCTGTCGAATAAAATGATGTAAAGAGTCCAGTGAAAGGTGCCGAGCATAAAGCAGCCCAAAAAACAGGCCAAGAGGTAAAAGGTCTGCCGGCGTGTCCTGTGATAGATGATGGCGGCGGCGATAAAAGCGACCAGCGTCGCCACGGATTGCGTCAGATTGTCAATCAGCTCGACCATGGTTGCCGCTCTGCTCTTTTTTGTTCCCGATCTGGATGCGGTAGCAAAGGATTGTCAATGCGACGCCGAGACCGAAAGCTAAAAGACCGATCAGGATATAACCCAGACTGTTGCTGACATCGAAGACACTGGCAGTCGCTCCCGGCTGAAAATATTCTGTGCTTGACAGGCTTGCGGTCACGGACGGAATGAAAAGGGACAAGCCCACGATGATCAGCAGGCTGGCAGCAATGGCAGAAGCAAGGATTACCCGGCTTCGCCGCTTGCTTCCCCTGGCCTCGATTTCCCGGGCTCTCCGTCTGACCGCAAGCAGCCTTTCCTCAGTATTCCGCATTGACGACACCCTCCTCCTCCAGGCGTTTACGCAGGGATTTCTTCCCCCGGTAAACCAGATCCGCGACTTGTTTTTCGCTTTTCCCCATGATTTCAGCAGCTTCGGCGTGGCGCAATTGCTCAAAATAGACCAGATAAAGAGCCTGGCGATAGTCGGGCTTCAATCGCTCCATACAAAGGCTCAGAAGATCATTGCGTTCGTTTGTCATCGCCAGATCGTCCGCCCCGGCCTCGCTTCTGGGTACATACCCGATTTCATCCAGACTCAGGCACTGGCGCAACTTATTCCGGGCCAGAAAGCGCAGGGCGGCATGCCAGGCTGATTTATAAAGGTAAGCTTTGAATGCACCTTCGCGGATGCGGGGTTTTTTAACGGAAAGGTAGGCGAAAACATCAATCATCAAGTCTTCAGCATCATGGATGTCATGAATATGGCGGTGAATATATAAAGTCAGGCGTGTGCCATAACGCTCGATCAATTCGCCCAGGCCATCTTCATTGCCTTCCAGATATTCGCGATAGAGGGTTTCATCGTCTCTCACTTTATTTCCCCTTACCGGCCATATTAG
>CAZGCS010000212.1:0-1116 GCA_964524395.1 uncultured Mageeibacillus sp.
CCCTTCTTGAGGGCGCAGGCTACAGAAGCGTAGCAGATGATCCCGACAATGGCGAAAATGGTGCCGACGATTCCCAGTACCAGTCCCGCGATCGCGAGTCCATTTCCTGACCCGGTTTGCTTTGCTTTCTTCATTCCCAAAACCCCGAAGATAATCCCCAGGACGGCCAGAACGGCCGTAAAGTACATGACGACGGGAATAAAGGAGCCGACGATTCCCAGAACGCCGCAAACGAGAGCTGCAATAGCCATACCGTTTGTCTGCGCAGGTGCCGCCGGGGGCGGGGCATAGCCGCCAGGTGGTTGCTGATATTGTGTATTGTTTTCCATATGTCTCCTCCGTCTAATAAAAAATACGGAAACGATTCTAGTCTAGCTACAGCCGTTTCCCCTTCTTGTTAACAATAGGCAAGGGTATCCCGTTTGTCAAGTATAAAAGGCCGCTTAATCGCATAAGGATGGATCGCCAAGCTTGATAATATTGGGGCTGAAGTACAGTTTATTGAGAGCCAGGTGATGGAAAAACGACCGCTCTCGCTTGCCGGATCAGCCAAACAATGCGTTCCCTGACTGACCGGCCTGTCGCTTGTGAAATCGCCTCCGCGTAAGAACTGATCTGGATCCCGTAGCGTGCGCGGAGCCACTCGTCCCCGCCGCCATCTGACAGGCGATCTGTTTTGAAATCAACCAAAACTGCCTGGCCGTCCTCTTCCACGAACCACAGATCAATCATGCCCTGAACCAGACTTGTCTCGTCAGGGGGGAAGGCCGGATCCAGCCGGTTCGAGAGAACGGCGAGTGTAAAGGGCATCTCCCGGTAGACTTTTCCACTCGTCTCCTCCACCCTTAACAGTCGTCCTGCCAGGTCACTGTCCGCCCAGCGGATGGCCTGATGCACAAAGGGCAGGGCAGCATGGCGCTGTTCTTCCGTCAAGGTACGGTTCTCCACCAATTGACCGAGTTGTTCCCTGTAGTTATCAGCGGCGTCTGCAGGGTTTTGACCGCGCATGGGCCGGGGATCCAGAAATTGAAAAACGAGGTGCATGGTTGTTCCGAGCAGGGCTCCTTGATCCCCCGCCGCCTTTAGCTTTTTACGCAGGGTCAGCGGCATATCGGC
>CAZGCS010000213.1:0-1097 GCA_964524395.1 uncultured Mageeibacillus sp.
GGCCTTGCGAACGCCAGGGATCTGTCCTTTATAAGCGAGCTCACGGAAGCAGAGGCGGCAGACACCGAATTTCCGGATGTAGGCGTGGGGACGCCCGCACAGTTGGCAGCGGTTCTTCTGACGCGTCGAAAACTTCGGGTCGCGTTGCGCTTTGATGATCATTGATTTTTTTGCCATGGTCTACTCCTCATTAATTCCGGAACGGCATGCCAAGCCCGGTGAGCAAGGCCTTGGCTTCTTCGTCTGTCTGGGCCGTCGTGACGATGGCGATATCAAGGCCATTGATCTTGTCAATGCTGTCGTAGTCGATTTCCGGGAAAATCAGCTGTTCACGCGCCCCCAGCGAATAATTGCCGTGGCCGTCAAATGAATTAGTGCTCAAGCCACGAAAGTCACGAACACGCGGCAGGGCAATACTGATCAGCCGGTCAAGAAAATGGTACATGCGGTCGCCGCGGATGGTCACCTTGACACCGTTAGGCATGCCTTCCCTCAACTTGAAGTTTGCGACCGATTTTTTGGCATTGACAACTACCGGCTTCTGGCCTGCAATGGTTGTCAGGTCACGTACCGCCGATTCCACCGCCTTGGGGTTCTCACGGATATTGCCAATTCCCACATTCAGGACAATTTTCTCAAGCCTGGGAACCTGCATGATGGAGGAATAACCGAACTCCTTCATCAAGGTATCACGCACTTCGTTTTTGTATTTATCTCTCAGCCGGTTCATGCGCTACTCCTTCTTCCCCTTGTTGATCACGGTGATGGTGGCGCCACAGGATTTGCAGTAGCGGACCTTGTCTCCGTTCTCCAGAAATTTCCTCCCGACTTTCGACGGACGTTTGCATTTTTGACAAACCAGCATGACGTTTGAGGCGTCGATCGGCATCTCCTGACGGATAATACCGCCCTGCTGGGTCTGGGAACGCGGTTTGACGTGGCGTGTGGCGATATTGACGCCTTCCACGATGACGCGCCCCCTGGCGGGATAGGCCGCGATAATCTTTCCGGTTTTTCCCGCATCCTTGCCGGTCAGGACATACACCTGGTCGTCCACCTTGACATGTAATTTATTTCGGGACATCCTTTCCTCCTTA
>CAZGCS010000214.1:0-1075 GCA_964524395.1 uncultured Mageeibacillus sp.
GCGGATGTGCCGGCCTTGTCGATAAGCGGCAGGGCCAGGGTGGGGATGGGATTCAGGCCGATCAGGGCCTTTTCATACTCCACGGCCAGGATGGTGTTGGAATTGGCAAGAAGCCGGGCCAGGGAGGGGTCGTTTGTGAATCCGGCCAGCGCTTCCTGGCGGGCTGCCGCAAAGCCCAGACCTGCGGCGATGCCGTCACGGATGGCCTGGCCAAGGGCAGGAGGCTCGTCGGCCAGGATGGCCGCGACCTCCTTGATTCTTTCGTGCCGGTCGGGATCCTCGGTCCCGTAGGCAAGATGACGGACGACACCGGTTGCCAGGAGTGTTTGGACGGCACCCCGGGCGAACCGCTCGGCCGAGGAGGCGGCGAAGGCGGCGGGCAGCTCCAGAACCAGGTCCGCGCCCTCCCTGAGGGCGATGGCGGCGCGCACGCCCTTGTCGAGCAGGGCGGGGACACCGCGCTGACAAAAAGGCCCGGACAGACAGACGATGATGCCGGCCTGGCTGCCCAAATGTTCCCGGATCAGCTGGAGCTGGCGGGCATGCCCCTTGTGGAAGGGATTGTATTCAGCTGTCAGTCCGCAGGTTTCCATCTCTTTGCCGCTTGACCGGGCGCTCCCTTGACCTTTTGATGCTAAAATCAAGCTAAAGGATGGACCGGCAAATGTCAAAGAAAACGTCAAGGATGATGCTGGGGGCGGCCCTTGTTCTGCTTGCCGTACTTGTCTTTGTCCTGGTCTGTGAACTCTTTTTCACCGGGTCTTCCCGGGTACAAAAACTTCCCGGCCTTCCCGGTGCGGCCAAGCCTGCTGATCTTTACGATCCCGGCCTGCTGGCGCCGGGGATCCTGAAAATTGTCCGCAACAAGCTGTCCGTTCAGCTTGCGGTCGACCACCAGCTGCTGGACGGCCTGCTGGCCTCCTCTTATGAAACATCTCCCAGGCGGGGGGAGGAGGGTTCCATCATGTCCCTTTATGCGGCCTCTGACCAGATCATGTACGGCCGCGCGCTTGCCCGGATGGGCGGGAAATCGGAGTTTTTGCGCTGGGCGGAAAATTTTGACCGCGCCTTCCGT
>CAZGCS010000215.1:0-1072 GCA_964524395.1 uncultured Mageeibacillus sp.
GTAAGGAAAGTTAAATAAAAAATATCTTATTTAAGTTATTTTGCATTTTCTTAAATAGCGATTACCTTTGTTTAAAATAACTGAAATGAAACAATATAAATCTGGGCAGTACATAAGCCAAGGTTACTATAAGAGTTTTCAACCTACATTAATCAACAAGCAATTGCACGTTGACAATATGGAAGTGTTGCAACTACTAAGTCAAGCAGACAGAGAATTAGGTAGGTTAGATATGTACTCAAAGTATATTCCTAATGTTGACCTCTTTATAAGTATGCACGTTTTAAAAGAAGCTACTCAAAGTAGCAGGATTGAAGGAACTCAAACTAATATGGAAGAGGCATTACTGGAAAAGGAAGATATCCCTTTAGACAAGAGAGATGACTGGGAGGAAGTCCAGAATTATACGAAAGCAATGAAATGGGCTATTAATGAACTTGATAAACTTCCATTTTCCTCACGATTAATTCGTGAAACCCATAAAATACTACTACAAGGAGTTAGAGGAGAACGAAAACAACCTGGAGAATTCAGAAATAGCCAGAATTGGATAGGTGGAGCAACTATTAATGATGCTATTTTCATTCCCCCAGTTCACACTACGGTACCTGAATTAATGAGTGATATCGAAAAATTTTTCTATAATGAAGAAATTTTCATCCCTGAATTGCTGAAAATTGGACTTGTTCATTATCAGTTTGAAACAATTCACCCATTTCTTGATGGAAACGGTAGGGTTGGCAGGTTACTGATTCCGTTATATCTAGTCAGCAAAGGAATATTAAAGAAACCTATTTTGTATCTATCTGATTTTTTTGAAAAAAACAGAAAGTTATATTATGAAAACTTAATGATGGTAAGAGATAAAAACAATCTCTCACAATGGTTTAAGTTCTTTTTGGTTGGAATAATTAAAACTGCAAAAAATGGAATAACAACATTTGACAATATTCTTCAATTACAAAAAACGATTGAATCAAGTATTCAAAAATTAGGTAGTAGAGCAGTGAATGCAAAAAAGATAGTTGATTATTTGTATAATCGTCCAATGATAAATGCAGAAAAAGTTAGT
>CAZGCS010000216.1:0-1068 GCA_964524395.1 uncultured Mageeibacillus sp.
CTGCTCTTTGATGAACCCACCAGCGCCTTGGATCCGACCATGGTTGGAGAAGTCCTCGCCGTGATCCGGAATCTTGCCAAAGAGGGTCTCACCATGGTGATCGTAACTCATGAAATGAAATTCGCCCGTGATGTTTCCAGCCGGATTTTTTACATGGATCAGGGCATCATTTATGAGGAAGGTGCTCCGGAAGATATCTTTGATAATCCTCAGAAGCAGAGAACCCGCCTGTTTGTAAAGCAGCTTCGGAACTTCCATTACGATATCGAATCCAGAAACTTTGATTTTGTCGCGGTTGCCAACAGCCTGGCAGAGTTCGCGCACAGGCAGGCACTGTCTTCAGCGCAAAACTTGAAATTCCAGCAGCTGTTTGAGGAAATGTGCGTATCCGTGGTACTTCCAATCCTGCCTGACGAGGGGATGAACTTGAGTTTTGATGCTTCCTGCTCCGAAGGGGGAGAAGCCTGCGAGGTGATCATGCGCTGGCAAGGTCAAAGGTTCAACCCCATCGAAGAAGGGGATGAGCTTTCTGTAAAAATCGCCCTGGCCAAAACAAAGAGCGCAAGTTACTCTTACGAAAAGGGCAGCAATCTGATCCGGATTAGTTTTTGATCACTCATATCCGGATTGATGAGGATAGAGGCAACAGATGAAAAAAAATAAGCTTTGGCTGGCGGTGATCCTGGTTCTGGCACTCCCGGTTTTTAGTGGTTGCTCGGAAACCAGGGAGCCTGATGAAAAACCGTTTGAAGTAAGCTTTGAGCATTATCATGCCGCGTCGCTGGATTTGAAAGAGCAGGTTCCATCGATCCTGATCGAGGTACCGCTGGTCAGGCAGTCAACAGGATATTCCTGCGGAGTTGCCTGTACCCAGTCAATCCTGAGATTCACCGGTTATGATTTTGACGTGCGGGAAGATAATCTGGCCTCAGCTTTGGGAGCAAACGATGAGACCGGAACCCGCTATGAGAGAATCGTGAATTTCCTTAATACAAAGTCTCATTACAGTGATTCAACTCAGGACAGTAATGAGACCAGAATCACTGCTGAGGCTGAATTCAACCTTAC
>CAZGCS010000217.1:0-1066 GCA_964524395.1 uncultured Mageeibacillus sp.
TTTTCTTCTTTCCTCAGAAAGAGCTATCTCAAAGCCTTCTCCCTCTTTCAAGTCAAGCGAAATACGCTCAGCTCCGCCAGCATAAATTTTAGTTTTACCGTTCATGGTGAATCCGGATAATTTCATCAGCAGGCCCATCATACCGGGCATGGATTCAAGTTTTCCCACACTGTTTATATAAATCACGGGAACGCCAAAGGCGTCCGCGTATTGGCTGCAGAGATAATTATTGGCCGCAATCTCTTCAGAACCTTTCTTGGGATCAGCCGGGCTGCCGTGGGGGAATACAATCAATGAAATTTTCTCATCTTTGATGTTTTCATAAAAATGTTTGCGCCTGGAATCGTAGCAAATAGCAACCGCAACCTTCCCGAATGGTGTTTCGATGATGTTGTCAAACCAGCCTCTTTTAAAGACAGCTGCTTCCCCTTCACTTTTGGTGACAATTCCGTATACACACTTTTTGTCAGCAATCAGATAGCGGTTATAATAATCTCCATTTTCATGATCGGCATATCCAACGCCGAGAAGGGTATTGTATTTTGCTGCTATCTCCATGGCCCAGGCTGAGCTGTCTTTACCGCAATCATCCGCATACTTCCACACTTGTTGGTTAGGCATGTAACTGCACAGTGCCAATTCCGGCAATAATACCAAATCGGGAGATGGAAGCCTGGAAATTAAGGATTCGATATAACCTTTTCTTTCATCAAGCCCCTTGATGTCGTTATTTAATTCCAAGGCAATGATTCTCATGTATCCACTTCCTCGGTCAAATCAGATTTCGGATTGCTCGTTGGCATTAAAAGCACATAAAACGTTCTGTATGTGGGGCGATAATGCTGTCTTGAGAATGCCCATATTCTTTGTCGATGATACCAATCCTTTTCCTTTCTGTTCATCAGAATACCATTCGATAAGCGGACAGGCAGTGGATCCTGCTGCGCAGAAGACGAGTCCGGATTGCTTCTTCCATTGTCATCTAATCCCCTCCAGCCCTTTGCACAAGCTTCCCACGTTTGATGTGTCTCTAAAGGGCTTTGATCATAATCAAGCATGGATTCCA
>CAZGCS010000218.1:0-1058 GCA_964524395.1 uncultured Mageeibacillus sp.
AGTGATCAGCCAGGAGGAATGCCAGTCTCTATTGGACGGGGATTATTTCTTCCTCAAGGATGCGTCCAGACCTCTTTTTATGGAAGTCTACATCAAGATGAAGGAGCAGAACCTGCGGCCCCGGGTGATCGTTGATTACTTCCGGGAGGCCTACACCTTCCCTGCGGGCAATGTCCGGATCACCTTTGACCGGGATGTCCGGGTTTCCCAGCAGGTGCAGGGGCTCTTTGACCCGAAGCTTGTGACCATTCCGGCCGCCCGGGCCACCATCCTTGAGATCAAATACGACGGCTTCCTGCCGGAGTTCATCCGCCAGGCTCTGCAGACAGGCAGGCGGCATGAAAGCGAGTTTTCAAAATACCTGGTCTCCAGACTGGTTTAAGAAAAGGAAAGAAGAAAATGTTGGAACAACTCATGCAATTCACCTACCTGGACAAGGCAGCCGCCTTTTCCATCCCGGATATCCTGGTGGCCCTGCTCATCTCCCTGGCCATCGGTCTTTTTATCTTCATTGTCTATAAGAAGACCTACACGGGGGTCATGTATTCATCGGCTTTCGGTATTTCACTGATCGGCATGAACCTGATCACCACCCTGGTCATCCTGGCAGTGTCCTCCAACCTTATTGCCTCCCTGGGCATGGTGGGGGCATTGTCGATCGTCCGCTTCCGGACAGTGGTCAAGGAGCCCCTGGACCTGGTCTACCTCTTTTGGTCCATTACGGCCGGCATTATTGTCGGGGTAGGCCTCATCCCCCTGGTGGTCCTGGGCTCCCTGATCATCGGGGCCATCCTCTTTGTCTTCGTCAACCGCAAGACCACCAATACCCCTTATATGGTGGTCCTCAACCTGGCAGAGGAGAGCGCCGAAAGCAGCGCCCTGGCATTGATTGAACAGGCAACCCGTAAACACTCGGTTAAGTCAAAGACGGTCTCCCGACAGGGAATTGAACTGACGGTTGAGGTCCGTTTGAAAGACGTCTCGGTCAATTTTATCAATCACCTGCTTTCGATCCCGGGAGTCAGCCATGCGGTCCTGGTCAGCTATAACGGCGACTA
>CAZGCS010000219.1:0-1055 GCA_964524395.1 uncultured Mageeibacillus sp.
GCGCCGACAACCACCTGTCGCGGTCGGTGTCGCGCTCGATGACCTCATAGGGCTGACCCGTCTTTTCCGCCAGAATTTCGTTGAGTCGTTTTTTCAGCCTCACGATGTATTCCGCCGCGATGGTAATGTCTGTGGCCTGTCCGTGCGCACCTCCGCTGGGCTGATGGATCATCAGGTCGGCATTGGGCAGGGCGAAGCGTTTGCCGGGGGTGCCGGCCGCCACAAGAAAGGCCCCCATGCTGGCTGCCATGCCCATGCAGATGGTCTGGACATCCGGCTTGATGTACTGCATGGTGTCATAAATCAGGAGGCCCGAGGAAATCTCCCCGCCCGGGCTGTTGATGTAGAACTGAATATCTTTATCGGGGTCTTCCGCCTCCAGGAAAAGGAACTGCGCCATGACCAGGCTGGCGGTGACGTGGTTGACTTGGTCACTCAGGATTACAATGCGCTCCTTGAGGAGCCTGGAAAAAATATCGTAAGAGCGTTCCCCTCGCGTTGTCTGCTCGACCACCATGGGTACCAGGTTCATCCGGGCCGGGTCGAAGCGGGTCTCATCCGTCAAATTCATCTCAATATCCTCCATTTCTACGAGGTTCGATTGTTGGTTTATTCTTCATGGGCATGATCATGGCCGTGATGGTGGTCGTGGCCATGATCGTGATCGTGGTCGTGATGGTGGTCGTCCTCCTCATCCGGTTCGGGCGGCACATCCGTGGCAAGGCTGACTTCCTTGAGCCAGTCAAGGAGTTTCCGGCTCTCGAAGTCGTGACGCAAATGCTCCTCATCGTGGTCGGATTTCAGATACTGCTCCCGGAACAGCTCGACCGAGATGCCTGCTTCTTCAGCCGCCTCCCCCACAGCTTTCTCAAACTCTTCCTCACTTAAGTCAAACCGCTCTTTCTCCGCCTCGCGGATGGTTTCGACCACCCAGGCGCTCTCAATCAGTTTGCGGGATTTCCTGGCCTGGCCGGCGCGGTATTGGGTGATGGTCTGGCCTGAGTATTGCAAAAAATCCTTGAAGCTGAGTCCATACATGGCGAACTGCTGTTCCT
>CAZGCS010000220.1:0-1050 GCA_964524395.1 uncultured Mageeibacillus sp.
TGAATGGCATTCAAGAGGTAGAGGGTTCGATCCCCTTCGTCTCCACCAGAAAGCCTTGTAACGATGATGTTGCAGGGCTTTTATTTATGTGTTCAGGGACTCTGCGCTTTCAAGTTCTCAAGGATAATGTCGTTGAGTTTTCTTCTCGCCGAAAATAGCAGACAAATATGAGATTAATATGGGAAGACCCTCCCTCAAACGGATCCAAGCTCCTTAAAGGTTTTGGATGAGGTCGGATGGCAGTGAGATCGCCTTTCGAATCTCCAGAGCCAAACCAAATTGAAAAGCTTGAAATGTTGGTTATAGCCAATAAAGTATGTGATAATGGAGAAGGACAGTGAATGTGGAAAAGCAGTCAGGTGTTTTTTACAAGTCTATTTCCGGGTCAAGTCCTGTTGAACAATGGCTGGAAGAACAAAATGTCAGGATCGCGTCAAAAATACTCCGACAAATTGAGCACCTTGAGAAATTCTGGGGAAAAGCCTTGCTGCCTTTCGTGAAAATCTTAAGAGACGGCCTTTATGAACTCACGGTAAAGGCTGGCGGACAGGACCCGAGAATCATTTTCTATTGCGATCAGGACGACAAATTAATTTACCTCCATGGTTTCATGAAGAAACAGAAAAAAACGCCACGAAAAGAGATCGACATTGCTATAAAAAGAAAGAATGATTTTTGTAAACGAAAGGAGGAGAAGAGATTATGAGATTGAGTCAAAATTATCTGGAAGAACAGATGCAGAATGAAGAATTCAGAGCTGCCTATGATGAATGGGGGCCGGATTTCGAGATTGCCGGGACGCTGTTGCAATTTCGAGCAGATAATAAACTGACACAAGCTGAACTCGCAAAAATGATCGGCATTAATAGGAGCGATTTAAGCAAGCTGGAATCGGCTTCCGCCAACCCTACCTTGAAGACGTTAAAGAAAATTGGACATGCGATGAGAGCCAGGCTCAGGCTGAAATATGAGCGGGACACCGATCTGAATGCCGGCACCGCTTATCCGGTTATCAATACAGCTGACTGTCCCAAGATAGCTGATGATGCT
>CAZGCS010000221.1:0-1049 GCA_964524395.1 uncultured Mageeibacillus sp.
GATGGGCAAAGACAAAGTCCTTGCCACCGGTCTCGCCCACCAGGCGCGGGTATTGACTGTAGCTGTCAATATTGCAGCCGACCTGGCGCCAGATCTGCTGGAAGGTGGCGGTGGATCCCGTAAAATGAATGCCGCCCAGACGGGAGTCGGCAACCACGACGCGGCCGACGTCGGAGCCTGCTGAGGGTACGAAATTGATGACCCCGTCGGGCAGGCCGGCCTCTTTGAGCATCAAGAAGAAGTAATAGCTGGCCAGTGAAGCCGTTCCGGCCGGTTTCCAGACCACCGTATTGCCCATCAAGGCAGGCGCGGTCGGCAGATTGCCGCCAATGGAAGTGAAATTGAAGGGAGTAATGGCCAGGACAAAGCCGTCAAGGGGCCGGTATTCCATCCGGTTCCAGATGCCCCTGGAGCTCTCGGGCTGCATGCGGTAGATCTGGTCGGCGTAAGCGACGTTGTAGCGGAAAAAGTCACACAACTCGCAGGCGGAATCGATCTCGGCCTGAAAAACGGTCTTGCTTTGACCCAGCATGGTGGAGGCGTTGATGCGGTCCCGCCAGGGGCCGGACAAGAGATCGGCGGCCTTCAAAAAGATGGCCTGGCGGTGCTCCATGGGCATGCCGGCCCAGGCGGCCCTGGCCTCCATGGCCGCATCCATGGCCATGCGCAATTCTTCCTCACCCGCCTGATGAACCCGGGCCAGGACATGACCGTGGTCGTGGGGCATGACCACTTCTTTGATCTTGCCGGTCCGGATCTCCCTGCCGCCAACAAAAACCGGTATATCGAGGATGGTACCGGCTTGACGTTTGAGTTCATTTTTCAGTGTTTCGCGGGCCGGAGCGCCCGGTGTGTAATCCAAAAGCGGCTCATTGCTCACCGCGGGAAGCGAAAAAATACCATTCATGCTCTGTTTCCCTTTCCATTGTTGACCCACCCGGTGTACGATCAGCAACCAAGGGTCCATCACACTCTTGACGTCTGCCGGGAATCTGCTACAGCGATTCCAAGTCTCCACCATTATAGGCATATTGAAAATGGTTTGCCAG
>CAZGCS010000222.1:0-1028 GCA_964524395.1 uncultured Mageeibacillus sp.
TTGAATTGAATCATTCACATGGAGGCCAAGGGTGAATTTCCGAAATGGTATCAAGAGTATGCTCAGAACACCTGTACGCACAGGCCTCTTCTTTCTGCTGATTGCGGCAATCACGGTCTTCCTCTTTCTTTCCTTCAACACATGGTCCGCCAGCAACGCGATCTTGCGGGACAGCAACCAAGTATTCACGACCATCGTGTCACTCAAGTATCGGGATGCCGGTGGGTCCGGAGAGGGCTACCTCTCTCCGGAGACCCTGGCGGATATGGAGACCATCGACTTTGATGCCATTGCATCCAATCAGCATGTGAAACTCTGGCAACCGTCGAGTGTGTGCTTTGGATCGGCTCAGGGATTCATGTCCAAGGCAAGAAGTTCACGCTATGCCTATACTGGTGTCTTCCTCGTAACCGGCCTTCGGCAATATGGCACCGAGGGCTCCTATGCCGGGAAGATCGTGGAGACCTTATATTCCTTCAAACCCTACGAGCGCGGAAGAACCGTCTTCTTCGAAGGCAGCTTCGATGCGCTTGGCTTCGAACCGGACCAGGACGCCACCTATATCCTTCATACACAAAACAGGAACCTTGATGGGAGCGGCATAGCACTACAGATCGTCCCCTTTTACAGCAGCCGGGCAGAAGCCCATGGCATTGATACAGACGCCATCAGGCCCTTCTGCGAGGTCACATCCGATCAAGACCCTCTGACACCCGAAACGGCCATCTATTACGAGATTGCCGATTATTATGACGCAATGAATCGTGCGCTGCCCGTTTACAGCGTCAGAGATCTCTCAGAGATCGAAGAATTTCATCAGAACTTTCTTGTTCCGGAAGCCGGACGCCTCTTTACCAGAGAAGAGGCAGAGGCCGGTAAGAAGCTGGCGGTAATCTCCACCACGGTCGCCAACCGGCTGGAGCTGGAACTTGGCGATGACTTCACCATCCTCCTGCCTGAAGAGGCCGTGGCGGGCTTCTATGAGTGGGGACTGGAGCTGACCCGTGAGGAGACCTATGAGATCGTCG
>CAZGCS010000223.1:0-1014 GCA_964524395.1 uncultured Mageeibacillus sp.
TTGTGAATGTCAAGTTAAGGTTGTCCAGAATTGATGAAATAAGAATGTACACATTAGGAGGGGAAGGAAGGCTCACCCCCCGAGGGGGGTGAAAATTTTTTACCCGCCGAATTCATTGTCCGTTTTGTCATTTCGAATACCTATGAGATCTTTGGTCCGGTAGGAATCACCAATAATTGTCAGGACGTGAGAGTGATGTAAGAGCCGGTCGAGGATTGCGTTTGCGATGGTCGGATCCTCGAACAACTCTCCCCAGTCCGAAAATTGAACGTTCGTTGTGACGATCGTACTCTTTTTCTCATAGCGCAAGTCAATTACCTGAAATAGCAGCTTCTCATCACCCTTTTGGATTGGTAAGAAACCCAACTCATCAATAATCAACAAACGATGGCGTGAATAGTAACGCAGACTCGTTTCCAAACGGTTCTCTTCTTTAGCTTTACGAAGCCGTCCAAGCAGTTCATTGGCCTTAATGAAATAACAGGAGATCCGATGACGTGCGGCTTCGATGCCTAGCGCAGTTGCCAGATGTGTTTTTCCAACACCGGGAGAACCCAGGAAAACAATGTTTTCTTTGTTCTCAATGAAACTGAGAGTAGCCAGGTCATAAACCTGCCCGCGGTTGAGTGTCGGTTGGAAGTCAAAATCAAAATCCTTGAGCCCTCTTTGGTGAGGGAATCCGGCCGCCCGGATGGCTCGATGCATGGAATCATGTTTTTTCTTGTCGACTTCCGCATTGCTTAAAAGATGCAAGGCTTCCAGGACAGACAGTTCTCTTTTTTGAACCCGATCCAAGGTTTCGGACAAATTCTCCTCAAACTTCACGAGTTTCAGGTAGCGGAAATTCTCAATCAGCGATTGGTAGCTGCTGCTGTCAGATGGTTGCATGGTAGAGGTCTCCTAATTTTTTCAGATTCTCCATGGAGCGGGCAGCGATGTCGTCGGCATAGGGCTGTGTGCGACCTAGATGCTCCTGGTAGTGATGCGGGAGGTAGTTGAGCTTCTTAAGCGTGA
>CAZGCS010000224.1:0-1012 GCA_964524395.1 uncultured Mageeibacillus sp.
GTTGCTCTATGTAAGATATAATCTCATCGACCAAGTTGTTGCTGGCAGCATTCTTACCCAAAGCTTTTTGGGCATCGATATGCATTCGGCGAACATGCGACCAGCACCCTACGCATATAACATCACCAGGCAGGTTATGGTAGGCACTATAGCCATCACAGTGCAGATAACCCCGGAAATTTGCGAGGAACTTTTGTGGTCTTATCTGCTTTCGATCCCGTTCATACTGGTAAAGAACAAGAGCATCTTCTCTGTCTCCGCTTGTGCGATAGAGCCACATGTAACTTTTACTCTGGGGGCTTTTGCCCTCTTCGCGCAAAACCTGCAAGGAGGTTTCATCTGCATGGAGGACGTCTCGTTCTACCAGTTGCTTGCACATCTTATCGTAAACAGGTAGCAGAAAATCTTCAGCAGCACGCAAGAGCCAGTTGGACATGGTCTGCCGGGAAAGATTTACTCCGAAGCGTTCCCAGTATTTCTCCTGCCTGTAAAGTGGCGTTGCCTGGACGAACTTCTCTGTTGCTATCTGAGCTATGGCCTCTGCTGTAGCTATGCTGCCGGGGATAACAGAGGGAGGACATAAAGCTTCTTTAATGACTGCTTTTTCACCGGCGGCTTCACAATGTACGCATTTTAAGACATCTGTAATATCCTTAATGATCACTGCCTTAGATGGTACAAGCATGAGATGCTTATACTCCCTGCTGCCAAACTTCACTAGCTCATGACCACAATGCGGACAATCCGGCCCATCGGCAAGCTCCGAATGGTGGCGCTCAATTACAGGCAGATCGTCAGGCAGGCTATCTTGCAGGGAGACTCTCTTCTTACGCTGATGAGATTTAACTTCGCTGAAGACCTCTTCCAGCTTCGGCTCAGCAAGTTTTGGATCTGACAGAGCTTCCGTTTCATCAAAGAGATTGGCAATAGTAAGCTGCTCTAGGTTAACTAGTTTTTCGCTCGATCTGCCAAAAGCGCGTTCGCGGCTAAGATTAAGACCTTCTTTAAGGAA
>CAZGCS010000225.1:0-1010 GCA_964524395.1 uncultured Mageeibacillus sp.
TGCTTTCGATCCCGGGAGTCAGCCATGCGGTCCTGGTCAGCTATAACGGCGACTACTACATGTAGCTTGTGGACAAGGGAGATCCGACATGATTGAAAGCAGGCATCTTAACAAAGTGGTGGCCGTCTTCGTGGTCCTGGCACTTGCTCTTTCTGTCATGCTGGTCCTCCTGGCAGGGCTTGGGGCAACAAGCAAGGTCATGGCATACGAGTCCCAGCTTTTCGGGGAAGAAGTCGTCACCCTTGACATCCAAGTCGATGAAGCGGATTGGCAAGGTCTCCTGGACGACCCATCGGCCAAAACGTACATTCCGGCCGACCTGACCCTCAATGGGGAGACTTTTGAGGCGGTCGGCCTGCGGACCAAGGGCAACTCCAGCCTGACCCAGGTCGAGCAGATGCGGGACAGCGACCGCTACAGCCTGCACTTCAAGTTCAACAACTACCAGAAGGGCCGGACCTACTACGGCCTGGACAGCTTTTGCATCAACAACCTGCTGGGTGACACAACTTACATGAAGGATTACCTGGCCTACGAGATCATGGATTACATCGGGGTTGCGACCCCCTTGCGAAATTACGCCAAGGTCACCGTCAATGGTGAGGACTACGGGTTCTTCATGGTCCTGGAACGCTATGAAAAATCCTTCCTGGACCGTGTCTACTCAACTTCCGGCGGCCAACTCTACAATGTGAAAATTCAAATGGGCCACCGCGAGGACTTCATGGATCAACAGATGGATCAGGAACAGGCCTTACCCGGGCTTCCCCCGGATTTGCCGGATGAGTGGCCCGGCGCGGAGGGTTTTCAACCGGGTCAAGTGGGTGAAGACAGGCCCGCCATGCCCGGTCAGGAGGACCCGCCGTCCCGGGGGCAGAATGAAGGGTTCCGGCCCGGCCAAAACCAAAACCGGCCCGGAGACCAGATGGGGATGACAGCCAGCCGCGGGGGCGGTGACCTGGTCTATACCGATGACAAAATCGAAAGCTACAGCAGCATCTTTGACAATG